>JAISXA010000088.1 GCA_031270685.1 Planctomycetota bacterium
GATTTTTCGTCCTGTCGGGCGATACCGCCGACCTTGCAATAATTCCCGACGCAAAATGTAAACCCAAGAAACTTTGGAGAGAATCAAACGGCGGTTTGTTTGATTTTCTCCAAAAGTCCGCTGGAAACTGAGGTTTTGCAAAATGTCGATTAAACCGCCGATCGCCACTTTGCAAAAAGCAGAAACGCTTGTGTCGCAAGGATCGTTATTTTTACAAATTGGGCATTCGGCGGTTTGAATGCCCAACTTGCAAGACTTCAAATTTGGAAACCAGGGACTCCATGACCGCCGACAATCTCCTCGACGGCCTCACGCCCGCGCAGCGCGAGGCGGTGACCCATACCACCGGTCCCATGCTGGTCGTGGCCGGGGCGGGTTCCGGCAAGACCCGCGTCGTTACCCGGCGCATCGCCCGGCTCGTCTCCCAGGGCGTCAAGCCGTGGCGCATTCTCGCCCTCACCTTCACCAACAAGGCGGCGCGCGAGATGCGCTCCCGCGTCGAGGATCTCGTCGGCGAGGCGCCCTCCTGGATGGGAACCTTCCACTCGCTATGCGCGCGCATGCTCCGCCGGGACATCAACGCGCTTGGCGATGGACGCGACAACCGTTTCACCATCCTCGACCGCGGGGACCAGGAAGCGGCGGCGAAGGCCGCCCTCAAGAGCCTGGGCGTCCTCGACAAGTCGTTCAAGCCGTCGGCGGCGCTTGCCGCCATCAGCCGCGCCAAATCCGACTTCGTCGACCCGTCCGGCTTCGCCGTCGATTCCTGGCGGGACGAAATCTTCAAAAAGGCATACGAAGAATACGAGAACGCGCTTCGCCGCGCCAACTCCCTCGACTTCGACGACCTCCTGCTCCTCGCCGTCCGCCTGCTCCAGAAATCGCCCGCGACGCTGGAGAAGTACCAGTCGCGCTTCCCCTTCATCCTCGTGGACGAATACCAGGACACCAACCGCGCGCAATACCTGCTCCTGAAGCTGCTGGCGGGCGGGCGCCGAAACCTCCACGCCACCGGCGACCCCGACCAGTCCATCTATTCCTGGCGCGGCGCGGACTACCAGAACATCATGGCCTTCCAGACGGATTTCCCCGGCGCGAAGCTGGTGCGACTTGAACAGAACTACCGCTCCACCAAAAGCATCCTCGCCGCCGCCAACGCCCTTATCCGCCGCAACCGCAACCGCATCGACAAGGATCTTTTCACCACGAACCCCGACGGCGAGAAGGTGACCGTCGCGGCGCACCAGTCGGACGGCATGGAGGCGGCCTGGATCGCGGAACAGATGCTCATGCTCAGGCGCGGGGGCGCGAACTTCGGCGGCATGGCCGCGTTCTACCGCACCAACGCCCAGTCCCGGCCGCTGGAAGAGGCGTTCATGCGCTCCGGCATCCCCTACCAGCTTGTCGGCGGCGTCCGCTTCTACGAACGCCGGGAGATCAAGGATTTCCTCGCGCACCTCAAGCTGCTCGAAAACCCGCGCGATTTCGAGAGCCTGCGCCGGGTCGCGTCCTGCCGTCCCACCGGCGTGGGCGAAAAGACGCTGGAGAAAATCGCGCTTGCCGCCGGGGAGCGGAATCTCGCGCCGTTCCCGTTCATCGCCGCGCCCGGTTTCGAGAGGGAATTCAAGCCGAATAAAAAGACGCTCGAATTCTCCCGCTGGGCCGCGAAGCTGGCGGCGGTCGACCGCGGCCGCGCCGACACTGCGGTGAAGGAGGTTCTTTCCCTGTCCGGCCTGGTCGAGCGGACTCTCGCGCTCGGCGACCGGGACGAGCGCGCCGACGACCGGGTGGAAAACCTGGACAGCCTCGCCGCGCGCGCGCGTGAATTCGTCCAGTTCCGTCTCGACAACGGCCCCGGCGCCGTCACGGCGGACGAAGCGGAGGAGAGCGATCCGCGGCGCCCCGGCATCGACCTGGCCGCGTTCCTTGAGGACGTGGCGCTGGTCGCCGACGTGGACAACTGGGACGAATGCGCCGACCGCGCGACGCTCATGACCCTGCACAGCGCCAAGGGACTGGAATTCCCCCACGTCTTCGTGGCGGGACTGGAGGAGGGATTGCTGCCGCACAAGAACGCGGAGACCGACGACGCCGTCGAGGAGGAGCGCCGCCTGTTCTACGTCGGCCTGACCCGGGCGCGCGAGCGGGCGTGGGTATGCAGGGCTGAACTGCGCTTCGCCCATGGTTCGTCGGAGTACGCCGCGCCGAGCCGCTTCCTGAAGGAACTGCCGGACGCGGTGGTCGAAACGGCGGACTTCGCCGACTCCCTGTCGCTCGAATACGGTTCGGGCTTCAAGGCGAATGGTACGGGCGTTTTCGATCCGTTCGGATCCGACGGCGACGTCGATTTCGACCACGGCTTCGACGAGTTCCCCGTCGGCGGAGATACGGTTTTCGCCATGAAACAGCCGAAAAAACAGCCCGCCGTCTTCGCCGGCGCCCGCGACCGGTTCCGTTCGGGCGACCTGGTCCGGCATCCCGCGTTCGGTTCGGGGAAGATATTGTCCATAAACGGCAAGAAAATCCTGGTGCAGTTTTTCGCCTCCGGGACGCGGCTCCTGTACCTCGATACCTGCGTCCTGTCGCGGGAGTGACGGCCGCCGGCAATCCCGGTTTGCGCTTGCCGCTGGCGTTGACGACCGGTTCCCCTTATACTGTCGGCTTTGGTTTGGAGACGAAACCGCCAGGAGATTGCACATGGGTAGACTTATCGAAGGCGAATTGAACGCCAAGGAAATGCGGACGGCGATCGTGGCCGGCAGGTTCAATTCCTTTATTTCCGACCGCCTGGTCGAAGGCGCGAAGGACTGCCTGCTCCGCCATGGGGCGAAAGACGACGACATCACGGTCATCCGGGTTCCTGGGGCGTTCGAGATTCCCGTCGTCGCGAAAATGGCGGCGGCGAGGAACGATATCGACGCGATTGTCGCGCTGGGCGCGGTCATACGCGGCTCGACGCCGCATTTCGATTTTGTCGCGTCCGAGATGGCCAAGGGACTTGGCTGCATTTCCCTCGACTGCGGCAAACCGGTCGCCTTCGGCGTGCTCACCACCGACAATATAGAGCAGGCGGTGGAGCGGGCCGGAACCAAGGCGGGCAACAAGGGCTTTGACGCCGCGCTCACCGCCATTGAAATGCACAACCTTTTCAAGACCTTGAAGGGCTGAAAGTGCGGCCGCGCACCGTGGGCCGGAGGCTGGCCCTCCAGTACCTTTTCATGGAAGACCTTTCCGGCGGCGACGTGGAGGAACCGGACGCGTTTTTCCGCATGCAGCGCGCCGCCCTCGCCGACGAGAACCGGCGCGAGGGCGATCCCGACGCGGAGGTTTTCGACAGCCCCGATTCTTATCGCGAGGAGGCCGAGGAGTTCGCGCTTTCGCTCATCCACGCCGTCCATGAGCGGCGCGAGGAGATCGACGGGGACATCTCCAGGGCCGCGTCGAACTGGTCCCTTGAACGCATCGGGCCGATCGAGCGCAACGCGATCCGGGTGGCGCTCGCCGAATTCGCGCGGGGGGAGACGCCCACCGGCGTGGTTATCGACGAGGCGGTCGAACTGGCGAAACGCTTCGGCGACCGCGACTCCGGGAGCTTTGTCAACGGCGTCGTCGACCGCCTCGCCGGGGGCAGGGGCGGAAAAGGCCGGACGCCCGGCGGGGAAGGGTAGCGCATGCCCGGTTGCGAGTCCGTCGATTTGCATGTTCACTGCGTCTTCTCGGACGGCAGGCTCGCTCCGGAAGCCCTCGCTCGCCGCGCCGCGGGAAACAACGTCGTCGCCCTGGCGATAACCGATCACGACACGCTGGGCGGCGCGCGGGAGAAGTCGGCGGCTTGCGCGGAAAACGGGATCGAGTGCGTGGCCGGCGTGGAACTGTCCTGCGAATACAACGGGCGCGAAGCGCACCTCCTGTCGCTGTTCGCCGATCCCGAATCCTCCTGGGCCGGCAGACTCGAGGAAATGCGCCTCGCCCGCGAGCGGCGCATGTACGAAATGCTTGAGCGGCTGGGAAGCCTGGGCGTGAAGATGACCCTGGGCGACATGCCCCTGCAAGGCGGCGTCTACGGCCGCCCCCATCTCGCGAGGGCGTTGGTGGCGAAAGGGGCGGTGAAAAGCGTCAAGGAGGCGTTCGCCAGATACCTCCGCGACGACGGCCCGGTGCATGTCGCCAAGAAACGCTTCGCCTTCGCCGAGGGCGTGGATCTCGCCAAACGCATGGGCGGCGTCGCCGTCGTGGCGCATCCGGGCGTGAGCGGCCTGCTGGACGATCTCGGGGACATGGTCGGCATCGGCGTCGACGGCGTGGAGGCGTACAACCCGGGGCATGGGGCGGAAACGGTGGCGCGGTTGCTACGCTTCGCCCGCGACCGGAACCTTCTCGTCTCCGGCGGCAGCGATTTCCATGCCCCGGGCGAAGGCGCGGACGTCGGTTCGCAACGCATCCCCCCGGACGTGATCGCGCCGCTGCGCGAACTCGCGGCAGCGAGGAGAAAATAAGGACGCACTATGGGTTTTTTCGATAAAATTCGCCGCGGGCTCGAAAAAACCCGCGAAATACTGTTCATGGACGTCAAGGACGTCTTCCGCGTCGGCCGCCGCGTCGACGAGGAGTTGCTGCGGGAACTCGAGGAACGCCTGATTCTCGCCGACGTCGGGCCCAGGCTTTCCGCCGAGGTGGTGGACGAGGTCCGCGCGCGCTACAAGAACCGGGAGATCGAGGCTGCGGACGATATCCTCGGCTTTCTCAAGGAACGCCTGTCCCAGGGGCTCGCGCCCGACGGGGAGGAACGGCTCGCCAAAAATTCGGACGGCCCCGCCGTCATCCTCATGGTCGGGGTGAACGGCGTCGGGAAAACCACCACCGCCGCCAAACTCGCCAAATACCTCAAGGATCGGGGCGGCAAGGTGCTGCTGGCCGCCGCCGACACCTTCCGCGCCGCCGCCGGCGAACAGCTTGACCTTTGGGCCGGCCGGGTCGGCGTCGACATCGTCCGCCACTCCGACGGCTCCGACCCGGCGGCGGTCGTTTTCGACGCCTGCGAGGCGGCGAAGGCGCGGAACATCGATTACGTGGTCGTGGATACCGCAGGCCGCATCCACACCAAGGACAACCTCATGCGGCAGCTCGAGAAAATCCGCCGCGTGGCGGGAAAGAAAATTCCCGGCGCGCCCCACGAGACGCTCCTCGTCCTCGACGCCACCACCGGCCAGAACGCGCTGTCCCAGGCGAAAATATTCACCGAGGGCGTCGGGGTCACCGGTTTGGTGCTCGCCAAGCTCGACGGCAGCGCCAAGGGCGGCGTGGTCATCGCCATCAACCGCCAGATCCGCCTGCCGATCAAGTTCATCGGCGTGGGCGAAAGGGAAAACGACTTCGCGCCCTTCGACGCCAGGGAATTCGCCGACGCGCTGTTCGCCGGCATGGAAGACGCCGGGGCGGATTGACTTGGCGGCCGGAGCCGACCGCACCAGGAAAGGGAAAGATGGCGGGGCGCGAACACGTCGTTCTCCTGCATGCGGCGGTGGTGGGGAAATGGTCGCTCGCCCGCTTTGGGAAAAGGCTGGAAAAACTCGGCTTCGCGATCCATAACCCTGGATACCCCAACCGCCGCCTGAACCTGCCCGACTGCGCCTTGCATCTCTTGCCGGAGTGGGAACGCATCGCCGCTTCGACGCCGGACCGGATACACCTTGTCGGTCATTCCATGGGCGGCCTGATCGCGCGCCGGCTGGTCCATCTGCACCAGCCGCGCAATCTCGGACGCATGGTGACGCTGGGAACTCCGCACCGGGGAAGCCCGCTCGCCGACCGGCTTCACGACTGGAAGGCGTTTCAATGGCTGTTTGGACCGGCCGGCCAGGATTTGGTCACCGGACGGGAATTGGATTGGCCCGCACCCTGGCCGCCGCCTTGCGAAATCGGCTTGGTGGCGGGGAGCGTCCCGTTCGGTCCCGGTACGTTGACGCTCAAACGCCCTAACGACGGAACCGTCGCCGAGGAATCGTCGCTGCCGCCCGGCGGAACCGACCGCGCCCGCGTACCGGCCACCCATACCACCATCCCCTACCATCCAAGGACGGCGCGACTCGCGGCCGCCTTCCTGCGCACCGGCTCCTTTCGCGACGGGTAGCGCCCCGTCCTTGCGGCGTTATTCGGCGAGAAAGGCTTCGTTCAGGCCTTCGGCGGCGCGCGGAGGACTGCCGGGGGGGACCAGCGCCTTCGGATGTCCCGGGAGGAGGCCAGCCTTCAGCGCCAGGACGGCGTTTCCCTGTTTCGTCGCGGCGAATTCCGCGAAAGCCCTGGACAGATCGGGATCGGGGCTGTTCTTCGGAACAATCAAGCGGCTCATTTCCCAACCCGCTCCCTGGGCGAAGGATATCGCCAGCGGTTGGCGCGGCCTGTTCGCGGGCAGAACGTCGTGCAGAAAACCGATGGCGACGAGCAGGTCGGCGTCGGCGAACACCGCCTGGTAGTCGATGGGGTCGGCAAGGCGTTTTCCGGCCTGTTTAAGCAGGTTGGCGAAAAGTTCCCCGCCCCCGCTCCGCAGCAGTCCGTCCCGGAACAACCGGCCGGCTTCGCTTTTCCCGGGATCGGGAATGGCGTACGCCCCGACCAGATTCGGCGACAACAGCGTCTCCAGGTTGTGTAGGGGCTGGGCGTCCGCCTCGCGGACTTTTTTCCATTTCGCCGCATCCACGGCGACGACGATCGGATTAAGCATGACTCCGGTCCACAAATTGTCGGGGTCCTTGAGGAAGGCGGGAAATTCCTTGCGTTCCTCGCCGGTCTGCTCGGCGAGAAGTTTTTTGCGTTTCAGTTCATCGACCAGCTTCGGATCGGTCACGACCGCCGCGTGCGCCGCCCCGGGCGCGTTGCCCTGGAAAAGCCCGGCGATGCGCCCGCGCTCCATCGACAGCACGGAGACTTTGGGAAACGGCTCGTAACGGAAGAGTTTCGCGATCCTGGCGCATTCCTCCCCGGGGAGGTCGAAATAGACGACGGTCGTTTTCGCCCGCAGGTTCCGTAAACCGCTGACGCCGAAGAACGCGACGACCGCGGCGATGACGCCGCCGATCGCGACGATGCCCGTCGCTCCGGGAATTCCCGCCTCAAACAAGGCGAGCGCGGCGCCCGCCACCGCCGACGCGATGCCGGCCGGGAGGCACCAGGCGGTGGCGGGGTAGACGCCGTTCTCCAGTTGTACGTTGCGCCGCCACACCGAATAGACGGTGACGCCCAGCGGCCCGAGTATCAGCAGCGCATAGGAGATTTTATGGGCAAGGGATATATTGCCGTCCTCAAGAAGGTTGAAGGCGGAAAAAACCATGTATATACAGATAATCATGTACATTACGGGAAGTTTTGATTTTTTCTTCATGCCGCTCCCAGTCTGGTTTTAAAGGAAATCGGACCAACCGCCGCCCGATTTCCTTTAAAAGCCCACTCAAACAAAAATCCACTCAAAAGTCCACCTGAAGGAATCCTCCAGAAAATTCCCCGGAAAGTCGATAAAAAAAAAGGCGTTTAACAGAACATCGTCATGACAACTTTGAAGAAGATCAATCGGCGATTCGATTGATTCCCTTCAAAAGTCCTCAAAAGGAAACCGGCGGATCGGCGCGGCGATGGATCGGCGCGGCCCGAATCTTTCGTCGCTTTTTTCGATTTCAGTTGCCTTTCGCATGCGGCATTTGGAAAATCGTTTTTCCCGGAGCAGAGGGAAATGGAGCGTCTTGTTGAAAACGTCATGGGTTCGATTTGGTTCCGGCGCGAATCGACTCCCTGGCGCTATACGTAACCGGAGGAACCATGACCGTATCGCTACGCGGCGGACATCGCGACACCCGCGGCGCCATATCCGCGAAAATCGCAATTCATAACGACGTCGAGCCCGACGACTGGCAAATGCTGTACGAACGCCTGCAAAAGCGTTCCAATCGGCTGGAACGGATTCTTTTTCATGGCTTCGTGCTCCTTTCGACCCTGGTCGGCCTCTTTGCCGCCGCCGGGGCGCTCGCCTGCGTCATACTCTCCGCCTGTCCCGAAATCTCCAGCGTCTATCTCGCCTGCTTCATTCTGCCGCCCGGATGCTTGCTCGGCGCCGCGATGGGGCAGCGCGGCGGCAACCGGTTCCTCCGGCTGTGGTATGGGCTCGACGAAGCCACCCGGCGCGGCTTCGCGGCCAGACTTACCCTCGCTCGCGCGCAAGCGCAGTGGCCCAGGTCGACCAAGCGCTGGCTGTTCACGGGCGATTGGCTTACCGTCCCGGAATACGATCATCGCCTCCCCTATGTCCGCATTTTCGTGAGCGGCTCCCAGCCCAAGACGTGCAAGGACGAGGATGCCCTGTGGCGGGAAATCCTGGGGAATGTCTCCGGCGACGGGAATTGGGAAGCGGGCGCGAATCATCGCGAAATTTCCTATCCCAGCCAGCTTCCCGGGTGGGCGAGAAAAATCGACGCCGCCGACGGCGCCGGGGAACTGGAACGGCGCATCGGGGAGAACACGGCGCGCGACTGGATCGGGCACCTGTGGCGGCGAGCGGCGCGGCAATGGCCGCTGCTCGGGTCCGCCGAATTTCCGCTCCATTCCGGCAGGAGGATATTCGAAACGCATTACCTGCCCCTCTCCGGGGAAAGGGAGGCGCTCGTGGTCGTGCTCAGACCCGCGGGTTTCGCCTCCGAAACGGAGGCGGATCGCGGCGAAGCCGCCCGCTCCGACAGCATCGCCGCATAATGCGCGACAGGGCCTTTTTCATTCAAACCGGATGAACGGGACACCATCATGGTCGACAGGCGCGCGGCGATCGGCGAGTTGGGCGAGGAGATCGCGGCCAGGCACCTTCGTGAATCCGGCATGCGCATCGTCGGCCGCAGGGTCAGGCTGCGCCGGGGCGAACTGGACATCGTTGCCCGCGACGGGGAGGAATGGGTGTTCGTCGAGGTCAAGACGCGCACTTCCGACGTCATGGGCGACGCCGCGAGCGGCATGACCCTGAAAAAGGCGCGAAGCATGACCCGGGCGGTTGTGGAATACCTGCACAAAAACGGGCTCGAGGACGCTCCCGTCCGCTGCGACCTGGTGACCGTCGACTTCGACGCGGACGGCGGGCATCGCCTCGAGCATCACCCCGCATCCATTCCCATGATTTGATCCGGGGCGGAGCGATGCGCAGCGGCATTCTCGGAGGTTCGTTCAACCCGCCCCATCGCGCGCATCTCGCTCTGGCGCGCGCGGCGCTGGACACGCGGAGAATAGACCGCGTCGTCTTCATCCCCGCCGCCTTGCCGCCGCATAAAAAAAAGCCGGCCGAAACCGACGCCCCGACGCGGCTGGCCATGACCCGCATCCTGTGCGCCGGCGACCCCAGGCTCGCCGTGGACGGCCTGGAGCTCGACCGGTCCGGTCCCAGCTTCAGCGCCGACACGGCGAGGCAGCTCAAGGCGGACCACCCCGGCGACGAATACCGCCTTATCATCGGGTCGGATATGGCGCTCTCGTTCGGTTCCTGGCGCGAGCCGGCCGTCATCCTCGATCTCGCGCCGCCGCTGGTCGCCGAGCGTCCCGGGTCGCCGCTTCCGGAAAACGGACTTCCCTTCCCCGGCCTTACCCCGGAGCAAACCGGCGTCTTGCGGTCCGGCCGTTTCTTCATGGCCCCGATCGATCTCAGCAGCACCATGATCCGCGAGTTGCTTGCCCGGGGCATCGACGACCGCGAGGCGCTGCGCTATCTCACGCCGGGGGTGCTCCGCTTCATCCGCAAAAACCGCCTGTACGAATCGCCCCCCGCGGCCCGGAGCGCGCAGCCTCAATAAACCACCTCGGCATGGCCGTACCAGTCGATCTTTTCGCCCAGGACCAATCCGCCGTAAACGCCGTCGAATCCGGGCCTGAAGGAGAAGTCGCCGTTCCGCACCTGGAGGATGGCGGCGAGGGCGGGATCCGGGATCTTGCCCGCCAACTCCCGGGCAATGGCGTCCGACGGCTGTTCCCACAGCTCCAGCTCGGTCCCGAAGATCCCGGTCACGGCGGAAAAAACCTGCGCCGCCTTTTTGCTCGATACGTTCCGCACGCCAAGCCCGGCGGCGATCACCTCGACCAGTGGAACCAGGCGCACCGCGCGCTGGCGCGGCGGCGTATCTTCGGCCGACCTCCCCTTGCCGTCTGGCGACTGGACGCGCGAAAGGCGGAGAATTCTTTCCAGCACGCCGATGGTCAATTTCTTGCCGCAGATCGGGCACAACCCGTCCTTCGGCGTCTTGTCCGGCGAGAAAAAGCAATAGGCGCCGCCATGGCGCTCGAGGCCGGCCTTGTGCCCGGTAAGGAAATACCTGCCCTCGGCGGGATTGAACTCCGCCGTATAGGCGACCTGTTTCCGCCTGATCGCCTCGACGATCCCCGGATAGCCTGGCGACGCGACCTCCAGCGCGGTGAATTCGCGGCCGACCCGGTTGAGCGCCCCGGAATGGCAGTCGCTGTTGGAGAGGAGGGTCATGTCGTCGAGTTCGGGCAGGAGCGCCAGCAGTTCGGGGTCGGCGGAAAGTCCCGTCTCCACCGCCGCGATTTCGGACGCGTAGCTTCCGAAAACGTCGCGCAGGCTGTCGACGGGATGGTCGGATCCGAAAACCCCCTGTGGGGTGAGCACATGGGCGGGGACGATCATGACCCCCGGATCGAGCGCGGCCAGTTCGGCGCATCTTTGCCCGACGTCCCCGGCGTCGCCGCACTTGATGAACGGCCGGCCGATGTCGATCTTGACCCGCCACCGTCGAAGCAGCGCGATCGCCCGGTCGACAACCGCGAAATTCGGAAAGGTCAGGACGACGTGCGTGCCTTTCCGCCCGCCCAGCGGCGCGGCGCTGGTGATGATGACTTCGGTTTGCAGCACGAACCTGGCGGCTTTCAACGCGCCGGGAGCGTCCCCGAGCGCGAAAAGCCCCTCCTCACGCTCCACGAGCGAAGCGGAAAGCGCTTCGCGCCATCCCGGATGCAGGCAGTCGCCGACGCCGAACGCGTCGATGCCCTTGACCGCCATTGTCCGGGCGACGGCGGCGAGCGAAATGTCGCCCACGCCCCCCGCATACCCGCTGTGGCTGTGCAAATCGACGACATAGCGCATCGCAAATTCCTCCCGATCGGCTGCTTGCGGCGTCGGGAATCCAGTGCAGGGCCTGCAAATGAAAATCCCCGCGGCGCCCGGCGGATTCTGGGCATGGCGCGGGAAAACGCCGGAAACATCCTATTCGCCGAAGAGCGGTCGGACAAGCAATATATTTTGGCCACGGCTCACCCTCAATGTCGCGGATGCCGGATTTCCTGCGTCCTAACCGACGACCGTTTCGGCAGGGATGTACTTGTCTTGCATGTTGAATGCGTCGGCAACAGACCGGTAGGTGATGGCGCCCTTGTACATATTGAGGCCAAGACGCAGTGCGGCGTTATCGCGGCAAGCCTGTTCGACGTTTTTGTTGGCAAGCTGGAGACCGTAGCCGATAGTGGCGCTGTTGAGAGCAAACGTTGCGGTGCGGGCGTAGGCGCCTGGCATATTAGCGACACAGTAATGTATAACGTCGTCAATCACATATATCGGATCGCTGTGAGTGGTTGCGCGCGATGTTTCGAAGCAGCCGCCCTGATCTATGGCGACGTCGACAATAACCGACCCCGGCTTCATTGTCTTGAGGTGCTCACGACGAAGCAGTTTTGGCGCCTTGGCTCCGGGGATCAGTACCGCCCCGATGACGACATCGGCAGTCTTGATCATGTCTTCGAATGTTACAGGGTCGTTATAGAGAGGAACCACGTTCGCCGGCATAATCTCATCCAGATACTCAAGACGGGAGAGGTTCACATCAAGAATGGTGACGTTTGCGTTCAAGCCTGCCGCCACGTGCGCGGCGTTGGCGCCGACCACGCCGCCGCCAAGGACGAGAATCTCGGCCGGAGCGACGCCGGTGGCTCCCATCGGTAGAACTCCCCGACCGCCTTGGGTCTTGGCCAGATAAAACGCCCCAATTAACGACGACATACGCCCGGCAACCTCACTCATCGGCTTCAGAAGAGGAAGTGTCCGGCCTTCTTGAACGGTCTCATAAGCCAAAGCGATGATTTTCTGTTTCATGCACACACGGACAAGGTTTTCGTCGGCCGCAAAGTGAAAATAGGTATAGACGAGCTGATCCTGGCGCATCAGCGGATATTCGCTTTCCACGGGTTCTTTGACCTTGACGATCATATCGGCGGTGTTCCACACCTCCTCGGCCGTCGGGAGGAGTTTGGCGCCGATCGCAGTGTATTCGCTGTCAGCGATTGACGAACCCATGCCCGCCCCCCGCTCGATAAAAACGTCGTGACCTGCCGCTATATAGGCGCTGGCCGCACTGGGGGTCAGACCGGCGCGATTTTCACCATTCTTGACTTCCTTTGGACAACCGATTTTCATAATGCTTTTCTCCTCGTTTAAACTTCCGCTTTCCGGGCGGCCATTCGTGCGCGTTTCATCCGGCCGGACTTGTCGGAAGGCAAGAAATCCGACGGCGGAACGCTTGCGGGGAAAACCATCCGTCTGCCGACGCTGTTATCCCCCTGTGCCGCGCATGATGCGAAGATTGATCTTTTCCGTTTGCTTGGCGACGATCTGGAGCGCGAAACAAGTGATGAAGTAGAATACGGCCACCCAGGCGAAACAGAGCAGCGGCCTGTGCGTGCTCACCACAACCGCCCTGCCCATTCCGGTCAATTCCTTCAGGCCGATCACCGACACCACCGGCGTACTTTTGATCAGCTGCGTGGTTTGACCCATCAGCGCGGGAGTCACCATGTACATGACCTGCGGGAAAACGATGAGCCTGAAACGCTGCCATGTGGTCAGGGCGAGCGCCTCGGCCGCCTCGATTTGCGTGTACCGCAGCTTCGCGAGGCCGCCGCGGATGATCTCGGCAAAATACGCCGCCTGGTTTAGCGAAAGCGACACGATGGCGACGGTGAAGGCGGATATGTGAACTTCGAAGAAAAGCGGGAGGGGCGCATCTCACTTTTGTTATGCCCTTTTGGTCCACAGTTCGTTCCAATCCCCGTTCCTTCGCGCCAACTCCAACGCGAGCAGATGGTCTTCTCCCGATTCGCTCCAGAATTGCCCCGGCCGTTTGAACCGCCCCTGCAATTGCGCGCAAGCCGATTCCATCGCTCCCGAACCAAGAGGGAAGCCTTGGCGTTT
>JAISXA010000230.1 GCA_031270685.1 Planctomycetota bacterium
CGGGAATTATTGCCAGGTCGGCGCTATCGCCCGACCTGACGAAAAATCAACCCATTGGTCCGTAAGCGGTAACATCTTTGGAGGAAATCGGGCGGTGGTTGGCCCGATTTTCTCCAAAAGTCCACTTATTGACAACCCCCCGTTTTTCCGGATGCGACGATCCGGGCCCGCGAACCGATGCTTTTCTCGAGCAACCTGATCAACCCGGCCGCGACGGCGAATCCCGCCGCCGTCCCGGCGAGCGCGAAAAAGACAAGCGCGATTTCGCCGAAACCGGAGCCGGCGAGGATTCCGCCCAGCAATCCGACAAGTGCGGGAACGAAGAACAGGGCGGCCATGGCCGCGCGTTTCGGCGGCCGATAAGACAACGACACCCGATCCCCCGGAAGCGGGGGAGCAACGGCGGCATCCGCCTCCGCCTCCAGGTCGAGGGGCGGAGCGGAGGCGCAGAGGCCGCACTCGGGACAACTCCCGCCGCAGTCCTCCCCGTCCGAGAGGAGGGGCACCCGCACCACGACCCCGGATTTCTTCGTTTCCAGCACGATGCCGTGGAGAACTTTGGTTTCGGACATGTCGATCCTCGTCATCCGGCTCTCTCAAACCGGAACCATATTACTCCATGCGTCGCGGCATGGCAATCAAACACCGCCGATGCGATAATGAATGGTCTCCGTTTACGGAAAGCGGGATTCGGCCAGGATCGCAACGCCGGCGGAACGACTCATTCTCCCGAGGAAAGGGCGGGAGTTCGCGGACAGGAAAAGAGAGGCGAACGGGGCGGTTTGCGCGCGCTCGAAAAAGCGCGAGGAGCGATTTTATTTTCATAAATTATGATAAAAAAATGAAAAAAATATTGCAAATTGAATAATCGCGGTTATAATTCCCGCTTGTCATGGCGCATTCTTTTCCGTTTGCCTTTTCTGTATCCTGCTTTTCGCCGCGCCATCCCCTGTTTTTGTCAAGCGCTCTCACAATACGGTGATTCACAGCGCAAGCCGCGCCGAGCCGTGGTATGGGGCGTCAAGCCGGGCCAGGATCGCCCCGGGATCCCCGCTCCGGCGGCGACGCCGTGCTGCGCCAATAATCTTTAGTTTGCGAAAGCTATTGTGAAAAAAATGCCTTTCCTCGATAGGGATTTCCTCCTTGATCGATGAGATGCGTATTGTCTTCGTGGCGGCACGGCCACTCACCGGATAAGAGGAGAATGCGATGCTCGACGGGAAAATCACCTTTGGCCTGATCGTAAGCACCCGGGGATGCTTCAACTTTGAAATGGCGGTCGAGGGAAAGAGGCAGCTTGTCTCCCGTCTCGCCACGCTGGGGCACGGCCACATCGTGCTCGCCGACGACGCCACGCCCACCGGATGCGTCGAGGGCAGGCCGGACGGGGTGAAATGCGCCGAGCTGTTCGGGAAAAACCGGGACAAGATAGACGGCGTCATCATCGTCCTGCCCAATTTCGGGGACGAGATGGGCGTTATGGCCGCTCTCGACGGTGCGCGTCTGGATGTCCCCATACTGCTTCAGGCGTCCGACGACCGCCTCGACAGGCTTGGCACCCGCGAACGCCGGGACTCCTTCTGCGGCAAGCTCTCCATCGCGAACAACCTCTGGCAGTACGGATACGCCTTCACCGACACCGCCAGCCATACCGTGGACATCGATTCGGACGCCTTCGCCGCCGATATCGGGCGCTTCGCCGCCATATGCCGCACCTATCGCGGCCTGCGTCGCGCGAGGATCGGCCAGATCGGCGTCCGCCCAGGCTGTTTTCAGACGGTGCGCATCAGCGAAAAGCTGCTTCAAGCCTCGGGTCTGACGGTCGTCCCGGCGGACCTGTCCGAGATCCTCGGAACCGTCTCCCGTCTCGACGACGGCGCGGCGGAGGTGAAGAACGCGCGGGAACGCCTCGCGGAATACGGCAATGTCTGTCCGGAAGCGTCCGGGGCGCAACTGCTGCGCCAGGCCAAGCTGACGGCCGCCATCGAAAAATGGATCGCCGAAAACGAGGTCGATGCGGTGGCGATGCAGTGCTGGGATTCGATCGAACAGAATTACGGCTGCGCCGCCTGCGCTACCATGAGCATGCTTTCGGACCGGCTGATCCCCGCCGCCTGCGAGGCGGATGTCGGCGGCGCGGTCGCGATGTACGCGCTTTCCCTCGCCGCGGGGAACGCCAGCGCGCTCCTGGATTGGAACAACAATTACGGCGACGCGGCGGACAAGTGCGTGTGCACCCACTGCGGCAACAACGCCAGGAGTTTCATCTACGGCGCGAACCCGGCCGGCAAGCCGGAGATATCCTATCTCGACGTGCTGTCAACCACGCTGGGCAAGGACAATTGTTTCGGGGCGGTGAAGGGCAAGGTCAAGGCCGGCGACATGACTTTTTTCCGCGTCTCCTCCGACGACCGAAGCGGCTGTATGCGCGCCTACCTCGGACAGGGCGCATTCACCGACGATCCCTTCGCCATGTCCGGCTGCATCGCGGTGTGCGAAGTGCCGGAGTTGCGCAAGTTCATGGGCCACATCGTCAAGAACGGCTTCGAGCACCACGTGGCGATGGTCAGGGGCCACATTGCGGACATCGTGGAGGAAGCGGCCGGGAACTACCTGGGTTGGGATTTGTATCGGCATTCGTAGAGGCGATTGCCGAATGACCTACGGTTCATCGTGCGTATTTAAAAAGGAGATGGTATGAAATGTTTGGCAAAAACAGTATTGGCGGCGCTGTTCGTATGCTGCCTGGCGGCGGGAGCCTCCGCCGGCGAGAAACTCCGGATCGCTTTCCTCTTTCAGGACCTGGAGACCGAGTTCTGGGTCGCCGGCCACCAGGCCATCACGGAAACCTTGCGCGGACAGGGCATCGAGGTCATCGAGTTCAACTCCAATCAGGACGCCAACCGCCAGCTTGAACAGCTGCGCTCCGCGATCAATCAGCGCGTCGACGGCATCATGGTCATTCCCCACGACGGCAACGTCGCCGTGACCATGGGCAAGCTCGCCAACCGCGCCAACATCCCTTACGGCGTCTTCAACCGCCCCCCGTCCAGCAAGGACATCCAAGCGGTCGTGGTCGTCGCCGACAACCGCACCATCGCGGCGGCGGCAGTCGAGTACATGTGCGAAGAGGCCTTGAAGCTCGGACGCAAGTTCACTCCCGCCATCGTCGTCGGCGATCTCGCCGATCCCAACGCCGTTGAACGGCGCAACGGTTTTTACGATGCCGTGAACAATCCGAAGTACAAGGATCTCTGGATCGACAAGCCGATCGAGATCATGTCCAAGTGGGACGCCAACGTCCTTACCCAGAACTTCCAATCCGCCATGCAGGCGAATCCGGATATCGACTTCCTCTTCACCTCGTCCGACTTCCTGATTCCAAACATCAAGGCCGTCCTCGCGCCCCTCGGCAAATGGGAGAAGGTCGGTCATCCCAAGCACGTCATCTTCGGCGGCCTGGACGGCGACAAGACCGCCTGCGGCCAGATCGAGGAAGGCTATCTCGACTCCACCGGCGTCCAGGACGTCTTCGCGGAGGCCGAGATGCTTATGAACGCGCTGGTCGCCGCCATCCAGAAGGGCGACACCAAGCCCAACGAATGGCTCTACGACCCCGGATTTGCCCTCACCCACGGCAATTTCGGGGACCGTTGCCAGGATATGTGGGGCTGTAAGCTCATGTTCGAGGAACGCGGCAAATAATCCAATTTCACGGCGCGCCGTCCCTCCCCGCGCGGGACGGGGAGGGACGGCGCGGCAGGATCTTTCGCGCATTCGGTGACCGGCTTCACCGGGCTGCCGTTCCGGCGGCGCCGGCGGAGAAAATCGGTCAGCCGAATGCCAAACCCAGCGGGGATGCGACCGTGTCGGCTCAAATTGAATACAAGACTGAAGCGGGTTGGCGCAGGTGGTTGCGCCGGATTCTCGCCTCCGAGTTTTTCGTCCTCTACCTGACGATCGCGTACGTGCTGTGCCTGTCGCCATGGATTCCCTACTTCTGGAGCATGGGCAACCTCACCGACATATTGTCGAACACCTGGCCGCTCCTGGTCATCGCCGTCGGGCAGACCTTCGTACTCATCATCGGTGGAATCGATTTATCCCAGACCTCGGTGTTGGCGTTCGCGAGCATCGTCGGCGCGGCGCTCATCTGCACCTCTCTTGAACCGTACATCTTCTCGAAATGCGTGATGTGGGGCTGGATTGTCGCCGAGGACGGCGGAATTCTCGCGCACAGCACGGCCGGATTCGTCCTCGCCATCGCGATCATGCTGGGGTGCGGCATGTTTGTCGGCCTGCTGAACGGCATCAGCGTCGCGGCGTTCAGGATGCCCGCCTTCATGGTCACGCTGGTTACCATGATGATGTTCAGCGCCGTCGCCCTCTACCTTGCCGGCTCGGAAAACATCATGCACCTGCCGGACGAATTCGTCCTGCTCGGCGACTCCTACGACCTGGTGTCCGTGCCCATGTTCATCGCCATCGGCGTCACCATTCTCGCCCACATCCTGCTGCGCCGGTCGCTTTTCGGGATGCAGGTCTATGCGGTCGGCGTCAATCCCATGGCCTCGCGCATTTCCGGGGTGCCGGTCCGCCGCGTCATCATCCTCGCCTTCGTCATCTCCGGCCTTTGCGCCGCGATCGGTTCGATCCTCTACACCGCGCGCTTCGAGATGGGCCGCCCCACCCTCGGCGCGACCATGCTCATGGATGTCGTCGGCGCCAACGTCATCGGCGGCGTCAGCCTATCCGGAGGCAAGGGCAAGATCCTGTGGGCGGTGTTCGGAGTGCTGTTTTTCGTTATTTTGGCCAATACGCTCAATTTCCTCAATTTGAGCTTTTACACCATAGACCTGGTCAAGGGAGTGGTGATTTTCGGCGCCGCGACGCTCGACGTGGTTCGCGGCAGAATCGCCCAGGCGTCCTGAAGGCGGGAGAGGCGACGGAGGCCGGTTCCGGGCGCGTCCCGACGGAGTAAGGCGGACAAACATGGACGACACACCCATCTTCCAATGCAACGGCGTCGGCAAGGCGTTTTTCGGCGTCAAAGCCCTGGACAACGTCGATATCGAGTTGCGGCGCGGCCGCGTTCTCGGCCTGATCGGCGAGAACGGAGCCGGCAAGTCGACGTTGATGAACGTGATCGGCGGCTTTTTCCCCCAGGATTCGGGGGAAATGTTCCTGGACGGCAAACCCTACCGCCCGGAAGGGACGCTCGCGGCCACGAAAGCCGGCATCGGCTTCATTCATCAGGAATTGAATCTGTTCCCCAACCTTGCAATCGCCGAGAACATGTTCATCGACGACTTTCCCAAGCGCGGCCCCCTGATCGACCGCCGGGAAATGGCCAGGCGAACCACCGGGGTCCTCAAGGCGTTGGGAATGGATTTCCCGCCCTGGCTCAAGGTTGAGCGCCTTATGCCGGGCGAACGGCAGATGGTGGAGATCGCCAGGGTCCTCGCCTCCGACGCGCGCATCATCATTTTCGACGAACCCACCACGTCGCTCACCGCCAAGGAAACGGAAAAACTGTTCGTTCTCATCGGACAATTGAAGGAGGAGGGTCGCGCCATCGTCTACATCTCCCACATTCTCGGCGACGTGGAGAAGTTGTGCGACGACCTGGTGATCCTCCGGGACGGCGGGATCACCGCCGCCGGGCGCTGCGGGGAATTCTGCGTCGAGCGCATGGTCGCCAGTATGATCGGCCGCGACATCGGCAGCATCTATCCGCCGAAAACGAACAAACCCGGCGGCGAGGTCGCCCTTTCGGTGAAAAACCTCAGCCAGTCCGGAATCGTCAGCAATATTTCACTGGATCTCAAAAAAGGCGAGATTCTGGGGATTTTCGGGCTCATGGGCTCCGGGCGCACCGAACTGATGCGGATGATTTTCGGGGTGGACGACTACGAGTCCGGCGCGGTGACGGTGGACCGCGTCCCGATACGCAGGTCGAATCCGCGCGACGCCATCGACAAGGGGATGGCGTTCGTCACCGAAAACCGCCGCGACGAGGGGTTTCTGCAGAGCTACCCCATCGTCGACAACATCGGCCTGGTCTATATGCGCGACTTCATCCATCCGCTGACGCGCCTGGTGGACCGCAAGCGCGTCGCCGGCGAAAGCGTGCGCATCGCCGGGGAACTGAAGATAAAGTACGCCTCGGTGGACAGGCAGGCGGTGAAAAGCCTTTCCGGCGGAAACCAGCAGAAGGTGGCGCTCGGCAAGTGGCTGGTCAAGCGGCCGAAAGCGCTGATCCTGGACGAGCCGACGCGCGGCATCGATGTGGGCGCGAAATACGAGGTTTACAACATCATCAACGATCTCGCCGCCGGCGGATCGGGCGTCATGGTGGTGTCCTCCGAATTGGGCGAACTCATGGGCATAGCCGACCGCATCGTCGCCATGAACCGCGGGGAGATCATACAGGTGTTCGCGCGCGGGGAATTCGACGAAGAGGCGATAATGCGCGCCGCCTTCCGGATTCATGAGGACGGCATGCGCATCGGGAGCGCTTCATGAACAAGCTGAAACTGTTTCTCCTGAATAACGCCGCGTTCATCATCTTCATTGTCATCTTCGTGATCTTCGGGCTGTTGTCGCCGCGCTTCCTGGCCTACAAGAGCCTCGAAATCATCATCGTCAACGCCACCTTCATCGGCGTCATCGCGGTGGGCATGACCTTCGTGCTGCTCACCGGCGGCATCGACCTGTCCGTGGGTTCGACCATGTATTTCTCGGCGGCGGTCCTGGGATACCTGGTGAACGATCTCGGAATTTCCATCTGGCTCGGGATGCTCGTCTGCCTGCTGGTGGGCCTCCTGATCGGCGCGCTCAACGCGCTCATGATCACCCGCATCGGCATGGTGCCGTTCATCGCCACCCTGATCTCCATGATCCTGGCGCGCGGCGCCGGCATGTTCATCACCCGCTCGGTGCCGATGGACTACCCCGAATCCCTCACCACCCTCGACGCCATCAACGTCTTCGGCGTCATCCCCATGCCCATCCTGCTCTTCGCGCTTGTCGTGCTGGCCGCTTCGGTGTTTCTCCGCGACACCCAGACCGGCCGTCAGCTCTACGCCATCGGCAACGATCCGGAAGGCGGCCGTCGCGCCGGCCTCGACACCCGCCGACTCACCGCCATGACCTATATGATCTGCGGCACCTGTTCCGCGCTGGGCGGCATCGTTTCCATCGCGCAACTCGGCAGGGTCAACGCCAGTTTCGGCGTCGGCAACGAATTCGACGCCATAGCGGCGGCGGTGCTCGGCGGCGCCAGCCTTTTCGGCGGCATCGGCACCGTTTTTCCCGGAACCCTTCTCGGCGCGGTGATGATCCAGATGATCCAGTCCGGTTTGGTGTTCACCCGCATCGACCTTTATCTCCAGCCGATCATCATGGCCGCGATCATCTTTCTCGCCGTACTGGTGGACAGCATCCGCAGTTCCTTCATCAAGAAGCTGCAGCGCCGCAACATCACCAGACAGGGCGACGCCGCGGCCGGAGACGAAAACGCCGACGGCTGACGATCTCCGCCGGGTTTCAGGTCGGCTTTGCGGAAAGCGGGAACGATAACGACGGAGCCGGAAAAATGGACCGGAACGAAATGTGGGACAAGGCGCTGCAGGTCTGGAAGACCGGCGCCCGCGAGTTGGAACGGCTTGGAACTTACATCGACCAGGACGTTTTCGCGAAGGTCGTCGAGGCCGTCGCGGGATGCGCAGGCAGGGTGGCCACGGCCGGCGTGGGCACCTCCGCCGCGGCGGCGAGGAAGATCGCGCATTCGCTGTGTTGCGTGGAGCGCCCCGCGTTCTTTCTTTCGCCGGGCGACGCGGTTCACGGCGGCCTCGGGGCGGTCCAGCCCGGAGATGTGGCCATACTCGTTTCAAAAGGGGGCGGCACGAGGGAAATCACCGATATGCTTCCCGCGCTGCGGACGAAAAAAGCGTTCGTCGTCGGCGTGACCGAGAATCCGGAATCGCAATTGGCGCGAAACTCCGACCTGGTCGTCGGGATCAAGGTCGAAAAAGAGGCCGACGAGTTCAACCTGCTCGCCACCACCAGCACCACGGCGGTGATAGCTTTTTTCGACGCGGTGGCGATCGCGCTTATGACGCACACCGGATATACGCGCGAACGGTTCGCGGTCATTCACCCGGGGGGCGCGGTCGGCGACCGCCTTCTCGGAAAGGAAGGTTGAAGTCAATGAAAGCGGCGGTATTCATCGAACCCGGACGCATCGAAGTGAGGGACGTCCCCCTCGCGCCGTGCGGTCCCGACGACATCATCGTCAAGATTCACGCCTGCGGCATCTGCGGTTCCGACGTGCGCAACTTCCGCGCCGGACTGCGCCGGAACGCGCAAGGCATCACCAGCCAGATCATGGGCCACGAGTTCACCGGTGTCGTTTCCGAGACGGGAGCGAACGTGACCCGCTACCGGATCGGCGATCCCGTCGCCGCCGCCCCCGACGTCAGTTGCGGCCGCTGCTGGTATTGCCGGCGCGGCCTGGCCAACCTTTGCGACTACCACCGCATGCTCGGCGTCGATTGGCCGGGCGGGTTCGCCGAATACGCGCAGCTCCCCGCCGAGGTGCTGGAACGCGGCATGATCCATCATGTTCCCGACGGGCTGTCGCTCGACGACGCGGCCATGTCGGAGCCGGCGGCGTCGGTGATCGCCGCCCAGGAAAACGCCGGAGTGGGTCTCGGCGACACGATTCTGATTCTCGGCGACGGCCCGATAGGGTGTCTGCATTTGGAGGTCGCGCGGGCCAGGGGGGCCTCGCGGGTGTTTATGTCCGGCGCGCTGCGGCTCAGGGCGGCGGAGGCGTTCGGGCCGGACCTGCTTATGGACGGCAGGCGCGAGGACGTGGTCCGAAAAGTTCGCGAAGCCACCGGCGGTCTTGGCGTCGATTTCGCCGTGTGCGCCAATCCGGTCGCCGCCACCCAGGAGCAGGGCGTGCAAGCGGTGCGCAAGCGCGGGACCGTAATCCTGTTCGGCGGACTGCCGAAGGACAAGCCGCGGACGACGCTCGATTCGAACCGGATACATTACGGCGAGATACGGGTGGTGGGGGCGTTTTCCTATCCGGCCCCCATCCACCTGAAAGCGCTCGCCGCCATACGCGATGGGGTCATTACTCCGAGCAAGTACATAACCCTGATCCTGCCCCTCGATGAAACGGTTCGCGGCTTCGCGGCCGCCGTAGCCGGCGAGGCGCTCAAAGTTTTGATCAAACCCTAGGAGATGCGCCATGTACGGCATGTACGACAAGCTGAAGTTGCGCGAAAAGGAGGGGAATCCCATCCAGGTCGGCATTATCGGGGTCGGCCAGATGGGCGCGGAGATAGTGGCCACCATCGGCGAAATGGACGGCATGCGGGCCGCGGTCACCGTCGATCTCACGATTGAACGCGCCGCCGCCGCGCACCGCCAAAGCAGGCGTCCGGTGAAAGTGACGGAGACGAACGATCCCGATGCCGCCGCGAAGGCGGTCGCCGAAGGCGGCGCCGTCGCCGCCACGGATTTCAGCGTCGCCACCCGGCTTCCGCAGGTCGACGTCGTCGTGGACGCGACCGGGTCCGCGGAGATGGGGGCGGTCTGTTCCCTGGACGCGATTCACCACAAGAAGCATGTCGTGATGATGAGCGTGGAGTGCGACGTCACCATCGGCCCCATACTGAAGCGCATGGCCGACGACGCCGGCGTCGTCTACGGCATGGCCGCCGGCGACGAACCCGCCGCCATCATGGAAGTGTGGCGCTTCGCCCGTTCCATGGGCTTCGAGGTGGTCTGCGCCGGCAAGGGCAAGAACAATCCGCTCAACATCCACGCCACGCCCGACGACGTCCTGGAAAAGGCGAACGCGAGGAGGATGAGCGCCAAGATGCTTTGCGAGTTCGTGGACGGCTCGAAGACCGCCATCGAAATGGCGGCGGTGTCCAACGCCACCGGACTGGTCCCGGACGTGAGGGGGATGCATGCCGCGAAGGCCGCCGTGCCGGAGCTTAACCGGGTGTTCGTGCCGAGGAAAGACGGAGGGGTGTTGGAGAGGAGCGGCGTCGTCGATTTCGCGATCGGCGTCCATCCCGGCGTTTTCCTGATCGTCAAGACCGACAACCCCTGCCTGGTTAACGGCCTGTCGCAGCGCGACATGGGCTCAGGCCCCTATTACACGCTCTATCGCCCCTACCATCTCTGTTCGATCGAGGTGCCGTTGACGGCCGCCAATTGCGTCCTGTACGGGGAATCGTCCGGCCATCCCGGACCAAAGCTGATCTCGGAATGCATCGCCATCACCAAGCGCGACCTCAAGGCGGGAGAGGCGCTTGACGGCATCGGCGAATATTCGTATCGCGGCTCCATAGATCTCGCCGCCACGGCGATCAGGGAGAACCTCCTGCCGCTCGGGCTCGCCAGGGGATACCGGTTGAAACGGGACGTCGGAAAGGACCGGGTCCTCGCCTACGACATGGTGGAGCTGGACGCGGATTCGCCGCTGCGCCAGCTGCGGCGGCTCCAGGACGCCTTGCGGGAGGATTGAAGTGCGCCTCATGGGATTGGACATCGGCACGACCGGATGCAAGGCGCTGGTAATCGACGCGGACGGCGGCGCGATCGTCGGCCGTTCTTTCCGCGAATACGGCATGGACGCCGGAACGGACGGCAAGGCGGAACAGAATGCCGAGCAGGTGTGGACGCTGGCGAAGACGGTCATGCGCGAGGCGCTCGCCGGGGCGAACGTCCCGGAAGTCGCGGCCGTCGCCACGTCGGTCCAGGGGGATACGGTCATCGCCGTCGATGCGGACGGCGCGGCTCTCGCTCCCGCGATCCTCGGAATGGATTACCGGTGCCGGGCGGAGCTTCCCGCCGTGGCCGAACGTTTCGACGGGTTCGAACTGTTCGGGCGGACGGGAATGCGCCCGCACCCGATCAACGCGTTTCTGAAAATGCTGTGGCTTCGCCGCGCTCTGCCCGAGGTGTTTTCGCGCGCGAAGCGCCTGGTCACCTATTCCGATTTCGTGATGGGCCGCATGGGCTGTCCCGGCGTGATCGACGCCTGCACGGCCAGCCGCACCATGTGCTACCATCTCGTCGGTTCGGTTTGGGACGGGGAAATCCTAGCCGCGTTCGATTTTCCCGATCGGCTGCTGTCGACGCCGATCCCGCCGGGATCGGCGGCGGGAACCATGTCGCGGAGCCTCGCGGACGAGCTTGGCCTGTCGAATCCGCCCGCCGTCGTGGCGGGCGGGCATGATCAGCCGGTGGCGGCCATCGGCGCGGGAGCGGTGACCGGCGACATCGCCGTCGCCTCGACCGGAACGGCGGAAGTGCTGTCCAGGACGCTGGACGCTCCCCAACTTTCGCCAGGCATGTATAATAGTTATTATCCCTGCTATCGCTCGGCGATGAATGGGAAGTACTTCACGTTTTCGCTGAACCACGTCGGCGGTCTGGCGCTACGCTGGTTCCGTGACAACTGGAGCGCCGAGGAGGCGCGACTGGCGGCGGAAACCGGGCGTGACGCGTACGCGGTCATGGACGACGCGATGCCCGGGGACCCGACGGATATATTCGTCATGCCGCATTTCAACGGCTCGGGAACCCCGAATTGCGATCTCTCCTCGCGCGCGGCGATCGTGGGCATGACGCTTTCGACCGACCGGCATACGGTCGCGCTGGCGCTGCTCGAGGGGCTTACCTTCGAACTGCGGATCAACCTCGACCGGATGCGCGAACTCGGCATGGCCACGAGCAGGCTGCGCAACGTGGGGGGCGGTTCGCGGTCCGCCCGCTGGATGCAGCTCAAGGCGGACATTCTCGGCGTGCCGGTGGACGCCATGCGCGACGCCGACGCCGCCTGCGTCGGAGCCGCCGTTTTGGCCGGCGTGGGCGCGGGAGCGTTCGGATCGGTCGCCGCGGGCGCCGCCCGGCTGGCGCGGACCGCGCGGACCTTCGAACCCCGGCCCGAACCGGCGCGACGCTACGCCGGGCGGTTCGAAAAGTACAAAAGCCTGCACGGAACGCTCGCCCCGTTTTATGCCGCGTGCGACGCGAAAGAGGGATCATGAAACGGAGAAGGTCATGATAATGAGCGAGGAAATGTTCGCCAGGATTCCCCATTCCTGCGCTCTCAAAATCCAGGCGGGGTATCCGAACCTGAAGTCGGCGGAGCGACGGGCCGTCGATTTTCTCATGGCCAACGCCGAGCGCATCGCCGACCTGAACATCGTCGATTTCGCGTCGATGGCCGAGTGCAGCGAGGCGACGGCGGTGCGCATGGCCAAGCGGCTCGGCTACGAGGGGTATATCGAACTCCGGCGATCCTTCGACCTGCACCGCGATGCCGAGCCGGAGGGCGTCTATCCCGAGATCGATTCGAAGGATCCCCTGCCGACGATGCTGGAGAAGGTGTTCAATTCCAGCATGTCCTCCCTCGCGGACACGTTGCGCACTCTCGACCTGGGTCAATTCACCAGGGCGGTTGACGCGCTGGTGGGGTCGGGGCAGATCCTGTTTTGCGGCATCGGCGACGGCGGGGTGGTGGCTCGCGAAAGCTATCTGCGCTGGCTCAAGGTGGGGCATACCGCCTACGAGTCGCCGGACGCGGACGAGCAGCTGTTTTTCACCACCCGGCTCGGTCCGGGCGACGTCATGCTAGCCTTTTCCCATTCGGGGCGAAGCCGCACCGTCAACAATGCGGCGAAGCTGTCGCGCAAGCGCGGCGCGACGGTGATCGCGGTGACCAATTATCCCGTCTCGCCCCTGGTGAAAACCTCCGACATCATCCTCCAGACCGCCGTGTTCGCGACCTTCGCCAACTTCGAGGTCATCGCCAAGCGGCTGGCGCAGCTGTGCATCGTCGAGAGCCTGTTTATCGGCTTTTTGCAGAAAATGGGAAAGCCGTACCTGAAACGCATGCTCGCCTACGAGGAAAGCGTCAAGCCGAACAAGGTATGATCCATGCACTTTCTCGGGATCGATTACGGCACCGGCGGCGCCAAGGCCACGCTCATCGCCGACGACGGCTCCGTCAAGGGGCATTCCTTTCGCGAATACCCGATCCTCACGCCCAAACCCGGATGGTCCGAACACGAGCCCGGCCTGTATTGGGTCTATGCCCGCGAAATGATCCGCGCCATCCTCGACGAAACCGGCGTCGACCCTGGGGACATCGGCGGCGTGGCCGTGTCCTCCGCCATGCCCTGCCTGGTCATGGTCGACAGAAACGGCGACCCGGTAGGCAAAGCATACAACCTCATGGACCGCCGGGCGGTGCGGCAGGTCGAGGCGGTGCGTTCGCTCTTCGGCGATCAAAAACTCTTCGCCGTAAGCAAAAACCGCCTGGACGACCATCCGGTCATCGTCAATCTGCTCTGGGAACGCGAAAATCGTCCCGGCGATTTCAAGCGCGTCGACAAGGCGCTCACCATCGACGGGTTCGTCGTCCGCAAGCTGACTGGCTTAAGCCGTTGCCACTATTCGGGCGCCGCCTTTTACGGCGTGGCCTACGACCTTCTCGGGCGGCGCTTCAATCTCGACATGCTTGACGCTCTCGGTCTCGACGCCGGCCTGTTTCCCCGACTCGCCCGCTGCGACGCGATCGTCGGCGGCATCACCCGCGTGGCGGCGGCGGAGACCGGGCTCGCCCCGGGAACGCCGGTCGCGACGGGGCAGGTGGACTGCAACGCGGGATGGATCGGCGGCGGCATGATCAAGGAGGGCGACGTCCAGATGAATCTCGGCACCTGCGGCAATTTCGGGATTCTTCACCGCGACGCCAATTTCCACGAAAGCATGATCGGCTTCGCCTACACCACCGATTCCGAAAATACCTATATCACCGTACCGACCACGACCACCGGCGGCCAGACCATCCGCTACCTGCGCGACAACTACTACCGGTCGGAGAAGAATAACGAGGCGCGCGGGGGCGAAGACGCCTATGAGGTCATCAATCGCGAGGCGGCGAACGCTCCCGCCGGCTGCGGCGGGCTGGTCGCGCTGCCCTATCTCATGGGCGAGCGGACTCCGATATGGGACGTTCGGGCGCGCGGCGTCGTCTTCGGCCTCAGCCTCAACCATACCCGGGGCCATCTGGCGCGGGCGATGATGGAGTCGGTGGCCTTTGCGCTGTACGACTCCTTCCGGATAATAAAGTCGTCGGGACGGCCGGTGAATCCGCCGCTGGTGTTGAACGAGGGAGGGGCGAAAAGCGCGTTGTGGCGGCGCATCATAACCGACGTCTTCGACCTGCCGACCGTCCTGGTCGAACGCCGGAACGGCGCGCCCTATGGCGATGCGCTTCTTGCCGCCGTCGCGGTCGGCGCATTCAGGGATTTTTCTTTCGCCAGGGAGTGGACGCGCTATATTGATCCCATGGAGCCGGATCCGGCGGCGCACCAACTGTATATGGACTATTTCTCCCTCTACAAGTCGCTGTACGAGCATGTGAAAGGCGATTTTCAGACTCTCGCGAAGCTTCGCGACAAGGATTGACCGCCATGAACCCCGAAGACGGATCGAAGGATATCCCCGCTTTTCCCATTACCAACATCGCGCAGATCTGCATTCTCGTCCCCGACCTGGACCAGGCCATGAAATCCTTCTGGGAGCGCTTCCGCGTGGGGCCGTGGACCATCTACACCTACCGGAAGCCGTTTGTCCCCAACATGACCCGGAACGGCAAGCCGGCCGAATACGCCAGCCGCATCGGACTCGCCAACATCGGCCCGCTGCGGCTGGAATTGATTCAGCCGCTCGAAGGCGACACCGTATACGGCGAATATATCGCGAAGCACGGATATGGCGTGCAGCATCTCGGCATTTTGACCGATGACATGCGGAAATCGCTCGCCGAAGCCGAGGCGGCGGGACTGCGCATGACCATGGACGGCAGCGGCTTCGGCCTCGACGGCGACGGGCATTACGCTTACCTTGATACCGAGGATCTGGTGGGCGTCACCCTTGAACTGATCGAACGCCCGAAACGCAGGCGTGAGCCGGAAGGCCATTATCCCTCGCGGGCATGAGAGTCGCCGGAGATCGCCGCAAGCGCGCCCAGCATGCCGAGGAGCGCGTCCCATCCCGAGGAATGCCCTATCCGGTCGACTCGCGCAAGAAACGGTTTCAACTCGCCTCCGGCGACGGCCCAGGCCAGAAGCTCGTGGAAAACGGCCGCGCCCTGACCTTTGTCGGCGGCGAGCAGGTGGGCGGCGCTGACGCGGTTGGTGCGTTCTAGGCGCGGGATGACGGATTCGGCGAGCCGGTTCGCGCGGCCGTGAACCGCGAATGCCCGGAGCGCGAGCAGTGCGCCGGCGAGGATGTCGTCGCCGCTCGGCGTGAGTCCGGGACCGAGGCCGAGCAGGATTTCGGCCGCGTCGCGGGGGCGTTCCGCCAGCGCGAGAAGCCCTTTTTGGATTTCGGCGAGAAGGAAGGGGGATATTTCTTCGCTGTCGGTTTTTTTCGGGTGGAGGCACGCCGCGACGAGCGTACGGGAGGGGGCGGACGTTTTCGCCGCCGCGCGGATGGCGCGATGCGCGGCGCGGATTGCCGTCGGCGCCGCCGCTGGCAAGGATCGGGGTCGCCAGACTGCGGCCCCGGTTATCGGAATTGAAACAGCCGCCGACCTCAGCGTTCCGTCGGCTAACGCGAATTTGTCGCCGACGCGCGCGAACCGCCCGGCGTTTTCCGGCCAAGCGGCGCAATTCAGGTGCAGCGGCCCGGCTTCCCGGAACTCGGAAAGGACGCACAACATTCCGCCCGCGTCGTCGGAGAGGTAGAAGCCGCCGGCGAATACCGCTGTCGCCGTCAGGCCGCGCCCGTCGAGAAGGGGCAGGGCGATGGCGCCCGCTGAAACGGCGGCGGCGCGGAGCATCAGGGAACCACGTGAGTGCCCGCCCCCCGGGCGAAGGCCTGGCCGAGGTTTTCCGGGCTGGTGATGATGACCTCCTTGCCGCCCGCCTTGATGAAATCGATGGCGGATTGGATCTTCGGTCCCATGCTTCCGGCGGGAAACTGGCCTTGCGCCATGTATTCCCCGAGCGCGGCGATATCGACCTTGCCGAGCTTTCTTTCCGCCTCCGTGCCGAAGTTGACGGCGACCTGCGGGACGCCGGTGGAAATGACGAGAAGATCGGCCCCGAGCTTGTTGGCGAGCAGGCGCGACGCGAGATCCTTGTCGATCACCGCGTCGACGCCCACATAGCTCCCGTCCGGCTTTTGCAGAACGGGAATGCCGCCGCCGCCGGCGGCGACGATGTTGAAGCCGGAATCCGCAAGGCTGCGCACCGCGTCCAGCTCGATGATCTCGATCGGCTTCGGCGACGGCACCACCCGCCGCCAGCCCCGGTTGGCGTCCTTTTTCATGGTCCAGTCGGGGTGTTCCTCGCGTACCTCCGTGGCCTTGCCGTCGTCGTAGAACTCGCCGACGAATTTGTCCGGATCGTTGAACTTGGGGTCATTGGGGTCGACCAGAACCTGGGTGATCAGGGTGACGGTGTTCGACGGCAGGCCGCGTTTCTTGAGCTCGTTGTGCAGCGCCTGTTGGATCTGATAGCCGATGCCGCCCATGGTGTCCGCGACGCAGGAGACCAGCGGGAGGATGTGGAGGCCCGTGTGTCGGCGCGCCATCTCGGCCCTGAGCATCAGGAAGCCGACCTGGGGGCCATTGCCGTGGGTGACCACGACTTGCCAACCGCTCTCGATGACGTCGGCGATGTGTTTGGTTGTTTCCCGCACCGCGTCGTATTGGTCGGAGACGCTGATCTTTTTGCCGACGATTAACGAATTGCCGCCGATGGCGATGACCGCCAACTTCTTCTTGCCCGACATGAGCTGCTCCTATAGGGTCGACTTTTAAAGGAAATCGGGCCAACCGCCGCGCGATTTCCTTTAAAGATTCAACCGCTTTCGTTTTAATGGGTTGTTTTTTCGTCAACTCGACCCAAACCCGCGACGTTGCAAAAAAGCGTGGTTGAAAAGAACGCCCTGAAACTTTGAAGGAAATCAAACAGCGGTTTGTTTGATTTCCTTCAAAAGTCCACTATAGGGGGAAATGGCCATTAACCGGAGTTTCGCAAATTGGGCGTTCAAACCGCCGAATGCCCAATTTGTAAAAATCGCGATCCTTGCGGCACAAGCGTTTTTTAACCAGCCGTCCATGCTCCAGGTCGCCGATCGCGTCGCCGTCCCTCGCCACCACCTTGCCGCGCACCAGGGTAAGCGCCGGCAAGCCCTTGCCTTTGAGCCCGACGAACGCCGAATTCCGGTTCAGATACTTGAGCGAATCCGCCGTGATCTCCCATTCGCGGTCCGGGTCGAGAATCACCAGATCCGCGTCGAGGCCGGGGCGGATCGCGCCCTTCGCATGGTCGAGGCCGAACGCCCTAGCCGTGGCGGCGGACGCCCTCGCCAAAATAGACGGCGGGCAGCCGCGCTTGACGACGCCCTCCGAGAATACCGCCTGCATGAGGCTCTGGATGCCGGAAATGCCGCCCCATGCCCCGAGCACGCCATGGGTCTTTTCGTCCTTTTCGTCGGCGCGGCACGGAGAATGGTCGGAGGCGAGGGAGCCAAGCGTCCCGTCGAGCACGTATTCCCATAATTTTTCGCGCGCGGCGGCGCTGCGCAGGGGCGGCGCGCACTTGAGCATTTCGCCGTCCCGGATTACATCCTCGTCGCAGAACGTCAGGTAGTGGCCGCAGGTTTCGCCGGTCACGCGCACGCCTTCGCGTCGCGCGGCGCGGATGATCTCGGCGACGTCGGGATGGCTGACATGGCAAATATGGACGCGGACGCCCATCTCCCTGGCGAGTTCGATGATGGCCCGGGTGGATATGATTTCCGCCGACGGCGGGCGCGAATCCAGGAAATCCCTCCAGGTCGCGTTCTTTCCGGCGCGTTCCGCGGCTTCCGCCTCACCGGATTTGATGATGTAATAATCCTCGCAATGGAAGCCGCCCAAGCCGTCGAAACGCTTGAGCACGGCCATGGCCCGGCGAACCGTCCCCAGGTCGGTGGATGAATAATCCGGCGACACCGGGGCGATGAATGCCTTGAAGGCGACGACGCCCGCCTGGTCGAGCCCCTCCAGATCGCCCAAATTGGCCGGAACGAGCCCGCCCCAGAAGGCGTAGTCGACATGGCTGCGGCCGGCGACCGCCTTTTCCTTGGCGGCGAAGATTTCGGCGTTGGTCAGCGCCGGTTCGTTCTGAAGCGGCATGTCGATAATGGTCGTCACCCCGCCCGCCGCCGCCGCCGCGGAGCCGTGCGGGAAATCCTCGCGCCAGGTGAAGCCCGGGTCGTTTAGATGGACGTGCGAATCGATCATGCCGGGAAAGACGTATTTGCCGCCGGCGTCGATGGTCTCCGCCGCTCCGGCGTCGGCGATGTCGCCGATCGCCGCGATCCTTCCGGCCTTGACCAGTATCCCGCCGGCGAAAACGCCGTCTTCGCAAACTATCCGCGCATTGACGATCTTCAGCTCATCCATGACGGCTCTCCGAAAAATACGCGCCGGGGGGACGAAGCCGCCCTCCCGGGGCCCTGCCGGAAGTCAGGCGCTCAAACCGCGAAAGTGCCCTTGTTGTCGTAGTTGTTGCGATGGATCACGTCTGATACCAAGTAGGCGTAGATCTCGTCGACGATCTCGATCCCGTCCTTTTCGTAGGCCAATTTGCGCCGCCGGCTGCCTTCGCCGGGGAAGAGGACCTTGTCGTATCCGGGCGCGGGCTTGACCGCGTTCAGGTCGGCCATGAGCCGGTTGATATTCTTGAGGAACGCTTCCCGGTCGGTGAAGCGGGCCGGGTCGATGACGATGTGAAGCTGTCCCAGCATACGCATTTCGGTTAGATCGTTGTACATGGAAGTGACGTCCTTGCCGAACGGAAGTCCGAGAAGCACGCCGGAGAGGATGTCCACCATCATCGCCAGGGCGTAGCCCTTGGGCCCGGCGATGTGATTGAGCGCCGCGACCTGGAAGGGGTCCGTCGTCGGGTTGCCGTCCTTGTCCACCGCCCAGTCCTTGGGGATCTCCTCGTGGCGGGAGCGGGCGTGGAGGATCTTGCCCCACGCCTGGACCGTTACCGCCAGATCGACGATGACATGCCTCCCGTCGGCGGACGGCGAGGCGAAGGCGATCGGGTGGGTGCCGAAAAAAGGCTCCGCGCCGCCGTAGGGCACGGCCATCGGGTCCGATTGGCAGACGGAAATGCCGAGCAGGCCGGCGTCCGCCGCCTGTTCGACGAAATAGGACAGCGCCCCCGAATGCCCCATGCGGCGCATGCCGACGACCGAGACGCCCGTTTCCTTGGCGATCCCGATGGCGTGGTCCATGCCGATCTTGGCGACGACCTGGCCGGCGGCATTGTCGCCGTCGAAAACCGCGGAGGCGGGTCCGGTGCGCTCGAACTTGAAATCGGGCTTGGCGTTGGTGCCGCCCTTGGCGATGCGCTCGGAATAGTATTCCACCCGCATCGCGCCGTGCGAGTGCACGCCGCGCAGGTCGGCGTGCGCCAGGACGTCGGCGACGATGTCGGCGTGTTCCCGGGAGAGCCCCGCCTTGTGGAGTTTGTCGCTCATCAGTTGGTGCAGTGTGTTCTTGTCTACGCGCATGGTGGGTTCTCCTTGAAAAGGCCACTCCCGGCCACCCTCAGTTGACTCCGCAGATCGCGCCCAAAAGCGCCATGCGGAGCGGCACGCTGTAGCCGATCTGCTTGAAATAGAGCTGGAACTCGGTGTTGTCGATGGCCTGGTCGAACTCGAAGTCGTTGCGGGGCAGGGAGTGCATGATGCCGATGGCGCGCCCGGTCTTCTTCTTCAGCTGCTGGAGGTCTTCGAGGGAGAAGTGATGGTTCGCCACCTTCTTCATGAAATCATCGCGGTTCGGATCCTCCTTCTTCAGCGAACTGCCCGGGAGGTAGAGGAGATCGGCTTTTTCCATCAGCTCGAGGTTGCCCTTCCGGTCGAGGTCGAAATGCTCTTCGTAGCTCGCGCCGATAGTCTTGAGCTTGTCGATCATCACCTGCGGCGTCCGCAGTTCGCTGGCGCCGGTGTAGACGATGTGCGCGCCCATGCGTGCGGCGCCGAGGGCGAAGGACTGGCCGGAGCGCGCGCGGGAAAGGTCCGGCGTCGAAATGATGATGCGCATCTCGTCGAGCGGCTTGTCGATCACCCGATAGGCGGTGTAGATGTCCAGGAGTCCCTGGGTCGGGTGGGTGACGTGGCCGAAGCCGCCGCTGATGATCGGACAGGCGTTGGGGCCGAGCCGGTCGAGGGCGGCGAAAACCTCGTCCGCATCGCCGTGGCGCAGCACGAGGACGTCGGCGTATTGCGAAATGACGCGGATGCCGTCGTGGAGGCTTTCGTTCTTGGCCATGGCCGAGTTGTGCAACGGGTCCGTTTCGGTGACCACCCTGCCGCCCATGCGGTGCATCGCCGCTTCGTGACTGCAACGGGTGCGGGTGCTGGGCTGGAAGAAAAGGGTGTAGAGAATCTTGCCCTTGAGGAGATCGAGCTGGGTGCGGGAATAGGGTTCGAGCAGCTTCGCCGCCTCGAAGAGTGCGGCGAGCTGTTCGCGCGTCCAGTCGTCGAGGAAGATCATGTTCTTGCCCTTCATGTCGGCGGCATTCAGTACGTCCTTGATATTCAAGGGTTTAAGATCGATTGCGAGAGGCATTGCTGGTTCTCCTGTAGTGGTTTGAAACACGGTTATACCTGGAGTTTTGCAAATAGGGCATTCAAACCGCCGAATGCCCTATTTGTAAAAATCGCGATCCTTGCGCCACAAGCGTTTTTGATTTTTGCAAAATGGCGATTGGCGGTTTGATCGCCATTTTGCAAAACTTCAGATCCATGTCTTGCCCCGGCCCGCCCCTGGCGGGACAGGGTGGAACGGGGATGCGATTCTCCATCAGATTTCCACATCCCGGTGGCAGTCCTTGGAGTAGATGTACGAGAGGCGGCCGCGACCGGTGCCGTAGCACGCCTGCTTGGTGTAGGGGCCGAACCAGAGGAAATCCTCGGGCTGCACGGAGAGCCAGTCGTCGTCGAGAAGGTACATGCCCTGGCCCTCGTAGATGTACGCCCCGTGCTCCTGGACGTGCGTTTCGATGAACGGGTGGCAGCCGCCGGGGGCGAACGAAAGGGTGTGCATGTTCATGTCGTAGGTCTCGTCGACCGGCAGGAGGTCGCGGACAAAGACGTTTTCCATCTCGTCGTAGCTGCGCTCCTTGATGTCGTTGAGGTTGCCGAACACCGGCGCCGGAACGCGCGCGGGATCGGGATGCGGGATATAACGTTGCTTGTACAAAAGGAAGCGGAGCGGTTTCGCGCCGACGTTCTTGAAGTGGATGCCCTTGCCCGCGGGCGCATAAGCGTAGCCGCCCTGGCCGAAGGTCTCGGTCCTGCCGCCCACGGCCAGTTCGAGCTCGCCCTCGCCGTCCAGGAAGTGGATGAAGGTCTCGACGCCCTCGGCGGCGCCGAATGCGCTTTTCGCGCAGCCGCCGCCGGCCTGCGCCGTGCCGATGTACTGCACGAAGCCGGCGCCGATCTTGGGGGTGCAGAGGATGGTGGTCCGGCAATTTTCCAGGCCCGGAATGACGTTGAACACCCGGCCCTCCGGGGGAACGAGGGCATAGATTCCCGGCTTGACCACGGCACGGGTTTTCAGGGGGCCATCGGGATACGGCATGACATTTCTCCTAATAAAAGAACGACACCAGAACGACACCATTTTGCGCCGGCGGCACTTGTCGCCTTCTTCGCGAATTGCTTTGGTGGTATTACCAATACGGCAAATAAAAAACGGTCCTGCATCGTGTACTTTTGAAGGAAACCAAACAAACCGCTGTTTGATTTCCTTCAAAGTTTCAGGGCGTTCGTTTCAACCACGCTTTTTTTACAACGTCGCGGGTTTGGGTCGAGTTGACGAAAAAACAACCCATTGAAACGAAAGCGGTTGAATCTTTAAAGGAAATCGGGCGGCGGTTAACCCGATTTCCTTTAAAAGTCGACACATCCGCTAGCCGGATTTTCTGCGTTTTTCGTTTTGCGCTTTCTCGCTGTGGCGGCGCGCGCTTTCGCGCCGGTTGCGGTCGCGCGCGAGATCGACCACGTTGTCGAGGTGCCTGTCCATGGCCTCGACCGCCATTTCCGCGTCGCCCTTGGTCACGGCATTGAGGACGACGTCGTGCTGCCTGGCGACCCCGGCCCGGAAAGCGCGGCTTTGCAACAGCTCGCGGTTGAACTCGGCCATCAGCCGGCGCATGGTCTTCATCGTCTCGAACAGCATTGAATTCCGCGCCGCCTCGGCGATCGCGCTGTGGAAGGCGAAATCGCACTCGATGAAGCGCTCCATATCGTCGACGCTCGCTTTCGTCCGCTCCTGTATCTCGCGCAGCGTTTCCAGGTCCTCCCCGCTGGCGCGTTCGCTGGCGAACCGGACGGCGGCCTTCTCGACGACCTTGCGCATTTCGATCATCTCCTCGAGCGTATACTGGTTGAGGAAGGTGGAAAAACCCGATTCCATCGGGAAATCGGCGCTTTTCACATAGATGCCGTCGCCGTAGCGGGTTTCGATGACGCCGGCGTATTCCAGCGCGCGCAGCGATTCGCGCAGCGGCGGCCGGCTGACCCCGAGCTGCTCCGCCATCTCGCGCTCCGGCGGCAGCCGGTCGCCGGGTTGCAGTTTGCCGTTGCGGATCAAATCGGTCAGTTGGTTGATGACCTGCGAAGCGATCGTTTTCTTGCTGACTTTTTTCAACATGGCAACCCGTCCATTTCCGGATCGGAATCCTCTTCCCCTTTCCTTCCGCCCAAGGCCGGGCGGGGTCACCGACCGCATTTTCCCAGGCGCTTTTCCGCGAAGCGCGACAGCGCCCGGCGCATGATCTCCATCGGCGGCGTGACGATCCCCGCCCCCACCTGTCCGACGCCGGGCAGGCGGTGCGCGACGCCGGTGTTGATGACCGGCATGATTCCCGTCGCCACAACCCGGCGAATGTCGATCGCCGACGGGATGCCGATGAAATCCATGCCCGGAATCGGCAGGTCCGGGTTCGGTCCGACCGCGATTTCGCGCATCGTCCTGGTGTAGCGGTAGGCGTCCTCCGCTCCCCCGGCGCCGACGAAGCGCACCACCGCCGGTGCGGCGCCCATGGCCATGCCGCCGATGCCGAAACACTCGACGATGGCGGAATCGCCCATGTCGGGATTGGCGTCCGCCTCGCTGAAGCCTGGGAAGTAAAGCGCCTGCGGCTTGAGGCAGGGCGCGGTGAACCATTCTCCCTCGAGATCGGAGACGTTGATGCCGAAGTCGACGCCGTTCCGGCTCATCGCCGTCACCACGGTGGAATAGGGGATGCCGCGCAACGGATCCATGATCGCCTTGCACGAGGCCATGGCGAGGTTGAGGAAAAACTGTTCGTTCCCGCCCGCGACGAACTCGACCGCCTTTCTGCCTTCCGGATTCCCGGACAGGGCGGCGTGGAACCCGCCCGCGACGGCCTTGTGGAAGTTGAGGCTCGCCGCGACGTTCCGCTGGTGCATTTCGTCGCCCATTGCCAGCGACTGCGCCATCACCACCTTAAGGTCCACGCCGCCGCCGTCGACCAGCGCCTGGTCGATCGCGGGCGCGAGGACCGTTTCGATCCACCTGAGATTCGCGATCACCGACTCGTCGTTCGCGCCGAAGCGCATGACCTTGCCGATGCCCTCGTTGACGGGACAGAAGGCCTGGTTGCCGAAGGGTTCGTTCTCGACGACGAACACCGGCATGGAATGGGAGATCATCCCGGTCATCGGCCCGACGGCGCGGTGATGGTGGTTGGGGCGGCACTTGATTTTCCCCGAGGCGAGAAGTGTTTCCGCCCCGGCGTCGTCCTTGGCGAGGCCCTCGTATTTGACCGCGCCGACGAACGCGCCCCGCATCGGGCCGCACATGTCCGCCCAGGCGATGGGCGGGCCGGCGTGGAGGATCGTCTCCTTGTCGAGTCCCGCGATCACCTCGTGGGCGGGGCGGACCCGCTTCAGGACCGGCCGGCCCTTTCTCAGCCTGTCGAACGCTTCGCGGTTTGCCCGGTCGATGAGCGAGTCGCCCTTGTCATCGACGCATTCCGTTTCCAGGCGGAACAGCGCGTCCACCAGCTTGGCGTCCCCGCCCGCCGGCGGCTTCCAATCGAGGCGGGTGTACGGGGTATCGCTTTCCGCGAACGCCGCGTCGAAGACGTCCACCCCCAGAACCGCGACCTGCAGTTTATTGGTCATCGCCGTCTCCCGTAACGCCCATCGCCGCGCGCGCCGCCCACCTCGCCGCGCGCGCATTGCTGGCCAGCACGATCACGCCGGCCTCCCGCAGGATTTTCGCCTGGCTTTCCCGGGTCGGATTGTCGGCGTCGGTTCCGGTGACGGAGGCGACGACGATTTTTTCTTCGCTTTCCGGCTTCGCGGCCGTGAGCGCCTCGACGGCGAGTTCGGCCTGGCGGGGATGCGATCCGTGGCCGATAACCAGGTCCATGAGCACGACCCGCACTCCCGGGTCGCGGAGCGCGGCCGCGATGCGGTCCATTTTGAGGTCGGGCGCCATCATCGGATGCGGCCGGCCAACGGTGAATTCGTCTTCGCCCAGGTCCAGGAAAAGGTGGCCGGAGAACGCGTCCGAGCCGCCGATTTTTTCATATCCAGGCGCGGAAAGATTGGACGCCCTGGGGCTGGAAAGCATTTCCCCGCAGATCAGCGCCGCCTCCTGGCACAGGGTGCCGCCGCCGAAAATGCCGTGCAGGCAGCCGCTTTTCGCCGGCGAGGGCGGGGGGGGAGCGCTTTCGGCGTCGCCGAGCGCCGCGCTCGGGCGAACGTGCCGCGCTGCCTTTACCGCCAGTTCCTCGAGGTCTCGGGCCGCCGCGACGCCGGCCTTCTCCTCAGCGGAATACTCGTCGGCGCCGAGGTAATGGACGAAGGCGGGTTTGCCGATTTCGCGGATCCGCGCCAACAGCTTTTTTCGCGTCTCGCGACCGGGAGGTTTTCCGAGGATGACGAGCGCCTCGACGGTCGGATCCTTGCCCAGCCTGTTCAGTGCGGCCAGCGCGGTGATTCCGCCGACATCGTCCTTGAGGTCGCGGCCGCCGGCGCCGTAGGCCTGGCCGATGCCCACGCCCATGCGCTCCAGAAGACAAGTCACTTCCTGCAGGCCGGTTCCGGATGCGCCGACGACGCCGACCGGCCCTTTGCGCACGCGGTTGGCGAAAGCTAGCGGCGTGCCGTCGATGATCGCGGTGCCGCAATCGGGCCCCATGACCAGGAGCCCCTTCCGGTCCGCCAGCCGCTTGAGCGCGAGTTCGTCGGCGAGCGAGATATTGTCGCTGTAAAGCATCACATCCATGCCGAGGGCAAGCGCCTCGGCCGCCTCGTAACGGGCGAAATCCCCGGCGACCGACACCAGGGCGATGTTGAGGCCGGCGTCGGCCCGTTTGGCCTGCCGGAGGGTCGCCGGCGTCTCCTCGCCGACGCCGCCGCTTTTGCGGCGCTCAGGTTCCGCGTCGAGCAGTTGCAGCGCCAGTGCGGCGGCGGCGTCCACCCCGGCGGCATCGCCCTTGATGGCGATCGCGAGGTCGTTCGGGGCGGCGGCGGCGATCTCCGGCGTCATGAGCCCGGAAGCGGCGAACAGGTCCTTGTTGCGGTCGGTCGCCATCATCGCGGAGACCGCCTCGACGCCGCCGCTCCTGGAAGCCTGCGCGGACAACCGCATCAGGAAAATGGAGTCCCGGTAGCTGTCCCTCTTTATTACAGCGAAAACTCGCGACATGACCACTCCTCAAGTTTCAAGTCGCCGATCAGCGATTATTGATGGGTCTGACGAACTTGCCGAACCCCGGTTCGACCTCGACTACGTTTTTCACCCCGTCGTAGACCTTGACGCCGCGAACGTATGTCCCGAGGATCCGGCCGCGGATCCTCCGCCCCTCGAAGGGCGTCGCCTTTTCCCTGCTTTTGCCGAGCGAGCGCTCCCAGCTCCAGGTCCATTCCGCGTCCGGATCGACGACGACCAGGTCGGCGTCGGAGCCGACGCCGATCACGCCTTTCCGCGGATACAGTTCGAAGCGGCGGGCCGTGTTCGTCGCCAGAAGGCGCGCCAACCGCTCGGCCGGCAGGCCGCGCCGGTTGAATCCGGCGTCGAGCATGAGCGGGAAGGCGAGGTCGATGCCGGAAAGTCCGGGGGGCGATTCCCACAACGGCAAATCCCGGTCCTCGTCCAGGTACGGCGAGTGGTCGGAGGCGACCATCTGGATGTCGCCGTCCATGATCATCTTCCACAGCGCCTCCCGGTTCGCCTGGTCGCGGATAGGCGGGTTGCATTTGGCACGCGCGCCGCAACGGTCGAGGTCGCTGTCGTCCAGGGTCAGGTAGCTGTGGCAGGTCTCGACCGTGAAATCCGCCCCGCGTTCGCGGTAGAACCTCATGACGGCGGCGGTTTTGGCGGAGGAGAGGTGGCAGATGTGCATCCGGGCGCCGCTTTCCCGCGCGAAGAGGAGCGCCCGCTGTACCGCCTCGATCTCGGCGACGTCGGGGCGCGAGTCGAGGTGCGCCCGGCCGTCCTGTCGCCCCTCCCTGGTGAATGCTTCGCAGCAGTTGTCGATGATGTCGTGGTTTTCCGCATGCACGCCCACCAGGCCGTCGAAGCCGGCGACGTCGCGGAGCGCGCGCAGGAAGTCGTAGTCGCCCATGCGCGGGCTGTCGGGATCGGTCGAAAGGAAGACCTTGAACGCAACCGCGCCGAGGTCGTGCATTTCGCGGTAATGCCCTTCGGCGTACGTGTTCATCCCCGCCCAGAACGCGAAGTCGACGTGCGACTTCTTCGCGGCGATCCCCATCTTGAGGACGAAAGCCGCCTTGTCGACGGTGAGGGGTATGGACAGGGGCATTTCCATGACCGTGGTCACGCCGCCGGCGGCGGCCTGTCGCGAACCGCTCTCCCAATCCTCGCGGTGGGTGTTGGGACCGGGTTCCTTGAAATGAACGTGCGGATCGATCATGCCGGGAAACAGCATCATGCCGCCGAGATCGATATCGCGGTCCGCCTCCGCATGAACCGCCTTGTCGGCCAAGAAGAGAACGCGCCCGCCCTTGACGCCGACGGCGAGCGCCTGGACGCGGTCCTCGAGGACCACGCGGTCGCAGCGCAGGATCAAATCGCATTTTTCCATGGCCGATCCTTTCAATAGATCACCCGAACGCCATCACCAGCGCGCCGATCACGGCGGCGCTGGCCACGGACGCCCCGAGCAGGCGGCGGATGACCACGCCTTCCTGGCCGACCACCCCCGCGGTGGTCGCGCCGAGCATCACCTTGGACGGGGAGATGATGCAGCCGAGCGCGCCGCCGCTGGTCTGCGCGGCCAGGATGACCGCGACGTCGAAGCCGGTGAGGGTGGCGGTGGCATATTGGAACTGTCCGAAAAGGACGTTCGAACTGACGTTGGACGACGACATGAACGCGCCGAGCACGCCGACGAGCGGCGACAGCGCCCCGTACCATGAACCGGTCAGGTTCGCGGCCGAGGCGGCGAGGACGGCGGTTTGGCCGCTGCCGCCCATGATCTTGCTCATGCCGATGAGGAGGATCACGGACAGCGCGGCGGGAAGCGCCTTTTTCCAAGTCGCGGCGCAGGCCGCGCGGATCCCGTTGCCGGGGAGCAGATCTTTGCCATGATAGTACAACCCGGCCGTGACCGCCGAAAGCAGCAGGAAGAAGCCGGAGTGGGTAAGCCAGGCGATGGGGGAATGATACGCCGATCCCTCGCTCGCGAATCCTAGGCCGGTCGTGGAGGGTGCGAACGCGAAGCCGGTGGTGAATCGCCCGAGAGCCGATTTCACCGGTCCGACCAGGAGAACCAACAGGGTAATGACGGTGAGCGCGTAGTATGGGAGCATCGCCTGGTGCAAACTCATGGCGGCGGGTTCTGCGAGGTCGCCGGACTTTTCGCCTTCCACGATCGGGCTGTCGTCCTCGCGGCCGCCGGCGTACCTTGGCAGTCGGGCGAGAAGGAACGCGAGACCGAGGGCCGCCGTCGTCGGGATGACTGTGGAAAGCGAGGGCAGGACGCGGGTCAGAAGCATCTGCCCGCCGCCCATGACCAGTCCGAACGGGAGGATCGCCGGGAGGCCGTGGCGGACACCGCGAGCGCCGTCGTAGAACCAGCAGATGAAGAAGCCGGCCAGAACATTCATGGCGAAGAGGAACAAGCCCGCCCAGAACGCCGCCGAAAGCCAGATTCCGGCCGGCAGGTCCGCCTGCTGCACCAGGGCGTCCCAGGCCAGGGCGAGGGTGCCGAAAGTGTTCGCCCAGCCGTGTCCCATGAGGGGGATGGCCACCGCCCACACCGGTTTGACGCCGATGGCGATGAGGAGCGGCGCGGTGACCGCAATCGGCACGCCGAAGCCGGACGGCCCCTGCAGGAAGCTGGCGAAGCACCAGCCGAGGGTAAGCGCCTGAAGCAGCCGGTCCGGAATGAGACGGGTCAGTCCGCGGCGGATCGCCGGGAAGGCGCCGGCCTGGAGGCTGATTTCATAGATAAGGATCGCGGGGAAGATGACGATGATGATGGAGACGCTGTTCCACAGCCCCCTTAGGGCGTCAAACGCGATGTGTCCAGCCGACGCCCGGTAGAAGAGGAGGGCGATGGCGGCCGCGAGGGCGATGCCGACGACCGAGGCGTGGACCGCCGTCCACTTGAAGCCGATAAGGAGGACGACGAGCGCGACGATCGGCACGGCTGCGGCGAGAGTGAGGAGCGGCGTCGCTTGGAGCATGTCCCCTTCTTCCGTTTCTTTCTCTTGTCGGCGATAGAACCGGATTTTTGCAACGTGGGCATTCACACCGCCGAATTCCCGCTTTGTAAAAATCGCGTTCCTTGCGGCACAAGCGTTTTTACTTTTTGCGAAGTGGTCGACTTTTAAAGGAAATCGGGCCAACCGCCGCCCGATTTCCTTTAAAGATTCAACCGCTTTCGTTTCAATGGGTTGTTTTTTCGTCAACTCGAACCAAACCCGCGACGTTGCAAAAAAACGTAGTTGAAACGAACGCCCTAAACTCCAGTTATTCATTCAATGCGCTTCGGTCTCACGCCCGCGCTTCGGAAATCTCCCCCAGATACGCCTTTTGCACCCGGTCGTCCAGAAGCAGGCGCGACGATTTGTCGTTCACCACCACCTTGCCGGTGGACATGACGTAGGCGTGGCGCGACACGCGCAGCGCCATGCGCGAATTCTGTTCCACCAGGATGACGCTCACGCCCTGCCGGTTGATGTCCACGATCGCGCGGGCGATCTCCTGGACGAACTTGGGCGCGACGCCCAGCGACGGCTCGTCCATGATGAGCAGCTTCGGGTCGGCCATCATGCCCCGACCGATCACCATCATCTGCTGTTCGCCGCCGGACATGGTACCGGCAGCTTGGTGGAAACGCTCCTTGAGACGCGGGAACAGCGTGACGACCCGGTCGATGGAGGCGGCGATCTTCGACTTGTCGCGGCGGAGGAAAGCGCCCATGAGCAGGTTGTCGCGCACAGTCATGAGCGGGAACACGCGCCGCCCCTCCGGCACCATTGTTACGCCCCGCTCGACGATGGCGTCGGTGGCGAGCCTGTCGATGCGGTCGCCGTTGAACCAGATCTCCCCGGAGGAGATGGGCGTCAGGCCGGTGATGGCCCGCAGGGTCGAGGTCTTTCCCGCGCCGTTGGAGCCGATAAGGGAAATGGTCTCACCTTCATCCATGCCGATGGAGACGCTTTTCACCGCCAACACGCGGTCGTACTTGACCGTAATGTTCCTGGTTTCGAAATAGCGGGTCATATGCCGAGCTCCTCGTCCTCGCGCCCCAGGTACGCCTCGATCACCGCCTCGTTCTCCTGGATTTCGGAGGGGGCGCCTTCCGCGATCATTTCGCCGAAGTTGAGGACGACAATGCGGTCGCTGACCTTCATCACCGCCGGCATGTCGTGTTCGACCAGGAGCACGGTGATGCCGCGACCCCGGATGCCGCGCACCATGCCGAGAGCGCTTTCCGTCTCCTCGGCGTTCATGCCGGCGAAGGGCTCGTCCAGGAGCAGGATCTTGGGGGCGGCGGCCATGCCCATCGCCATGCCGAGCGCTCGGAGGTGGCCGTGGGGGAGATTTTTCGCCGCCTCGTCCCTCATCTGTCCGATGCCGAGGAAGTCGATGATTTCCTCGGCGCTCCTGCGGAAGCCCGCCTCGTCGTCGCGCGCGACCCTGGTGCCCAGGAAGAAGCCGATCAGGGACGCCTTGCTATGCAGATGGTGGGCCACCACCACATTGTCGAGCACGGTCATGTCGCGGAATATCGTCGTTTCCTGGAAGGTGCGGATCACGCCCTTCCGCGCGACGACGTGCGGCTTCTGCGAGGTGATGTCCTCGCCCCGGAACACCACCTTCCCGGAGGTGGCGGGCAGGAACGAGGAGATCAGCTTGAACAGCGTGCTCTTTCCCGCCCCGTTGGGGCCGATGACCGAGAGTATCTCGCCCTCGTGGACGTCGAAAGAGACGTTGTTGACCGCCGCCAATCCTCCAAAGCGTTTCGTCAGCTTGACCACTTCCATGATAGCCATTTAGATATCCCCTCCGGACGCTGGCCGGGACGGCGTTTTCGGCGGCAGGAATTTCGGCAGTCTGATGGATAGAAGTCCGTTGGGAAGCCACAGCATCACGCCGATCATGAGCAGGGCGTACAGGAGCGGCTGGTATTCCTTGAACCCCTGGAGAACCTCGAAGCCCATGTACAGGATGAAGGTGCCGACGAGCGGGCCGAAAACAAAGCCCAGGCCGCCGATGAAGCAGTACAGCAGGAAGTAGGTCGAATCCTGCACCGCGAAAGTTGCGGGATAGATGCTCTGCTGCATGACGACGAAGAACGCGCCGCCGACGCCGGCGAAAAAGGTGCATATCGCGAAGGCGATGACGCGCAGCATCGGGACGTTGACGCCGAACGAGGAGGCGAGATCCTCGTTCTGTTGCAGGGAGCGGAACAGCCAGCCGAGGCGGCTGTTCACGACGCGGTGGATGACGGCGTAGGTGACGACGAGCAGGACCGCGCCGAGATAAAACAGCGCACGGTGCTTGTTCAACGTGGCGAAGTCGGGGATGACGGTAACGCCGAAGATCGACAGTTCGCCGGGCAGCGGAATGTTGAGAATGCCGTTGGGGCCGTTGGTGACCGCCTTGAGACTTTGCGCGGCGAGGCGGGCGGTTTCGGTGAGGCTGAGGGTGATCATCGAGAAATACACGCCTTTGAGCCGCAGCAGGGGCAGGCCGATTAGCATTCCGACGAGCATGCTCGCCAATCCGGCGAAGGGCATGGCGATCCAGAACGACAATCCCCATTTGGTGACGGCTATGGCCGCCGCGTATCCGCCTATTAGCGCGAACGCGCCCTGGCCGATGTTGATGCGGCCGATATAGAAGATGAGCCACACCCCGGCGCAGATGACCGCCAGCCCCGAGGCGGTGGTGACCACGCCGAGATAATAGTTGCGGCCGGCGCAGAGCCATGGCACGCCGATGAGGTAAAGCGCTATCGCCACGGCGGCGAGCGTTATTTTCCGGTTGCGGGTCATGGCTGTCATCCTGTCCAAAGAACCCCGAAAAGCGCCGCGCGCGGCGGCCGGGGACGCATCCGCGTTCGGGCGGCTATTGCCGACCCAGGAGGCCGCGCGGGCGGATTGCCAGAAAAACGATCAGGGCGACGAAAATGGCGAGATACTGGCTGCCGGACATAAAGTGCGCACCCAGGGATTCGAGCATGCCCAGGACCAGGCCGCCGATGATCGCGCCGGGGATGGCGCCCGCGCCGCCGATCATGACCATGATGAAGGCTTTGATGGAGATCCAGGTGCCCAGCCCGGAGTTGACCCCCGAGACGGAGACCAGCATGGCGCCGGCCAGCCCGGCGAGCAAGGCCGCGATCGCCCAGCCGAGCATGGAATAGCGGGCGACGTTCACCCCCATGAGCCTCGCCGCATCCCGGTCCTGGGCCATCGCCCGGAGTCCGCGCCCCCAACGGGTATAGGTCATGAACAGGATGAAGGCGGCGATCAGGATCACCGACAGCGCGATGATGAGCGCCCGGCCGTAGGGGAGGAAAATGCCCTGGCCGATCCGGAGCACCCCGCCCGCGACCGGCGGCACGCCGCGGTGCTTTTCGCCGAAGAATATGATGAACAGGCTGTCCAGAAGCAGGGCCGAGCCGCTTGCGAGGAGCATGGTGCTTTCGTCCCGGGCGCTCCGCGCGAGAACGCGGCGGAAGAGGAGGACGTCGAACAGCACTCCCACCGCCGCCAGCGTCGCCGCGGCGGCGAAAAGGGCGACCGCGAACGGCAGTCCCACGATCCCGTAGACGTAATAGGTGACGAAGCCGCCAAGCACGTACAGTTGGCCGTGGGCGAAGTTCATCACGTTCATCAAGGAAAATATCAGGGTCAACCCGAGGGCGATGAGGGAGTACTGCACCCCGGAATAGATGCCGTTCATCAACACCTGGCCCATGGTCTTCTCCGGCCGTCTTTCGCGCGTTCCATTTCCGGGAATGCGCACCCGTCGGTTTCAGATGGGAAAACCTCCGGGGCCGGCGCCGCCGGCCCCGGAGGGGATGTCGCGTTCAGTCCGCGACCGCGCCGACGAAGAGCGTTTCGAAATCGCCGTCGCGGTATTCGGTGACGACCATCGGCACGGAGATCTGGCGCTTGTGGCCGAAATCGGTTATGCCGACGTAATTGAGGGGACGGTTGTCCTTGAGGTAGGGATTGGGCATGGAGAAGGTGTCTATGGCCTTCATGAAGACATTGACGTCGTTGATGGCGGCCGGGCCGGCGGCCTTGATGGTGTTGAGGATGATTTCAAGGGCGTAGACCTTGGTGCCGGCCTCGTCGTTCCATTCGCCGGCGACCTTTTCGTAGCGCTTGATGAATTCTTCCATGTAGGCGCTGCGGATCTCGGGGGTGCTGGCGCCGCCGACCGAGATAAAGCCGTTGGCGAGGTCGCCGGCGAGCTCGGAGATGACCTTGGCGTCCTGGGCGGTTTCGGTGCTGATGATGCCCTGGAAGCCGAGTTCCCGCGCGGCGCGGATGAGGAGCGGGGTGTCGGCCGGGGCCGCGCCGGAGATCACCAGGAGGTCCGGATTCTTCTGGACCACGGAGGCCATTACCGGGAAGAAGTCTGTGGTGCCGACCTCGTAGGAGTCGGTATCGGCGACGATATTCAGGCCGAGACGCCCGGCGGCGAGCACGCCCTCGTCGCGCTGGTTGAGGGACTCGGAATCGTTGCGGGCGACGAAGGCGATTGACTTGACGCCCCTGTTCTCCTTGAGGTACTGATAGATGACGGGGCCGGCCTGGTAGGAGGCGATCATGCCGAGAATCGAGTTCTTGGCGGGCAGGGAGTAAAGCTTCTTCGAGAAGGCGTAGGGAATGCTGATGGCGCCGCCCTGTTCGATGGTGGGGACGATGGACATGGAGGTCGGGTCGATGTTGGGACCGATGATGTAACGGACGCCGTTTTCGTGGATCAGTCTCTCGGCGCCGGTGATACAGACCTTCGGGTCGTTGCGGTCGTCGATGGAGATGATCTCGATCTTGTACTTCTTGCCGCCAATCTCGAATCCGCCCTTTTCGTTGATCATTTCGGCAGCCGCTTCGGCGCAATAACGGTTGACCAGGCCCCACGACGCGGCGGGTCCGCTCATGACGCCGAGGACGCCGATCTTGATCACATCCTGAGCCGGCACGACGGACGCCGACATGATGAACGCCGCCGCCGCGAACGCCGACAATGCCGCCATTCTTTTCCTTAGCATGCTTTCTCCTCGAAAAATGAAGTGACCGGAAAGAAATATTACCGCCCAAAGCATTACATACCAGATTGCGCTCTTACTGTCAAGTGGTATTACCAATTAAAAAATATTTATGGTAATCGTGTAGGTGGACTTTTGGAGGAAATCGGGCCAACCGCCGCCCGATTTCCTGTTATGAAGTCTGGTGTCAAGAGGATATAATCGTGATTCAGAAAAAGCCGACACCTCACGTTTATTAAAGGAAA
>JAISXA010000246.1 GCA_031270685.1 Planctomycetota bacterium
CCGGATGCGCAGGACGACCGGAACGCCGTTCCCGAAGCGCCGCCCGCCCGGCCGCCGGAACCGCCCAGGATTTCGGAGGAGGCGCGCAAGGCGAGGGAAAAGCGGCTCCGCCTGGTCGAAGCCGCCCTCGACGCCCCGATCAAGGTCCAGATCGAGGACGTCAAGGACAAGCCCCGCTCCATCGGGAACGACATCGCCGAAGCGGAACGCCGGCTTGCCGCCCTCGGGAGCGGCGCCGGAGGGTATGCCGAGCGCCTGGCCGCGGCCAGGGCCGCGGTCGAGGGCGGGACGGCGGCGGATTACAGCCGCCGGGGGGATCTCTCGCGCATGAACCAATTCGCCGCCGACGGCGGCAATTGGCGCAATCCTTCGGAAGTGGAAGCGCCGCCCTCCCTCCTCATCCTCCGCACCGGCTCGGTCATTCCCGCCACCCTCGTCGGCGGCATCAATTCCGACCTGCCGGGCCAGATCGTCGGCCAGGTGGCGCAGGACGTCTACGACACCCCGACCGGCAGGCACATTCTCATCCCCCAGGGATCGCGGCTGGTGGGCGAGTATTCGTCGCAGATCCAGTACGGCCAGTCCAGGGTGTTCGCAGTCTGGCAGCGCATTATCTTCCCCGACGGCAAGGCGCTCGACCTCGGCGCCATGCCGGGGAGTTCCGGCGCCGGCTATGCCGGCTTCCGCGACCGGGTGAACAACCACTACGTCCGCATCTTCGGCTCGGCGATCATGATGTCCGCCATCCTCGCCGGCGTCGAGATGACCCAGAACGGCCAGGACTATGCGCAGGGGGGCAACCGGCAACGCATGTCCGACGCATTGTCGGAATCCCTGGGCCAGGTCCTGGGCGGCGTCATGGCCGACATGCTTCAGCGAAACATGTCCATCGCCCCCACCCTGGAAATCCGCCCCGGCTACCGCCTGAACGTGATGCTGGTGAAGGATCTGGCGTTTGAACGCCCCTATAGGGGTTTTGATTACGTGAACCCGTGAAGCGAAAGCGACATCCCGTCATGACGCGCCGGCGGCGCATCGGACGGCATGGACCCGCGCAGGGACGGAGAAGCGATGCGTCGAATGAAGCGGCCGCCGGAACAGTCGGAAACAGCCCTCAACCGTCTGCTCGTCCTGGCGGCGACCTTCTGGCTGGTCGCCCTGGCGCCGAATCCGTCGTTCGCCCTGTTCCTGGCCGTATCCGGCGTGTCGGCATATGCGGTTCTTTTCCTCCTGGCCTATTTTCCCCGCAACCGAAAGGACGACTCGTGAAGAAAGCTATTCTCGCCATGCTCCTGTTCTCCGCCGCCGGCCGGAGCGAAGCCTTCGCCCTGGCGGTCATCGACAGTTCGAACCTGGCGCAAAACATCGTCGCCGCCCGCGAGGCGGTGACCCAGACCCAACAACAGATTCAACAATTGCAAGCGCAACTGAACCAGTACAAGCGGATGCTCCAGGACGCCATGAATCCGGGGCAATGGGTCTGGGGCGACATCCGGGACGCCATCGACCAACTCAAGAACACCATGGGGTCGATCCGGAATTTGAGCGACATGACCGGCGGCTTCGACCGGCTTCTCGGCGAATTCGGATCGTATGACGACTACGCCTCGGGCGAAGGCTATGGCGGCCCGCCGTCGGCCGCCTCCGCCGCCGCCATGTCCGGCGATCACGCCGGATCGCGGTTGCAAAAGGAGACAGCCGACGACCTGTTGCGCGTGGTGAAGGAACAGCGGGAGCAACTGGACGAATACCAGGAGCGCTTCGACAGGCTGAAGGATCAGGCCGCCTCCGCCGAGGGCCAGCAGGAGGCGATCCAGGCCGGCAATGAATTCGCCTCGCTCCAGATCCAGTCGCTCTCGCAGATCCATGCCCTCCTTCTCGCCCAGAACACCATGCTCGCCGCCCGGGTCGAGGCCGACAACAACCGCGAGGCGCGGCAGCGCATGGGCACGGCGATCAAGATGGGCGAGTCCGACATGTTCGGGGGCGAGCGCGAAGGGGCGGGCAGATCGTACAGCTTCATCGATATGTGACGTTGTTTCATGTGTGAACTTTTGGAGAAAATCAAAAAAACCGCCGTTTGATTCTCTCCAAAGTTTCCTGGGGTTCCATTTTCCGTCGGGAATTATTGCAAGGTCGGCGGTATCACCCGACCTGACGAAAAATCAATCCATTGGTCCGTAAGCAGTGACATCTTTGGAGAAAATCGGGCGGTGGTTGGCCCGATTTCCTCCAAAAGTCCACTCATGTGGAAGCGCCGCGACGCCGGCGCTTGCGCACAAAGGGAATCCGCGCCGATTGACCGTATCGGGGGCAGCATGAAAAACATATTCCTCTGTCTGGTTCTGGCGTTCGGCTTCGTCGTCGCCATGCCGCCGCGGCGGGCCGCCGCCGGCCAGGACGTGAAAATCCTCGATTCCACCATCGACCAATACCAGGACCTGGCGAAGACCTGGGAACCGGTCATCAGGAAGGCGGCGACCAGGCTGTTCCTCATCCTTTGCGTCGTCAGCCTCGTCTACACCGCCGGCTTCGGCTTCATCCGGGGCAATTTCGGCCTGGGCGACTTCTTTTCCGAGTTCATGAAGTTCGGCATCACCATGGGCTTCTTCTACTGGCTCCTGGACAACGGCCCGCGCATGGCGTCGTCGATCATCACCTCGATGACCCTGATGGGGCAGGAGGCCTCCTCCACCTATATTGTGCAACTGACCCCATCCGACATCGTGACCCAAGGCTTCGATCTCCTCTACCGGGCGGTGGCCGAATTCGGGCAAAGCGACTATTCGACCGGCATCGTGGTGATCGTCGCGGCGATCGCGGTGGCTGTGGTCTTCGGCGTCATCGCGGCGCAGATGGCGGTCCTGCTCTGTTCCGCCTGGGTGATGATCTACGCCGGCGTCTTTTACCTCGGCTTCGGCGGCGGCCGCTGGACCAGCTCCATCGCCGTCAACTACTTCAAGACCGTGTTCGCCCTCGCCATGCAGATCTTCACCTTCTGCCTACTCATCGGCGTCGGCCAGACGCAAATAGCCAAGCTGACCACCGGGATGCGGACCGGCAGGAGCATCGCCGTCGCCAACTATTGGAGCCTCGGCGGCCTTATCGACAACCCGGTGAAGGTGGTGCATTCGGAAACGCTCACCCTCTCCGACATGTGCGTGGTCCTGGTCTTCGCGGTGGTGCTGGCGATATTGGTGAGCCGTCTGCCGGGGCTGGTGGCCGGCGTCATCACCGGCTCGTCCATTGCGGCCATGGCCTTCGGCGGGGTCGGCGGCGCGGCGGGTTCCGCCGCCGGGGCCGCCGCCGGGGCCGGCATGATGGCGGCGCAGGCCGCGGGCGTCGGCATGGCCTTGAACAGCGCCTATCGACAGACGCAGCAAAACCTGACCGACGGCGCCGGCAAATTCGCCGGCGCCGCCCTGTCCGGCGGCTTGTCCGGGGCGATGTCGAAAGGCCTCTCCTTCGCCTCCGACATGATGGCGAACATGGTCGCCGGCGCCAGGGACGCCACGGCGGAAAGCATCCAGAAACACACGCTGGGCGGCGCGGTGTCGGCCCATATCGAGAGCAATGCCGCCACGGACGCCGCCAACCGGCAGGCGGCGGCGGCCGATGCCGGCGCCGATGCGCCGTCCAGCTCCTCCGATACGGAAGCGGGAACCCCGAACGACTCCGGCGGAAGCGATTCGGCCACTGGCGCCATGTTTGACGGCGGCGGCATTTCCGGCGTGGAACCGTATGACCGGAGCAGGATCGGCCTGCCGGACGACCATGAGGGATATCATCGATGAAAATACGAAACCACACCTTCACAAGTCCACCGTCCGGCGGTTCGGGCGGCGGGCTTGCGAAACCCCCGACCTATATCGCCATGTGTTCCGGCGTAGAATGCGCCTCGCTGGCGGCGCTGGTCCGGGGCTGGCGGCCGCTGTGCTTCTCGGAAACCGATCCCTTTCCCGCCTCGGTCCTCAAATACCGGTATCCGGACGTTCCCAATCCCGGCGACACGACCAGGGTGGATTGGGGCCGCTATCGGGGAAAATGCGATCTGGTGGTTGCCGGTCCGCCCTGCCAGGCGTTCAGCGCGGCGGGCAAGCGGAAATCCCTCGCCGACCCCCGCAACAACCCCACCCTGGCCTTCGCGGCGGCGGTCGATGCCATCGATCCGAAATACATCGTCTGGGAAAACGTGCCTGGCGTCCTCTCGCTTCGGGACAACGCCTTCGGCTGCCTCCTCGCCCGTCTGGCCGGCATAGGCCGGCCTCTTGAGCCAGGGCCGCGACCCGGGCGCGGACGGTCCTCTCTTCATTGGGCGTGGGACAGGAAAGCCGCTGCGCATCGCCCGAAGTGGGCGGACGCGGGTTCTGTCGCCGGACCCGGGCGCTCCCTCGCCTGGCGGATCCTGGACGCGCGCTTTTTCGGCGTTCCCCGGAGGCGGCGGCGCGTGTTCGTGGTTGCCGGACGCGCCGGAGACCGGCCCGATCCCGCTGAAATGCTTCTTGTGTTCGAGGGCCTGTGCGGGGACTCCGCGGCGGGCGGCGAAGCGCGGGAAAAAGCCGCCGCCGCTGTTGCGCGACTCGCCGGCGCCGCCGGCGCGGGAAAAACCGCCCGGCGGAAGCGGCAAACAGCCTGACCTTGTATTTTGAGTTCCGCCGACTTCCAATTTATGGCTAAACTCCGCGCCTTTCCGTACAATGGCCGGCGGCCCGACACGTCAATATCATCGAAGTTTGCATAGAGTCTCTTGCGGCGCAGGTCGCTGACAGTCGTAAGCGAGCAGCAGGCCGCCAAGTCCGCCGAAGCCCGCATATTGTGATGCATCCGCATGATTTGTCGGCAAAAAGCGGTTGAAAAGGCCCTCTGGCTGCGGGCTTTTGGAGGGTCGACTTTCCCGGTTTACGGCGCATCGAGCCATCCCTTTTCGAATTTTAAAAATCGTCCGGGAAGGCCATGCTCCCGGACGATTTTCCTCGGGCGGGACAGCCGTCCGATTTTATCCGCGCGGGTGAACCGATGTCGCAATTCGACCTTTAGGCCGGATGAACATACCGATTCATCAAGCTATGGCGGCGTTATCCCTGTCGCCGCCCGTCCGCCTCGGCTTCGGCGATGACGTTGAGGGCGTAATCCCGGATCTTCTCCACCGTCCCCATCCGCATCCGCCCGGCGTTCCGCCACATCAGCAGGTGCGCCATCACCTCCAGAAACTCCCGCATCCCTTCCATGATCGCGATAACCGTCGCGTTGTCGTCGGTCATGCTCTCGTCGACCCATAACGCATCTTCCGAAATGCCCAAAACCTCCGCGATCGACTTGAGGTTTTTGGCCGACGGCGCCCGGCGGCCGTGTTCCCAATGCGACCATTGCTGTAGGGAAACATTCAGCAACACCGCGCATTTCGTCTTGCCTCCGAGACCGGGAAAACGGAGTTCCCGGTATTTGCGAATATTCCGGCTTACCAATTTTCGCCGCATTGTATTGGCAAAAGACATGTTTGCCTCCTTTCGCGTATGCGTATTCAAATCGTTCTTTCCCGCACCCGAACGGATTGGTGCATGTCTTTTGAGCGTCTTGGCGTAATCCGGCGCCCTCCCGATCTATCGCACATCGGCCGGCTATTTCGCATAAAATGGATTGACTTCGGCCGGCGATGGTGTAAGTTGATAAAAGAGTATATGTATACGGTTTTATCGATTGCCGCATTCCCGGCGCGGATCGTATCCGTTGCTTCCGATTGAAGAAGTTGAAGAAGGGAAGAGCGCGATGTCGCGGGTATCCTTGACCCAGGAAGAGAAAAACACGCTTGTCGAAAACTTGCGGGCGCTCCGGAACTCCCGCCATCCCGGCCGCGGCGGCGGCCGAAAAACCGCCAAGGAATTCGGCGTCGTGCCGCAGCAATGGTCGCATTGGGAGAGCGGCAAACGCACGCCGAACAACAGCCACCTGAAGCGCATCGCCGATTTTTTCGGCGTCGCCCCCGAGGACCTGATCCGGCCCGGCCGATTTGGTCCAACCGCCGCCCCGGATGAACCGCCGCAACGGCGGGATCTTGAAAAAGGGATTCTCGAATTGATGCAGGTCTTCGGCGCCCTCTCCCGGATGCAGACCGAAGTCCTGTCCGGCGCAGGGGACGGCGCCAAACTCTCGGCCATCCTTCGGGACATCCTCCGCTACGCCAAATTCGTCATCGCCGAAGCCGGGGAGAGCGACCCCAGGCCACTGGCGGACGGAACCCCGGCGGGCAACGGGAAACCATGAAGAACAGGACGGGGCTTTCCCCGTTTCGGGTACCAGCCCCGTCCGTCCCGCCGCGAAAGTTCGCTTGTCCGCTGGTTCCGGACAAGACGGGAGCGGGGCCAGGACTTCCGCCGCCGCGCTCCCGCGATCCGTGAAGCGCGGGATTCAGGGCCGGCGAAACAGGCCGGGGAAGTGCAGGACAACACGGAACCCGATATTATTGTTGCGGTTGTCGGGCTCGTTCCTGTTGCGGTTGGCGGAGCGGCAGTTCCTCGGATTATTGTTCCACGAGCCGCCCCGGACAACGCGATGCGTTTTCGGCTCCGCCCCCGGCAAACGTCCAGTCCCGCGACAACCGTTCGACCAGACGTTTACTGTCTGCCTGTCCGGCGTGGCCGAGCCAGCCAGCCAGACGGGTCTTGATGTCGTGACAATCCAGCGTCCCCGCCGCGTAACGGCGTTTCATGTCCTCGACCCGCCGGCGGAAGGCGCGAATATTATCCTTCCGAACCAGCCGGTGGGTCGGCCATACGCGGAAGCCGACGAACCGCGCCCCCGCCCGCACCGGCGTCACCTGCGCCCGTTCCTCGTGCAGGCGCAGGCGCAGGCCGCCAAGATAGGCGCGCATGGCGGCCTGGGCGTCCTTCAGCCGGGAACGCTCGCCGGCCAGCAGGACGAAGTCGTCGCAATAGCGGACATAGGAACCGACGCCCAGGCCGCTGGCGACATAATGGTCCAGTCCATCGAGGTACAGGTTGGCGAACCATTGGCTGGTGAGATTGCCCACCGGCAGGCCGCGCCGCCGTTCGAACGGCGTGAACAGGCCGTCTCCGGGAAAGTATGCCGTGACCGGCTCCTGCCCGTTGCTCCCGTCCACGATCAAATCCATCAGCCGGAGAACGCTTCGGTCCTTGATCAAACGCCGGTACTGGTCCTTGAGAATGGCGTGATCGATGCTGGGGAAAAATTTCACCACATCGCAGGGAATGAAATACCGGTTCCGCCGCATGAGGCGCTGGAGGCGGTCGGCGGCGGCGTGGGTTCCCTTGCCCTTGCGGCAGGCGTAGCTGTCGGGATGCATATGGCGCTCGAAAACCGGCTCCAGGACGTTCATCAGGAGCGTAGTAGTATCTCCAGTTCGATATTGGCGTCGTCCAGGTATTCCGCCTTGCGGCGGGAATATTTGGCGCGGAGCAGAAGCTCCAATATGCGCTGCAGGCGATTCTCCATGTCGGTTCCCAGGCTGTAGCGGTGCTGGCGCGGAAACTTCCCGATATGACCGAGGAGCCACAGGATGAAATCGTACACATCCTGGATCACCTTCAATTCCCGTTTCGTCCCAGACGTTTTCATGCCTTCCCCATGCGCCGATCCGTACGCCGATGCAACCCTCAAAACTCAAAAAAAAATTCGCCAGGGGCTTCGCCCCCGGCCCCCAAAACCACAACCACAAAGGGTAACAGGGCAAAAGGGCAAAGTGAAATTTAGTCCAGGACGACACGGAACCCGATATCACCGAGGCGGCCGCCGGGCTCGATCCTGAAGCGGTTGGCGGAGCGGCAGAACCACGGAATATTGAACCACGAGCCGCCCCGGACAACGCGACGCGAACCACTTGATACTCCTTGTGGGTCTATTGCCTTTGCCAAATCATAGTCCCCATACCAGTCAGAACACCATTCAAACACATTGCCGTGCATGTCATGCAAACCCCACGCGTTCGCCCTGAAGCTCCCCACCCGCATTGTCTTTCCCTGTTCTATTCCCTTCATGAAGTCGGCATTGCCATTATAATTCGCCTGATCCATGCGTATAGTCTCCCCGGTGCTGAACGCCGTCGCCGTCCCCGCCCGACAGGCGTATTCCCATTCCGCCTCCGTCGGCAACCGCACCTTCTTCCCGCTCTTTGACGACAACTTCCGGCAAAACTCCATGGCATCATACCAGGACACATTTTCTACAGGATTGTCATCCCCCTTGAAACGGCTCGGATTGTTCCCCATCACCGCCCACCATTGCGCCTGCGTCACCTCGTATATGCCCATATAAAACGCCCTGGAAAGCGTCACCGCGTGCTGAACTTCATCACTACTACGATCCGCTTTCGATGAAGGCGACCCCATCATGAACCTCCCCGCTGGAATGCGCACCAGATCCAACGTCACCCCGCCCCCGCAATCCAGGGCAAGCTTACCCGTCGCTTTCGCCAAGCCGTCCCTGGCTCGCGCGTCATTGCCATAACCGGGCAGGGACAAGGCAACGGTAAATGCCTGTTCCGCCGCCCGCAGATTCCGAGCCGCCAGCGCCGCCTCCCCCTCGGCCATCGCCCGCGTGTACGCCTTGCGCGACGCGCCACCCCGGGCGGCGGCGAGCCCTTCCTTTGCCGCCGGGTCGTTCTCGTAGCCCGACGCCTTCAGCGCCGTCATGTAGGCGGCTTCCGCACCCGACCAATTCTCGAATGCCAACGCCGCCTTGCCCTCGGCTATCGCCTGTTTATACGCCTTCCGCGACGCGCCGCCCTTGGAGGCGGCGAGGCCCTCCTTCGCCTTGGCGTCGTTCTCGTAGCCCGACTCCTTGAGCGCCGCCATGTAGGCGACTTCCGCTCCCGACCAATTCTCCGCCGCCAATCGGGAGTCCCCCTCGGCCATGGCCCGCATGTACGCTTTCCGAGACGCGCCGCTCTTGGCGGCGGCAAGCCCTTCCTTCGCCCTGGCGTCGTTCTCATACTCCGGCGCCCCGAGCGCAACCTTATAGGCGACTTCCGCTCCCGACCAATTCTCCGCCGCCAACTGGAAATCCCCCTCGGACATGGCCGCCATGTACGCCTTGCGCGAAGCGCCGCCCTTGGCGGCGGCAAGGCCCTCCTTCGCCGCCGGGTCGTTCCCGTAGCCCGGCACTTTCAGCACCGCCGCGTAGGCGACCTCCGCCCCGCGCCAGTCCTCCGCCGCCAGCTTCTCATCGCCCAAGGCCATCGCCAGCTTGTACACCTTCAGGGGAGCGCCGCCCTTGGCGGCGGAAAGCCCCTCCTTCGCCACGGCGTCGCCGGCATAGCCGGGGACGGCGAGCGCGGCGGCATACGCCGCTTCCGCCCCGGACCAGTCCTCCGCCGCCAGCGCGGCGTCGCCCTTGGCCACGGCCCGCGTGTACGCCTCCAGCGAAGCGCCGCCCTTGGCGGCGGAAAGCCCCTCCTTCGCCACGGCGTCACCGGCGTAGCCGGGAACGGCCAGCGCGGCGGCGTATGCCGCCTCCGCCCCGCGCCAGTCCTCCGCCGCCAGCGCGGCGTCGCCATCGGCCATGGCCCGCGTGTACGCCTTCAGCGAAGCGCCGCCCTTGGCGGCGGCAAGCCCCGCCTTCGCCACGGCGTCGCCGGCGTAGCCGGGAACGGCCAGCGCGGCGGCGTACGCCT
>JAISXA010000277.1 GCA_031270685.1 Planctomycetota bacterium
ACGTCCGCGCCCACCGCCGCCCACATCGTGGCATAGCCGAGGGCCCCAAGGACGAGAACGCCGATCTTTACCGCCAGCGCGAACACGATGTTCTGGTTGACGATGCCCAGCGTCTTTCTGGCGATCTTCATGGCGGTGGCGATCCGGGACGGCTCGTCGGTCATGATGACCACGTCCGCCGCTTCAATGGCCGCGTCCGAACCCAGGCCGCCCATGGCGATGCCGATGTCGGCGCGGGCAAGGACCGGCGCGTCGTTGACGCCGTCCCCGACGAAAAGCAATTTCCCCGCGGCGCTTTTCCGCCGCATGAGTTCTTCCATCTTCCCGACCTTGTCGGCGGGCAGGAGTTCGGTATATACTTCGTCAAGGCGGAGTTCCTCCGCCACCTTCCTGCCGATGGCGTCGGCATCGCCGGTCAGCATCACCGCCGTCTTGACGCCGCTGGCGCGAAGGTCGGCGATCGCCCGGGCCGAGTCGGGCTTTACCTCGTCTTCGATCAGGATATAGCCTGCATACTTGCCGTCCACCGCCACATGGACCACGGTGCCGGAAGGTTCCGCGGCGCCCGGGGCGATGTTTTCGCGCTTTATCAGCCTGGCGTTGCCGGCCAGGACGACCTTGCCGTCCACTACCGCCCTGACGCCGTATCCAGGTATTTCCTCCACCTTGGAGACGCGCTCCGTCCGAATCTGTTTCCCGTGGGCTTTCCGGATCGATGCGGCGATGGCATGGTTCGAGTAGCCCTCCGCATAGGCGGCCAGTTCGAGCAGTTCATTCCTTTCCCGGTCGAAGGGGCTGACCCCGGTGACGGCGAAGGAGCCCTTGGTCAAGGTGCCGGTCTTGTCGAATACGGCTATTTCGGCATTGGCCAGCGCTTCCAGGTAATTGCCGCCCTTCACCAGCACGCCGGATTTGGACGCGCCCCCGATGCCCCCGAAGAAACTGAGCGGAACCGAGATGACCAGGGCGCAGGGACAGGATATGACCAGGAAGGTGAGCGCGCGCGAGATCCACGGCGAGAACTCCAGCCCATAGAGCAGGGGCGGCATAACCGCCAGCAGCGCCGCGGCGGCGACCACGATGGGCGTGTAGCAGCGGGCGAACCGGGTGATGAACGCCTCGCTTCTGCTTTTCCTGCCGCTGGAATTCTCGACCAGCTCCAGAATCTTGGCGACGGTGGACTGGCCGTATTCACAGTTCACGCGGACCGTCAGTTTGCCGGTCTGGTTGATGCAGCCGCTGATGACCTCGTCGCCCGGCCCCACCTCGCGGGGAACCGACTCGCCGGTCAGGGCGGAGGCATCGACCGCCGAGGAACCGTCCAGCACGGCGCCGTCGAGCGGAATGCGTTCGCCCGGCTTGACGACGATCGTTTCGCCGACCCCGACCTCCTCGGGGGCGACGGTGACCAGACGCTTTTCCCGCAACACGTTCGCGTAGTCCGGCCGGATGTCCATGAGCTCGGAGATGGAACGCCTGGATTTGCTCACCGCGTAATTCTGGAACAGCTCGCCCACCTGGTAGAACAGCATGACCGCGGCCGCTTCCTCGTGTTGCCCGAGGACTAGCGCGCCGACGCTGGCGACGGTCATAAGGAAGTTTTCGTCGAACACCCGGCCGCGCGAGATGTTGCGGAGCGCCTTCAGGACGATGTCGTATCCGCTGACGGCATAGACGGCCAAAAAGAGGATGCGCAGGCCGTTGTGTCCATAAGGGAAAACGCCCTCGAACCACCAATGAAACGCGAGGCCGGGCAGAAACAGGGCGGCGGCGATCAGTATCCGCCGCAGTCGGCGTTTTGGGTTTTTGGTCATGGCGGCGTCCTTTATCTTTTCGGCGTCTTGCCGATAGGGCGGTAGGGAATCGAAATTCCCGGGGACATTCACGCAGTTTCATCGGCGGAGCCCGGGAATCGTCCCGTTTATCCTTGGTTGAGGTTCGGACAGCCCCCCGCGCGCGTCACGCGACGACGCTTATGTCGGGGTCGATCTTGTGGATCATTTTTTTGACCTCCCCGAAAACGGCGTCGAAACGCGTGTCCGCCGCTTCGATCGTCATCTTCCGGGTCATGATGTCGACCGTGGCCGCATCGACGCCGTCAATCCTATTGAGGGCGTTTTCGATTTTCGCGGCGCAGTCAGCGCAATCCAGGTCTTCGAGCTTGAATGATTTCTTCATTTTATCCTCCATGTCGCGGCTTCCCGCCTTCCAAAGCAATGCCCATTTGGGTCGACTTTCAAAGGAAATCGGGCCAATCGCCGCCCGATTTCCTTTAAAGATTCAACCACATTCGTTTCAATGGGTTGTTTTTTTTGTTAACTCAACCCGAATCGGCGAAGTCGCAAAAAAAAGCGGCGCTGAAACGAACGCCCTGAAACTTTGAAGGAAAGCGATCGGAGGTTCGACTGGTTTTCTTCAAAAGCCCATTTGGGCAATCCAACATAATAATAAAACATTTAAGCAAACTCTTAAATTAAATGTCTTACTTTAAGGCCAATCATTCAATTGTCAAGCAATTGTTTGAATATTTTATTATATTGGCAATGAAGAAATTAGGTGGAGCGGGTGTTTTTTTTGAAATTTTCGGTTGTTCTTGACGTCGACTTTTTTTAAAGGAAATCGGCTAATCGTCGACCGCTTCCCTTCAAAGTTCCACTGGAGAACGGGCAGCCCTGTCCGGTCGGCTACGACCCCTTACTTTTTCAATTTCCGCGCGCGGCGCTTTTTCGGAGACGCGGTTTCCGCCTCCGCCTTCTCCGCATCCCCGTTCTCGATCTTGGCGTCGGCGCCGGAGCCGTCTTCGTCCTCCAGGCCGCCAATCGGATTCCCGTCGCTTATCCCGGCCTCCTCCGCCTCCTCGATCCCCTCCTCCGTCTCGATTCCGGTTTCGGGCGGCGGGGCGGGCGGAGCCACGCCTTCGAGGAATTCGCCGTAGCGACGGAACTTCTCGTAGCGCGAGGCGACGAGTTCGCCGGCGGGAACGCCGGCCAATTCGTCCAGATTGCGGATGATCGCATCGCGAAGAATGTCCCCCATCCTCCGCAGGTCGCGGTGCGCGCCGCCGAGCGGTTCCGGCACCACCTCGTCGATAAGCTTGTATTGGTGCAGGTCGCGGCTGGTAAGCTTCAGTTCCTCCGCCGCCTCGGCCTTCATGTTGCCGTCGCGCCAGAGGATCGAGGCGCAACCTTCCGGGCTGATGACCGAATAATAGGAGTAGCGAAGCATCAGAATCCGGTCGCCGACGCCGATTCCCAGCGCTCCGCCCGATCCGCCCTCCCCAATCACCACGCACACCACCGGTACGCGCAACCTGCTCATCTCCCGCATGTTTTCCGCGATCGCAACCGCCACGCCGCGCTCCTCCGAACCGATGCCGGGGAACGCCCCCTTGGTGTCGATGAAAGTAACCACCGGGATGCCGAATTTCTCGGCCAATTTCATCTTGCGCAGCGCCTTGCGGTAGCCTTCCGGGTGCACGCAGCCGGCGTTCGAGAGATGGCGTTCCCTCACGTCGCGGCCCCGGTGCTGCCCGACGAGCATCACCCGCCGCCCCCGGATCGTGCCCAGGCCGGTGACGATCGCGAGGTCGTCGCGGTACATGCGGTCGCCGTGAAGCTCGATGAAATCGTCGAAGACCAGGGAGGTGTAGTCGCGGGTCTGCGGGCGGCCGGGATGCCTGGCGACCAGCACCACCTGCCAGGCTTTAAGGTTGTCGTACAGCTGGCGCTCCACCTGCGCGTATTGTTTTTGCATCGGCTCCAGGAGGATCTTCAGTTCCGGGGAATCCTCGGAGCCGGCGATCATTTCGTCGATCCGGCGTTTAAGGTCGCGCAGCGGAGCCTCGAATGGCAGCAGTTCCTTGTCGTTGGCGCTCATCGGCCGCCTTTAGGAAAAATAGGCGACGGCGCGGCGGAAAAGCCGCAAGCCTTCGCCCTCGCATTGGTCGTTCCGTCTCTCGCGGGTCCAGCGCGGATGCTGAAAGCGGGAAACATGACGCTCCGGATGCGGCATCAGGCCGAATACCCTGCCGCTCTTGTCGGAAATGCCCGCGATGTTGTCCAGCGAGCCGTTGGGATCATCCGGATAGATGGGGGCGTCGCCGCGCGGGCTGGCGTAACGATAGACGACCTGGCCGTTTTCCACCAGCTTTCTGAGCACCTCCCGATTTCGCGCCACCAGTTTTCCCTCGCCGTGGGCGACGGGAAGGTCAAGTTCCTCGTCCGGTTCGGCGAAAACGCATTTGACGTCGTGCGGGGCGCGCAACCGCACCCACCGCGCCTCGAACTTGCCCGAGTCGTTATGGGTGAGGGTGAGCTGGCGTTCGGCCGGCCCCTGGATCCTGGCGCCGGGCAGGAGGCCGGTCTTCACCAGCGCCTGGAAGCCGTTGCAGATGCCGATCACCAGCCCGCCGCCGTGGATGAACTGTTCCAGACGTCCGCCCAGGGAATGCGTCAATTCCACCGCCAGCACCTTGCCGGCCCCGACATCGTCGCCGTAAGTGAAGCCGCCCGGCAGCGCCAGGATCTGGCAGTTTGCGAACGGCGCGTCGGAAACGGCCAGCCAGTTCACATGGGTCAGTTCCGTTTCCGCCCCGGCGAGTTCGAACGCGTATTTGGTCTCCTGGTCGCAGTTGGTGCCCGCCGTTCGAATGACCAGGGCTCTCGGTTTTGCCATCGGGTTTTCCTTATCGACGTCGGCGCCCGCCGCTTTCGCGCGGAAGCTTTGTCACTATGACGCGATCGCGCCGCGATCGTTGATTGCCCGGCGCGCCGCCTCACGCGAAGAACAGGTCGGATTCGGCATACTCTTCCGTCGACCGGCGCATTATCGCCTCGACGGTCCGCCAGTTCAAGCCGGTTCTTTCAAACGCCGCTTCGGCGATGCGAGGGATCAGCGGATCGCCGCCCGATCCCATCAACAGCGCGCGGGCAAGGATGTCGGCGAAATGAACCACCGACGCCAGAAGGCGGTGGCCTTCGCCGGCGGCCTCCGGATTGTGGTGCTCCCGCGCCGTCTCCACCATCAATTCGGGGAGATTCCACCGTTCCATGAGCGCGGCCCCGAGCGTCGCGTGGTCGTATCCCAACGCCCGCCGCTCCGCTTCGTAAAAAAGCACGTTTTCCGACCCGACGACGTCGAGGACCTTGCGCACGTCCGCCGGCGCCTTCACCGCCATGACGCTTTTGCCAAGGTCGTGGAGCAGTCCGCAGACGAAGGCGTCCTCGTCCAGCTTGACCCCAAGCCCCCTGCCGATGTGTCCGGCGAGAAAGGCGGTGCCGATGGAATGCCGCCAAAACGCCTTCATGTCGAAGCCGGAGGCGGCGGATACGGAAAAATTATCCATGATGAAGGCGGTGAGCGCCAGATTTCTGACCTGGGTGAAGCCGAGGATGACCACGGCGTTGGTGATGGTGGTGATGCGCCGCGCAAAGCCGTAATACGAGGAATTCACCAAGCGGAGTATTCTGGCGGTCAGGCCGGGGTCCCGCGACAGCGCTTTGTTGATGTCCGAGGCGGTGGTGTTGGGGTTGGCGATAAGCCGGGTGAGCCTCGCGACGACATGGGGGAGCGTGGGCATGTCGCCGAAATCCGCGATGACCTTGTCGATGTCAGCCACGAACCAAGCCCTCCCGGGCGCAGAGTATGGCGATGCGCAGCAACTCCCGCATCAGCGGATCGTCCCTGTGGCGGGCGAACATGGCGGCCAGCCGCATCAGCCGATCCTCCACCGCCGCGTCGGCGTGGTCCGGCTTTTCGTTCGGCTTCCCCGCGGCGGATTGCGCCCGGGCTTTGGCGATCCTTCGTCGCAGCGTGGTACGGCCCTTCACCGCCGCCCGGGTCACTCCCGCCTCGCGCAATCGCGCCAGGGATGCCGTGTCGAGTATGGTCCCCTCGGGAAGAACGATGGCGCCGGCCGCGTCCACCGCGTCGTTCGACAAAATCATGCCGTCCTTGAGCGCGGAAAGGGAAAGGATTGGCAAGGGGAATTCTCCGGGCTGACAATTAAAACCTCTTGCGGCCGAAAATCAGCGTTGCGACCGCCAGAACCGCCGCCGAATAGCAGATCCCATACGCGACGGCGAGCAGGAACTGCTCCACCGTGGGCGGCGGGCCGAGCGCCACCTGGTTGCGGAGCTGGAAATGCCGCAGGTCGGGCAGTACATAAAAAAGGAATATCGACAGCGGACGGAAGATGAAATAGGTCCGCGAGACGAAATCGGTGAGTTCCTCGCCGGTGATGTTCGCCACCGATTCGGACATGGGCTGGAACTTGGTGAACATGAACTGGATGGTCGAGGACACCTGGCCGATCAGGTACGCGGTGAAGGTGAAAATCGCCGAAAGCGTCGGGTTGGCCAACGACCCGAACAGGGTGGCGAGGGCGACTACGACCAGAAGCTCGAAGAAGATGAGCGTACCGGCCGCGATATACCAGTCCCAATGCACCAGCGAGGTCCAGGGTTTTTCAACCGCGTCCGGCGAATTGCCGGCCGCGTAGGCGACGAACAGCAACGCGGCGGCCAGCATCCCGAGCAACGCGAGCCCGAGGACCGCCATCAAGCCGAGGTATTTGCCGAGCAGGAACTGCCAGCGCTGGACCGGCTTGGAGAGGATGGTGTAAATGGTGCGTTTTTCAATCTCCTTGTGCACCAGCCCCGCGCCGATGAACACCGCCATCAGGGCGCAGAAGAAGCTGAGCACCGCCAGCGACATGTCCTGCACCACCTGCAACTGGTCGACGATCGAGATCCAGCCGAACGCCACGCTGCCGATCAACATCATCAGCGCGAAAAAGGCGACGACGTACAGGATGCGGTCGCGAACCGCTTCCCGGAACGTGTTTTTGGCGATCTGGAATACTTTGCCCATGCCTGGCTGTCCTTCCCCGGGATCTTCTCGCTGGCGGCCTATTGCCGGATGTCGGCGTGGGCCTGTTCGGTTTCGGAGCGCGAGCGGCCGGTCGTGCGCATGAAATAATCCTCGAGCGACTCCCGGATCCGGCCGAAGGAGACGAGCCCGTCGCGCTCCACCGCCAGCTTCGCCGCCGCGTCGGCGTCGCCCCGCTCCTTGAACACGAAAAGCGTCCCGCGCTCGTCGGAGACGGATCTCGCCGCTTTTTCCGAAAGCTTCGCCATCTCCCCGGCGGTCAGGCCGGAGACGCCGACCTCGAATTCCCGCTCCCGCGCGTCTAGCAGTTCGTCCATTCCGCCGACAGACAACAATTCGCCCCGGTCGAGAAGCGCGGCGCGGTCGCAGATCATCTCCACATCCGACAAAATATGCGAGGAAAAGAAGATCGTCGCGCCCTGCGAGCGCAGATTGAGTATCGCCTCCCGAACCTGGCGGCGGCCGACCGGGTCGAGGCCGCTCATCGGTTCGTCGAGGATGATCAGCTTCGGCCGGTGGACGATGGCCTGGGCGATTCCCAGCCGCTGGCGCATGCCCTTGGAAAATTCCTTGAGCCGCATGTCCTTCGCGTCGGCGAGGCCGACGAACTCGAGGAGCTTGTCGGCTTGCTCCGCGCAGTCCTTGACCGGGAGGTCGCAGAGGGCGCCGTAGAAAGCGAGGGATTCCGCCGCCGTGAGGTATTCGTAAAAATAGGGGTTTTCGGGCATGAATCCGGTTCGGCGCCGGCATTCGAGGCTCCCGACCGGATTGCCGAATATGTCGGCTTCGCCGGCGGTCTGGCTTTGCAGGCCGACGAGGATCTTGATGGTCGTTGTTTTTCCGGCGCCATTGGCGCCGAGGAAACCGAACACCTCGCCTTCGGCCACTTCCAGCGACAGGTTGGACAAGGCTTTCCGCCTCTTCTGCCAGAAATGCTTCTGGTAGGCGTGGGTCAACCCCCGTATCGATATGGCGGACATCGGGATTCCTTACTGTATCGGGCGTCGAGAAACTTCCCCTTGGGTCAAGGAATCAGCTTCTCGTCGCCCTTGAGGCCGGCGAGGAATTTCGCCAGCAGCTTCGCCGAGTTGTCGGCGTCCTTGGTCGAGATCATCTCCACCGGCGAATGCATATAACGGCAGGGAACGGAGATAAGCCCGGCCGCGACCCCGGCGCGCGACATCTGGATGGCGTTCGCGTCGGTGCCGGAACCGCGCTGGATCGGCTGCAATTGGGTCTTGATGCGCGCCGCCTTGGCCGCGCCGACCAGACGGTCGTACAGCGCCGGATTGAAGTTCGGGCCGCGATGCAGGATCGGACCGCCGCCGAGCGTGGCTTCGCCGACCATTTTCGGATTGGCGTTGGGGAAATCGGTGGCGAAACCGACATCGACGGCTACGCCGATATAGGGTTCTATGCCGAAGGCGGCGGTGGCGGCGCCGCGCAGACCGATTTCCTCCTGGACCGAGCTCACCATGTGCACGGCGACGTTCAGCTTTTCCTTCGACGCGAGACGCAGCGCCTCGGCGACGATGTACACGCCGATGCGGTCGTCGAGTCCGCGCGCCACCAGACGGTGGTTCGGCATTTCCAGCCATCCCCGGTCGATCACCGCGACATCGCCGAGTTCCACCATGTCCTCCGCTTCCGCCTTGTCCTTGGCGCCGATATCGACCCAGAGCTCATGGATCTTGCTTACGGCCGAATCGCGCTCCTTGGCGTCCATGAGATGAACCGGCTTGACGCCGATGACGCCGGGAACCGGGCCTTTCGCGGTCTGGAAAACGACGCGCTCGCCCTGCAGCAGGGGAACGTACACCCCCCCGACGCTGGCGACGTATAGGTAGCCTTTTTCGTCGACGTGCATGAGCATGAGGCCGATCTCGTCGCAGTGACCGGACAGCATGACCCGTTGCCTGGCTTTGGGATTTAGTACGGCGTGAAGATTGCCGTGAACGTCGCGCCGTATTTCATCGGCGTATGGTTTCAGATGTTTCTCCACCACCGCTTGCCCCGGTTGCTCGTATCCGGAGGGAGTGGAGGCGGACAAAAGGCTTTTCAGAAATTCGCGCGAGGATGCATCCATTAGGACCAACCTTCATGAAAAACGACCTGTAACCCTATCCCGGCCGGAAAGGACCGGGACGGGAGTCGGATATCCACATCAAACATTATATCCTTGCCCAAATTGCGCCGCAACCCCGACTTCGGGGTTGGATGACGATTTCGGCCGCCGCGCCGGCGGCGAGGTGGGGACGGAACCATTTATGATTGCATGCGCCCGGAAAATAGCGCGGCGCCGCTGGCGGCGCCGCGCAGGGTTTCCTCTCTCCCAACCGTCTCTCGCGCGGAGGCGTCACCACTCCGCCGAGATGTCGAAGTGATTCTTGACGTTGCCGCCGGTGTTCACGTCCAGCGAATAGCCGATATCCAGCGAATAAATCCTCACGGCGGCGCCGGCGGTGAACCCAAAGCGCCCCTTGCCGAAGGAGTTGAAGTCGAAGGGCTGTGTTCCGCCCGTCTTGAAGGAGGTTCGGTCGTAGTACAGGCCGCCACGCAGGGCCAGCAGATCGTCAAGCAGGCGCTGCTCCACGCCCGCCCCGATGCCCCATGCGCTGTTCTTTTCCTCGAAAACGCCCTTGACCCTGGTCTTCATCCTGTCGTACCAGACGTCCGCGGCGAGCAGCGTCTCGTCGCACAGCTGGTAGGCGACGCCGGCGCGGGCGTTCCAGCGTTGCAGGTTGCCCTTGTCGCCCAGAGCCGCGTAGTCGGCCTTTTCGCGAAATGCCCCGGTGGAATAGCCGAAGGTCAACCCGGCGCCGAGTCCTTCGTCCAGGCGCATGATGCCGCCGACCTTGAACTCGCCGCCGGTGAAGGATCGTTTGATGAAGTCCTGCTTGGTGTTAGTCCCGTCGCTGGTGTAGGCGTTCCAGTCGCCGTCCCAAACGCCCGCGCTGACGCCGGCCACCAGGTCGGGCAACGCGAGCAGGCCGTAGCCCAGGGTCAGGCCGGTTTGTTCGCGCTTCATTTTCTTCGAATTGAACGCCCCGCTGTAGCTTTTCGTCTGCATCATCGCGCCGAGCGCCTGGTTGGAGCCGCCGGTCGGACGGTATTTTTCCAGGCTCATCACGCCGCCAAGCTTGAAGGTCGTATCGCCGACGTTGTCCCGGCCGTCGTCGAGCAGGTCTTGGCCCAGCGACATGTTCACCCCGTAGCCGGTGAACGCTCCCAAGCCGGCGGGATTGCCGGTCAGCGAATCGACGCCGTCGGCGAGCCCGGCGCCGGCGCCGCCCATGGCGGCTCCCCGGAGCCCGTTCCCGGACAAGGTGCCGATGCTGCGATAGGTGTTGACGTAGAATTCCGGATCCTCCCCCCCCGCCGCCGCCGGCGCGAGGAACGCGGCGATTCCGATAACCAGCACCATGATCCGTCCTAATCGCATGGCGTCAATCTCCTCTTCCCTCCCGTCGTGCCGGCGCCTTTATGAACCGGTCCATTTCTTTATTGCCGGATGGCGGAGGATTCTTTCAATAATTTCCCGTTTTCCGGCCCGCGCACCGGGGAAAGTGTTTTCCCTGAACGCGGCGATGGCGTACAATCGCGGCAAGTTTTTCAGCATTTCGCCGCAAGTGGACTTTTGGAGAAAATCAAACAAACCGCCGTTTGATTCTCTCCAAAGTTTCTTGGGTTTACATTTTGCGTCGGGAATTATTGCAAGGTCGGCGGTATCGCCCGACAGGACGAAA
>JAISXA010000282.1 GCA_031270685.1 Planctomycetota bacterium
TCACGAAAACGCTGAACGAAATCATCGGCGGGTTGGAGGAATCCTCCGACCAGGTGCAGTCGGCCGCGGGAGAAATATCGTCGACCTCCCAGAACCTCGCCGAAGGGGCGACCGAACAGGCGGCGTCCCTGGAACAGACCTCCTCCGCGCTGGAGCAAATGGCGTCCATGACCAGGGTGAACGCGGACAACGCCACGAAAACGAATGCGACGACCATGGACAACAACAAAACCATCGCCGAAGGGTCGGTGGCGGTGGACAACATGTCCCAGGCGATGGGCGAGATCAACGATTCCTCGGAGAAAATCAGCCGCATCGTCAAGACCATCGAGGAGATCGCGTTCCAGACCAACCTGCTCGCGCTCAACGCGGCGGTGGAGGCAGCCAGGGCGGGCGAGGCGGGCAAGGGGTTCGCGGTGGTCGCCGACGAGGTGCGGAACTTGGCCCAGCGCTCCGCGCAGGCCGCGAAGGACACCACGGAGTTGATCAACGGCACGGTGGAGCGGGTGCGCAACGGGTCGGAGATAGCCCACCGGCTGGGGGAGAGCTTCAAATTGATCGAGACCGGGTCGCAGACGGTCAGCCGGCTGATTGCGGAGATCGCCTCGGCGACCAACGAGCAGGCTCAGGGCGTGGACCAGGTCAACACGGCGGTGGCGCAGATGGACAAGGTGACCCAGCAGAACGCGGCGCACGCCGAGGAATCGGCGTCCGCCTCCGAGGAGCTGTCGGCGCAGGCTTCCCAGGTCAACGCCATAGTCGGGAATCTGGTCAGCATCGTGCGGGGCAATAAAGGCGCTCCCGCCCAAAACGCTGGAAGGGGGCAATCCGGGAAAAAGAGGAAGGTGATGAAGGTGCGGGAGACCGAGGACGCGGGCCGCTCCGAACGCGGCTCGGGCCGGCCCGGCGCTTCCGAACCGGGAATGCGGATGCTTCCGGCCTCGAAGGTGATCCCCCTGGGCGAGGATGACGAATTTTGATTCCCTTCCGAACTTTTGCGGCGCATGCGTTTTTGATTTTCCCAAAGCGGCGGGTGGCGGTCTGACCGCCGTTGTGCGAGACTTCCGGGAGTTCACGGATAATGAAAGGATGACGCCATGCCTTTCTTGACGGCTTACGCCCACTTCATAGGCGGCGACTGGTCGGACAACGCGAAAAGGGCGGTGGCCAGGATTCGCGATTCCTTCGCCGGGCATTCTCTCAAGGCGGTTTTGTATTTTGCCGCGCAGAACTACGACCTTCCCCTTCTCGCCGCCGAGTTCAAGCTGGCGTTTCCCGGGGTCCGGACCTTCGGCTGCACCTCCGCCGGGGAGTTCACCAGCGGCGCGATTCTCGGCGATTCCGTGGTCGCCATGGGCCTGGGCGACGACGTGATCGAGAGCGTGGAGCTGGTCGGCGCCTCCGGCGTCGACGCCGAGCCCGCGCTCGCCGACCGCTTGCTGGCCGGGCTGGAGGGCGCGACCGGGCTGCGGATGCGGGACCTTGATTTCCGCGAGTACGTGGGGTTCATGCTTCTCGACGGCTTGGCGAACCGCAACGACGAGTTCGTCGAGCGGGTCGGCGAGCTTACCGACGTGATTTTCGCCGGCGGCTGCGCCGGCGACTACCACCGCTTCGAGAAGACGCTGGTTTTTCTTGACGGGGCGGTGTACGGGAATGGCGCGGTGCTGGCGTTGATGAAGCCGCGGGTGAAGTTCAGCGTGTTCAAGACCCAGTTCATCAAGCTCACCGACTGCACCATGGTCGCCACCGCCGTGGACCGCGAACGGCGGGTCGTTCTCGAGTTCGACGGCCAGCCCGCGGCGACGGCGTACGCCGCGGCCATGGGCGTCGAGCTGAGCCCCGAGCTGTTCAAGGCGAGCGGCAAGAAGTCGTCGCAGATTTACGCCGAGGCGGTGCTGAACCTTGGCCGGAGCGGCAACATCGAGGATGCGTTCGTCAAACGCTTTATCGAATGGCCGCTGGCGGTGATGATCGGGGGCGAACCGTTCATCCGCGCCGCCACCACGCTTACCGATGCCGGCGGGCTCCAGATGTACATGCCGCCCATCGCCGGGGTGCGCTACACGGCGACCAGGTCGGAGGACGCGCTGGCGGGCATGCGCGCCGTGCTGGAGGAGAAGCGCCGGGAGCTGGGGACGATCTCCGGCGTCATTACGGCGACCTGCGCCCTGTTGGCGGTGCAGTTGCGCACCGCCGGCGAGGAGCGGGAGTACGGCGGGCTGTTCAGGGACATTCCGACCGTCGGCCTCGCCTCGTACGGCGAGATCTACGTCGGCGTGGTCAGCCAATCGGCGGCGATGATCGTGTTCGGGCAGTGACGCCGCCGCCGCCGTCCGCAGACCGGCAGGTCCGAATGGCGCCGTTCGACCAGCGATCAAGACGCGATCGGGCTGTTTGACGACGCGGGAATCGCGGCGGAAAGCGGCGTCGGGAAGGCTTCCGCCGAACCATTTATGTTGTACGATGACATCAGTGGACTTTTGGAGAAAATCGGGCCAACCACCGCCCGGTTTCCTCCAAAGATGTTACTGCTTACGGACCAATGGGTTGATTTTTCGTCAGGTCGGGCGATAGCGCCGACCTTGCAATAATTTCCGACGCAAAATGTAAACCCAAGAAACTTTGGAGAGAATCAAACGGCGGTTTGTTTGATTTTCTTCAAAAGGCCACTATAATGGCGGGTGGTCCGGCCGGTCGCCGGCGCGCGATGACGCCGATGAGCTTTCGGGGGAATTCCGGGGGGGAAGGGGAAACCGCATGAACGCCGTGCAAAACGGGGTGCCGCATCCGCATGATTTGCTGGTGCGGAACATTTTGGGCGACGCGGATCTGGCGGCGGAGTTTTTCCGGCACTATTTGCCTCCGGAGCTGGTCGCCAACCTGGACCTGGACGATTTGCGCCGCGAGGCGGTCGAGTCGATCGACCCGGGTTTGTCGGAATTGTTGTGCGACTTGCGTTTTTCCGGCAAATTCAAGGATGGCGGGCGGGATTTGCGGGTATTCCTTTTTCTTGAACACCAGTCGCGCCCGGACCGGCTCATGGCATTCCGGTTGCTTGAGTATGTGTGCGCCGCCTATCGCGCCCATCTCGCGTCCTACGGGCGGAAAGTCAAGGCGGCGACCTTTCCCTATCCGTTGGCGGTGGTGCTGCATCATGGCAAAAGGCGGTGGAAGAAGATACCGGCCATGAGCGAATTGATCGCTGTCGGGGCGGGCGTTCC
>JAISXA010000028.1 GCA_031270685.1 Planctomycetota bacterium
TTGATTTTTCGTCAGGTCGGGCGATAGCGCCGACCTTGCAATAATTCCCGACGCAAAATGCAAACCCAAGAAACTTTGGAGAGAATCAAACGGCGGTTTGTTTGATTCTCTCCAAAAGCCGACCGCCGGACTTTCGCGAAAAATCAAGCGGACCGCCGTTCGCTTTTCCGCAAGGCCGGCAACCGGGAAACCGACGGTATGGCGGGGAGCGCCGAGATGCGGGAGAGCCGACGCCGGATGTCCGGCCCCGCTTCGGCGGGAGGACGCGAACGGTGAACGACCGCGAGACCTACTGGCCGGTCCTCGCGCCGTCGGCGTTGCTGGCGGGATTCGCGGCGTTGGCGCTGGAAATGTCCGGGGCCTGGCCGTGGCCGGCGGTCCGGCCGGACTTTCTCTGGTGCCTCGCGTTTTACGCCGCGCGCCGCGCGCCGGCGCACCAGGCCCTGGCCGCCTTTTTCTTTTGCGGAGCGGCGCGGGATTTTCTGGCCGGCCCCAGGCTCGGGGCCGGCGCATTCGCCTTCCTGGCGGCGGCGTGGACGCTTTTGGCGCTGCGCGATTACGCCGCCGGCGGCGCCTTCGCCGAACAACTGGTTTTGGCCGGCATCGCGGCGGTGGTCGCGGAAACGCTGGCGCGTTTTTTGAACGCCGGACTCGCCGCCCCGCGGCTGTGGAGCGACTGCCTGGCGTTCGGTCTCGCGGACGGGCTGATGACGCTGGCCTTCCATCCCGCGGCGATGCTGGTTTTTTCGATCCGTTCCTTCAAGTCGTGGCGGGAACGGAAATGGACGCGGTAGCGAAAAATGTATAAACGCTTCCTGGTTTTGGCGCTTTTTTTCTGCCTTTCCTTCGGGACCGCGGTCGCGCGGTTGGTCGACCTCCAGTTCAACCGGTCCGAAGAGCTCACCGCGTACCGCGAGAACCGCCTGCGGCACATGGAGCAGAAGGCGCCCCGGCGCGGCCGCATCCTCGACGCCGACGGCAGGATTCTCGCCGAAGACCAGCCCACCCACGATCTTTGGGTCGTGCCCGCGCGCCGCGAGAGACGGGACGGACGGATCGAAATAACGTCCAACCTGGCGCCGCTCACCGCCGACCAGCTTCTTTCGCTCGCGGCGGGAGCGAGCGGGCTGGAACGGGAATTGGCGGCCAGGAACCTCGCCGAGGCGAACCCCATGGTCAGGATGCTGGCCGGGCGCACCGGCATGAACGCTGGCGCCATCGCCGAAAAGCTGCTCCGCGCCGTGCTCGGCGCAAGGCCGCTGGCGCAAGACGATCTGCTTGCGCCCAGGCCGGCGCTCGAGGATCTCGACTTCGCCCTCGCCATGGAAATCCGCTCCGCCCTCGCCAACCCGTACCGCGATGAAATATGGCGCGGCGCGGAAATGCGGATCGGCGGCAAACGCCGCTATCCGGCCGGGCGGGTGCTGGGGCATATCACCGGTTACGTCGGAAAACTTTCGGCCGAGGATTACCTTGCGCTCCGCGGCCGCTGGGAGGGCGAGGAAAAAATACCCGGTTCCGGGGAAATCATCAAGCAGGGACGGGTGTTTTTTTCCGTCAAGTCCGGCGCTCCGCTCGACGTCTCCGACGAGGATCTCCTCATCCGCCTCCGCGAGGTCAAGCGGTCCGGGAAGCTGCACCGTTCGCAGGGGTTCCTGATGAACGAAACGGTCGGGCGCGGCGGCATCGAACAGCAATACAACCAGGCGCTTCGCGGCCGCCACCGCATCCAGCGCCTGCGCCTGGCCCGGAATCCGGAAAGCCGCCGCCGGCATTTCGAGCCGCTGGGCGCGGTTGAACGGGCGCGGAACGGCGCGGACGTCCGTCTCGGCCTGCGCCTCGAGGTGCAGGAAAAGGCCCATGCGATCGTGCAAAAGGCGATCAACGAGGCGGCGGCGGATCCGCTGCTGCAACGCAGCGGCTGGCAGCCCTCCGGCATCGCGATCATGATGGATCCGCGAAACGGGCGCATCCACGCCCTGGTGTCCATACCATCCTACGATCCGAACACGCTGTCGCGGGATTTCGCGGAGTTGCTCAAGGATCCCGGCATTCCCCTCCTGGACCGGGCCACGGCGGGGATTTACCCGCCGGGATCGGTGGTGAAGCCGCTCATCGGCCTTGCCGCGCTTAGCGAAGACGCGGTCATGCCCGGCCAATCCTTTGTCTGCGAAAAGGTGCTGCAGCTTGGCGGGCAGCGCTTCACCTGCCTCGGAACCCACTACGAGCAGGATCTGGAGGGGGCGCTCATGCATTCGTGCAACATCTACTTCTACCACGCGGGCGAAGCGCTCGGCTCGCGGAAGCTCTACAATTGGTACGTCCAGACCGGCGTCGGCCGCAAAACCGGCATCGACCTGCCCGGCGAAGCCGACGGCATCCTGCCGCGGAACGCCTACACCCGGCGCGGCTGGGCGACCGGCAACACCTACCATTTCTCCATCGGCCAGGGCCTGGCGGTCACGCCGCTCCAGATCGCGGTCATGTTTTCGGTCCTGGCCAACGCCGACCGCTCCACGGCGCGGATCGTCCGTCCGCATCTGCTTATTCCACCCGGCCGCGCCCCGGAAACGCCGGAGGAGGAGGCCCTGGCGCTCGAGGCGCTGGAGTTGGACCTTCCCCTGGCCGAAATAGGCATCGACCATGAGGCGCTGGCGTTCGTGCGCGAAGGCATGTGGAAAGCCATCCAGGGCGACCCCGAAAACGGCTACCAGGGCGGGACCGGGCAAAGGGCGTCCTTCGCCGCCTCGCCCGACGGGCGCAACAACGGCAATTATCTGCTGGAATGGGCCGGCAAGACCGGCACGGCGGAGTGGAGCCGCCTCGTCAACGGCAGGACGGTCAAGCAGGTCGACCATGTCTGGTTCGCGGGATACGTTCCATTCGATCGGCCGGAACTGGTGGTCGTCGTCATGCTGCCGGAAGCCGGCGGCGGCGGCGGATGGCGTTGCGCGCCCATAGCCAAGGAGCTGGTGCGCATGTGGTACAACCTGCCCGAGAAGCCCGAGCATCCGGTTCCGGAGGAGGGGGCGCTTGGTTAAACTGGACCTGTGGAAATTCGACTGGTTCTTCATGATCGCCGCCCTGGCGATCGCGGCGCTCGGGCTGCCGTTCCTCAAATCCTCCGCCACGGCGGCGGATTTCAACCGCCAGTTGGTGTGGTTCGCGATCTCCATTTTCGCCATGCTCTTTTTCATCGCCGTCGACTTCATGATCTGGATAAAATACGCGTACTGGATTTACGCCGGGACGGTTCTGTTCCTGGTTCTGGTCCTGTTCCTGCCGCCGATCAACAATGCGCGGAGCTTCATCCGTTTCGGTCCCATCGGCATGCAGCCATCGGAACTGTTCAAGCTCGCGCTCATCGTCGCCCTTGCCCGCCACCTCGGCAAGCGCGACGACCAGCGCCGGCCGCGGGGATTGATCATCCCCTTCATCCTCACGCTGGCACCGCTGTTCCTCATCCTCCGCCAACCCGACCTCGGCACCGCCCTCACCATACCGCCCATCCTTCTTGCCATGCTCTGGGCTTCGGGGGCGAGATTCCCGCACCTCGCGGCGACCATCCTGCTCGGGCTCGCGTCCGCGTGGCCGCTATGGCGTTACATCATGCGGCCCTACCAGAAGGCCAGGATCCTCGCCTTTCTCAATCCGGAGAACTACGAGACGGCCGAGGCCTACCAGATGCTCATGAGCCTCGCCGCGATCGGCTCCGGCGGCTTCATGGGACACGGGCTCGGCAACGGGGTCATCACCGACCTGGATCTGCTGCCCGAAAAACACAACGATTTCATCTTCGGGGTGATCGCCGAGGAGGGCGGCCTCGCGGCGGCCGGGTCGCTGATTCTTCTATACCTTATCCTCGTGCTCGTCGGACTGCATATCGCGGCCACGGCGGGCAGCAAGTTCGGGAGGCTGGCCGCGACCGGCGTCGCGGCCAGCATCGGCTGGCAGGCGACGCTCAACATCTTCGTCGTGACCGGTATGTTCCCGACGACCGGAGTCACCCTCCCGCTGGTCAGTTACGGCGGGTCGTCCCTCCTCGTGACCTTCAGCATGATCGGCATGGCGTTGAACGTCAGCCAGTCCGGCACGCAAACCCGGTTTGGGGAAGGAGCGTCGCTGAGGGTATGAATTGAACTTTTACAAACCGGCATTCAATCCGCCGAATGCCCAATTGGTAACCGTCACAACCCTTGCGGCACATGCGTTTTGATTTTTACAAAACGGCGCTTGGCGGTTTAATCGCCGTTTTGCAAAATTCCGGTTAAACATCGATAAAGGACCGCTGCCATGGAATTCGCCGAAATTCCCGAAACGCTCGCCGAGCTCAAGGCGGGAAGGATGATCGTGCTCGTCGACGACGAAAACCGCGAAAACGAGGGCGACCTCGTCTGCGCCGCCGAATTGGCGCGGCCGGAAGACATAAACTTCATGGCCAGCTACGGCAAGGGTTGGATCTGCCTCGCCCTCGACCATGAAATCTGCGACCGCCTGGACCTTCCGCAGATGGTCGGCCACAATACCGCCGCCTTCGGAACCGCCTTCACCATCACCATAGAAGCCCGCGAAGGCGTCACCACCGGCATCAGCGCCGCCGACCGCGCGCGCACCGTCAATCTCGCCGCCCGCCCGGACGCGCAGCCGCGGGATTTCGCGCGCCCCGGTCATGTGCAGCCGATCCGCGCCCGCGAGGGCGGCGTGTTGGTCCGCACCGGCCAAACCGAGGGGTCGGTGGACCTGATGCGGCTGGCCGGCCTGCGGCCGGCCGGCGTCATCTGCGAAGTGATGAACGACGACGGCACCATGGCGCGCCTGCCCCAGCTCGAAAAGTTCTGCGCCCGCCACGGCCTGAAATTGACTTCGGTCGCGAAACTGATCGAGTATCGCCGCCGCACGGAAAAGCTCGTCCGCTGCGCGACGTCGGTGGATATGCCGACCGCCTTCGGGCATTTCCGACTTCACGACTACCATGCGGACATCCAGGACGAAACCCACCTCGCCCTGACCATGGGAAGCGATCTCCATCCCGGCGCGGAACCGAGCCGGGAACCGGTGCTGGCGCGCGTTCATTCCGAATGCCTCACCGGGGACGTCTTTCATTCGCTCCGCTGCGACTGCGGCGAGCAGTTGCAGGCGGCGATGCGGATGATCGCCGCCGAAGGGCGCGGCATCATCCTGTACATGCGCCAGGAGGGGCGCGGCATCGGCCTCGACAACAAGCTCAAGGCGTATGAGCTGCAGGAGCGGGGGCTGGACACGGTGGAGGCGAACGCCAGGCTGGGATTCGCCGCCGACCTCCGGGACTACGGTCTTGGCGCGCAGATGCTCGCGAATCTCGGCGCGACCAAACTGCGGCTGATCACCAACAATCCCAAAAAGATCGCCGGCCTGTCCGGCTATGGCCTCGAAGTGGCGGAACGGGTGCCGCTCAGCATGGAGCCGCACCACGAAAACGCCCGCTATCTGGAAACGAAACGCACCAAGCTCGGCCACCTCCTCGCCGAGGATATCGGCGTGGAATGAGCGCCGGCCGTCAATTTTGTCGGCGATCCGTGCGGAGGAACGCCGGACGGTTTTCGAGAACCGATCGCCTCCGGCTCATCTTCGACCGTCGGGCGGGAATTTTTGGAAGCTTGAATTCATGACAATTGAAGTTTTGCAAAGCGGCGATTAAACCGCCAAGCGCCACTTTGCAAAACTGAACGACCACCGGCTGAAGCCGGTGGGTTATAAGTTGCGACAGAAGTCACAGTTCCGGCTAAAGCCGGTTCTGGTCGGCTGAAGCCGGCTAAAGCCGCTGCACATCGTCCCGCTGGTCCGGCAAACGCTGGCGATACTCGATGCCCCTTGATACTCGATGCCCCTTGGCGCTCATGTGAAATATCTGTGAGTCAAATGGCTGCACCGAAGAAACCAGAGAAGCCGCTCCTGGGAGCACTTCAGGAAGTTGCCGATAAGTTTCCCATTGCCCGCACCGCGGGTGGTTGTCCAAATCCGGAGGTGATTAGTTCTACAACGCTATGGTTGTGGCAAATCGCGCCACAACTATAGCATGTGCAACAGGTTGTGATGTTTCTGGCGATGATTGGCCAAAACGCCCGTATTATTGCAATCTTTTATCCTTGCTATATTTGCGATGCGGTTCTCGCAAATATAGCGTAGTAGAACTAATTCAATTTGACCTTTTTCAGTCTGCGCAGTATCGCCTTGGCCAGCGTTTCCACATTCTCCTGGAAGGCGAACTCGCGGATCAGGAAGCGGCAGGACCGGGAGAGCATGATGTTCAACCCGTGTTCCGCGCCTGGCCGGAAATCGGTGCGCAGGCCGATGACCGGTTTCCCGCGTGCGTAGGCGTAACCGGTCTCCCATGCGACGCCGCTGTCGATTTCCGCGCCGTCAAGAACGGCAAGCACCGCGTCGGCGTTGGCGATGCCGTCCACGCACATGCGGAAAAGGGCACCGTAATGGCCGGGGTCGTTGTACCTGCCCGCCGGCTTGAAATCCTGCGGCAACACCACCTCCAGCGTGGGCATGAACTTTTTCAGCGCCTCGGCGAGCATCCGGTTCCATTTGCGCTCGACCTGGGTGAAGAGCGAGGCGGCGAAATAGATTCTCACGGTCAATGCCCCCTGATCATTATGCCGATCGCCTTCGGGTTCGCAACGGGCAAGCGCTTGCGATCTCCAGGCCGCGCCTATTCGAAAACGACCGCCGCCTCCTCGGCATAGAGGTTGTCGCCCTCGCGGAACGGTCTGGCTTCGCCGTCGCCGAAAACGTGTATGCCGATGATGCGCATCTTGATGGCGTTGGCGTGCTCAATGAAGTCGCTGATAGAGAAGAGGTGGATGTTCGGCGTCTCGAACCAGCGGTGGGGCAGCCATTCGGTCACCGGCATGCGCCCGCGCACGGCGAGGTCGAGGCGCACCCGCCAATAGCCGAAATTCGGGAAGCTGACGATGCCGCGCCGGCCGACGCGGCGCATTTCCTCGAGGATGACGTCGGGCCGCTTGAGGGTCTGGAGCGTCTCCTCGAGAATCACATAATCGAAGCATTTGTCGGGAAAGCCCTTCAGTCCGAGGTCGAGGTCGGTTTGGATTACGGGAATGCCGTTGTCGACGCAGATGGCGACCTGATCGGAGTCGATCTCGACACCCTGCACGCGCGCGTTTTTCTCGCGTTGCAGCCAGGAAAGGAGCTTGCCCTCGCCGCAGCCGAGATCGAGAATCGACGCCCCGTCCCAAACCTCCCCGGCGATGAACCGGTCCTGCCAGCGGTCGCCTGTCGCCGGGCGGTTTTCGGACGATCCGACGCTTTCCAAAAAAGTCCGCCCCCGCTTGAGCAACAGGTTGAGCAGCGCGGGGTCGACCTTTTCGCCTA
>JAISXA010000092.1 GCA_031270685.1 Planctomycetota bacterium
TGATGCATTCGAATGCTGGCGGCAATCTTCTTCATCTGTTCGATGCCGCTCGCTTCGGCCGCTTTCAACCAGTCCCGAAGCCATGCCTTGGCGCTCTTCAAATCCGACATCACCCATAGTGGACTTTTGGAGAAAATCAAACAAACCGCCGTTTGATTCTCTCCAAAGTGTCTTGGGTTTACATTTTGCGTCGGGAATTATTGCAAGGTCGGCGGCATCGCCCGACCTGACGAAAAATCAACCCATTGGTCCGTAAGCAGTAACATTTTTGGAGGAAATCTGGCGGTGGTTGGCCCGATTTCCTCCAAAAGTCCACAAAGAAACGCGTTGGATTTTTCGCCGCGGGATCGACCGCGGGCGGTCCTTGGCGCTGTTCCGGCCTTTTCATTTCGTGAGGGGGTTTTGCGGTTCCGGATCATCCCCGTCGGGGGATCACTTCTTTCGGAAGGAGCATTCCAATGTTCAAGCGCGCGTCACTGCTTTCCCTGGTTCTGCTGGCTTGTCTCTCCCTGGCGGGAGTCGCCGGAGAAAAGCTGAAATACAATGTTCCGCGCCACCTGCAGGTTTCCAGGCTCTTCGTAGCCCTGCCCCCCGAATACGTCGCCACCCCGGACGGCATGGCCATAGCCCGCGACGGCGACCTGGTCGTCGCCTGCCCCAATTTCGGCAACCAGAAGCTTCCCGGCGTCATCATCCGCGTCGACAAAAACGGCAACGTCCGCAAGTGGTTCGACGTTCCGGTGAACGCGGCGTCCGGCGTCGCCCGCCCCATGGGCATCGACTTCGACGGGAAGGGCAACCTCTACATCGTCGACAACCAGGGTTGGACCGGCAACCCCGAATCGATCGATCAGGGCCGCATCATCAAGGTCGAATTCGACAGTCTCGACAATCCCGTCAAGTTCACGGAAATCGCCGTCGGCATGGAACATCCCAACGGCATCAAGTACAGGGACGGCTACGTTTACGTCACCCAGTCGAGCCTCGGCCGCGTCGCCGACCCTTCCGGCAAGCTGGTGAGCTGCGTCTACCGTTTCCCCGCCGATGCCAAGGGCATCAAGGTGAAGAACACCCTCGAGGACAAGTGGATCCTCCTCACCGTCATCACCGAGAACCCGGAAATCCAGTACGGCCTCGACGGCCTCGTGTTCGACAAAAAAGGCAACCTCTACCTCGGCAACTTCGGCGACGGCGCCATCCACAAGGTAACCTTCAACCGGGACGGTGGCGTGAAGGACGAATACGTCTGGGCGAAGGACAACCGTCAGCTCATGACCACCGACGGCATGTGCATCGGCCCCGACGGGGACATCTACGTCGCCGACTTCTGTCCCAACGCCATCGCCAGGGTGGACAGAAGCGGAAACATCAAGCGCATCGCCATGAGCCCCGATTCCGACGGTTCCGGGGGCGAACTCGACCAGCCCGGCGAACCGATTTATTGGAACGGCAAACTCTTCATCACCTGTTTCGACATGGTCACCGACGACGGCAAGGTGAACAGCGCCCACCAGGCGCCGTACACCATCGTCAGCGTCGATCTCTAGGGCGTCAAACGGTCCGCCGGCGCCGCGGTGTCGGGGCCGGCTTTTTCCACAGTTGAACTACAGGAGGATATGGGATGAGAAAGAGCGTATTGGCACTCGTGGCGTCGGCGGTTCTTTTCGCCGGCGCGTCCATTGCCGGCGAGCGCACCACCTACTATTATGTCGCCCCGGGGCAGGGCCAGCCCTACTGTTACGACATGCACCTCGGCTTCAAGTACGCGGCCGAACAGTTCGGCGTCGAAATCATCCGCCAGGGCTCGGACGACTGGAATTCGCAGATCGCGTGCGAGGCGCTGGAGCAGGTCGTCGCCCGCAAGCCGGCCGGCATCGTTTCCGTCGCCTGGGACGCGGCGATGAACCCCGGCATACTCAAGGCGCAGGAGGCGGGAATTCCCATCATCATCGTCGAGGCCGAGTCCGGCGAGCTGGGCGACCTTTACATCGGTCTGGACAACGTCGAGGCCGGGCGCGAAACCGCCGAACAGCTCATCAAGTACGGCGGCAATTCCGGCAAGCTCCTGGTGATCGGCAACTGGGGCTCCACCAATATCGACCAGAAGTTCGAAGGCCTCAAGGAAGCCCTGGCCGGCACCGGCTGGCAGATCGTCGGCGACATGGACGGCGAATGCGAAGCCACCGCGTCGCTCCGCGCCGCCAAGGATCTCCTGAACAACCACCCCGAAGCCACCGCCTTCGTCGGCCTCGATTCCGCCTGCGGCGCCGCCATCGGCACCGCGATGGAAGAGCTGGGTATCCCCGCGAACAAGCTGGTCGTGATCGCCGCCGACCGCGAGGACGCGATGCTCGAGTACATCAAGAGCGGACACGTCAACGCCGCCCTCACCAACCGCACCGCCATGATGTGCTACCTGGCGATCCAGTTCCTTGAGATGAACGTCAAGTACGGCTTCCAGGACATACCGATCACCGGCGACAACCAGGGCGCCGGCATCAGCGTCTATCCGCCCGCAATCTACACCGCCAACGTCGTGATCACCAAGGAAAACGTGGACAACTTCGACCACTACAACATGGATTCCTACGATACGCCGCTCTATCACTGACCGGAAGCCGGAAACGGGGGAGGCCGCGCGCGCGGTCTCCCCCGTGAAACGCCGAAAAAGCACTGAAGCGGGTGAAAACGCCGGAAAACGTACAGCCAAACCGCAGCCGGTGTTTTGTCCTTTGCGCCATCCGCGCCTCCATGGTTCGATTATCCGAAAACCGGCTCCACCCGGGGAAAGTGCATGACCGCGGCAGTCGACGAATTTCTCAAGATCAGCGGCATCACCAAGACCTACGGGGTGGTGAAGGCGCTCGCCGATGTTTCGTTCTCGATCCGGCGCGGCGAGATCCACACCGTCATGGGCGAGAACGGCGCGGGCAAAAGCACGCTCATGAAAATCATCGGCGGCGAGACCGCCCCCGATTCCGGCGCGATCGAGCTGGAGGGGCGGCGCATCCGGACCTTCGTCCCCGCCGCCGCCCACGATCTGGGCATTCACATGGTGCACCAGGAACTGGCAGTGTTCGAAAACCTCACCGTCGCCGAGAACATCTTCCCGTACCATAATTTCAGGAAGGCCGGGTGGATCGACTACGCAAGCCTCCACCGGGAGGCACGCAGCAAGCTCGATCTTTTCGGCCTTAAAACCATAAGGCCCGAGGAGCCGCTCGGCTCGGTCGCCCTCGCCGGCCAGCAGATGGTGGAGATTCTCCGCTGCATCGTGGCGGAACCGAAGATCATCATTCTCGACGAACCCACTTCCGGCCTCAATGACCGCGAGGCCGATCTTTTGCTCGGCATTCTCAAGCGCCTCAAGGACGAGGGGCTGACCATCATATATATTTCGCACCGCTTCAAGGAGATCATGCGCATCTCCGACCGTATCACCGTGCTTCGCGACGGGGAGTTCGTCGCCACGCTGGAGAACACGCCGGAGCTGAGCGAGTCGGAACTGATCAACAACATGGTCGGACGCGACCTTTCCGCCAGCTTGTACCGGATCAAGACGGTAAGCGGCGCCGCGCCCGACGCACCCACGCTGCTGGAGGTGAGGGGGCTGGCCAAGAAAAGCTCGCTCAACCCGACCGACCTCAAGCTGGCCGCGGGCGAAATCGTTGGCGTTTTCGGGCTGGAAGGTTCGGGCGTCGGCAAGTTGTCCCGGATGATGTACGGCCTCGAGGGGAAGGACGAGGGGGAGCTGTTCATCAAGGGGAGGCGGTTCGCGAAGATCAACCCCCGCATCATGGCGGCGGAACGGGTCATGTACCTGAACAACAACCGCAAGATCGCCGGACTGCTTCCCGAGATGCCGGTCACCGACAATCTTTCCCTGCCGGTGCTGAAGCGCTTTTCCCGTTTCCTCGGGTTCCTCGACTTCAGGCGCATCGGGCGGCTGGCCACCGATTTCATCAAGGCGTTCGCCATCGCCCTGCCGTCGCTGTCGACCCGGCCGGCGAACCTTTCCGGCGGCAACCAGCAGAAGGTGATGCTGTCCATCTGCCTGGTGCCGGAACCGGAGATCGTCATCGTCAACGAGCCGACGCGCGGCATCGACGTTGGCGCGAAAACGGAGATCCACCGGTTCCTCCTGGACATCGCCTCGAAAGGCGTCGGCATCGTGATCTTCAGCTCCGAACTGCCGGAATTGATGAGCCTCTCTGACCGCATTCTGGTCATGCGCGATAACTCCGTCGTCGGCGAGGTCGGGGCCGGCGACTACACGGAACAGACGCTCATGCGCTACGCGGCGGTCGGGTCCGCCGCGACGGGAGGCGAATGACATGACCGCGAACACCGGCCGCACCCTCGCCGTTCGCGAGAAAGGGAAAATCAACCTCGGGAGCTGGCTTATCCTCTTCCTGACGGCGGCGCTTTTCGTCTTCCTCGCGTTGACCAGGAAGAATTTCTACACTTACAGCAACATCCATTCGATCCTTTACGAGGTGTCGTTCAGCTTTTTCGCCGCCGTCGGTTTTACGCTCCTCATCATCATGGGCGAACTCGACCTTTCCGTCGGCTCGCTGTTCGGCCTCGGCGGCGCGTTGATGGGCCTGTTCATCTTCAACCACCGCCTGCCGGTGGAGGCGGCGATCCCGCTCGCGATGGCGCTGGCGGCGGTCATCGGGTTCGCGGCGGGACTGCTCGTCACCGCCTTCCGGCTCAACTCGATGATGGTGACGATCGGCGTGATGATGGCGGTGAAGGGATACAACTGGATCCAGATCCAGAAATTCGGCGGGCGTCAGATCCCGCGCGCGCAATGGAACTTCATCACCGTGGAGCTGTTCGGCGTGAAGTGGACCATTCTCGCCATGCTCGCGACGGCGCTGCTGTTCGAGATTTTCCTCGCCGGGTCGCGGCATCTGAAGCAGCTCTATTACATCGGCGACAACTTCTCCACCACGATCCTGTACGGGCTGAACGCCAATCTGGTCAAGGTCCTCTGCTTCACGGTCTCGGCCGCGCTTTCCGCGTTCGGCGGCGCGCTCATGACCTGCCGTCTAAAGCATCCGCACGTCACCGTGGGCGCGAACCTGGAGATCGGCGTCATCACCGCCGCCGTCATCGGCGGGGCCAGCATTTTCGGCGGCAGGGGCAGCATGTTCAGGACCATGCTCGGCGTGTTCTTCGTCTTCCTGCTCCAGAACGGCATGACCTCCTACGACATCAACTCCTACGTGCAGCAGATCATTCTCGGTTCCATTCTTATCCTGGCGATATACCTGGACGTCAGGATCAACGGGAAAAGGACGTGATCGGCATGCCCGGCAAATTGGCGCGGAAAAGCGAGTTCGTTCCCCTGGTCCTGTCGCTGGCGCTGGCGGCGGCGCTTTCGGCGGCGAGCGGCGTGTTCTGGACCTCCGCCAATCTCAATTCGCTCCAGGCCAGCATCGCGCCGACGGCGATTATGGCCTTCGGCATGATGCTCTGCCTCATCTGCGGCTACTTCGACCTGTCGATCGGTTCGATCATGCTTCTCGCCGGCCTGCTTTCCGGTAAATTCAACGACTGGGGCCTCTCCACTCCCGCGATCGTCCTTTTCGTCCTCCTCGCCGGGCTTGCCGTCGGCTGCCTCAACGGCTTCCTGGTCGCGGTCCTCGGGATAAACGCGCTCATCGCCACCATCGGCGTCCAGTACATCGGCTACGGTTTCGCGATGACCCTGTGGGACAGGAACATGCAGCACCGCAAGTTCCCGGGCGATTTCATCGCCATGGGGGATGGCCAGTTCCTGGGCATGTACTACATGACCTGGGTGATGCTGGCCATTCTGGTCGGCCTCGGCTTCTTCCTTAAATACACGTTGTCCGGCCGGCGGCTCTATTACGTCGGCGGCAACCGGGAAGCGTCCAGGCTCATCGGCTTCAACGACCGGCGCATCGTATTTCTCTGCTACGCGGCCACCGGCCTGCTCGCCGCCCTGGCGGGCGTCCTCGCCGTCGCCCGCATCCAGAGCCCGACCCAGTACATGGGCGGCGGTGTGCACATGACCTGCATGATCGCCTGCGTCATCGGCGGCGGCAGCTTCGCCGGCGGCAAGGGCTCCGCCCTCGGCGCGGCGCTCGGCGTGACCTTCATGTCGCTGCTGACCAACATGTTCAACCTGCTCGAGATGAACACCCAGTTGCAGAACGTGGTCGTCGGCCTCACCCTGATCGCGGTGATCGTCGTCGACGGCTACCTCAACCTGAAAAAGATGCGCGCCATGGGGATGATCTGACCTTTGCCGGACCGGGGGACGAACGATTATGGACAACGTGCAGGCTGACGCGCTTCCGAAGCGGCCCCAATCGTATCTGACCGGACTGAAGGAGGGGGGGCGGGCCGGCTGGCTCCTCGCGCAGGGGCTGATGTTCCTCGGCGCCGTTTGGGGACAGCTCCTGTCCCTGGCGATCGTTTGCCTGATATTCGGCATCGGGTCGGGTGGCCGCTTCCTGTCGCCGGACAACATCCACGCCATCGTCGGGCTCGCCGGCGTGCCGGCGCTGTTGTGCCTCGGCGTCCACCAGATCGTCGTCATGGGCGGCATGGACCTTTCCCTGGAGGGCGTCGTCGCCATCTGCGGCGTCGTCTGCGGACTGCTCCTGAAGAACAACGTCAACTCCATGGACGTCGGCTTCTGGATACTCCCCATAGTTGTCGCGCTTGGCGGCGCCGTCGGCCTGTTGTCCGGGATCATCCACACCAAGCTCAAAATGCCGTCGTTCATCGCAACGCTCGGCGTCCAGTGGGTGTTTTTCGGCTTCGCCATTCTCATCAGCGGCGGGCGGTCCATCCCGATCCAGGACGCCCGTTTCCAGCGGCTGGTCACCGGCAGCCACATCCTCGGCATTCCCAACCTCGCGCTGGTGGGCGTCTTTTTCTGGCTGGTGTTCGAAATCTTCCAGAGCCGGACGAAAACCGGCATCGCCATGTACGCGATCGGCGGCGACGAGACGCTCGCCAGGCAGGCGGGCATCAACGTCAATCGCGTCAAGGTGATTGTTTTCGCGATCTGCGGGGTCATGTACGGCATCGCCGCGCTGTTCCTGGTGACGCGCCTGAACAGCGCCGCCGCCCGCGTCGGCAATCTGCTCCTGTTCCCGGCCATGACCGCCGCGGCGGTGGGCGGCGTGTCGCTCACCGGCGGTCTGGGGCGGGCCCGGAACGCCGTCCTTGGCACGGTCATCATCAGCGCGCTCAATAACGGCATGGTGATGATGCGGGTCAACCCCTATCTCCAGGAGGCGGTGAACGGCATCGTGCTCATCACCGCCGTCGCACTCACCATCGACCGCAAGAAGCTGGGCTTCATAAAGTAGACTTTGAAGGAGATCAATCGGCGGTTCGATCGATTTCCCTCAAAAGTCCGCATAAAGCAACCGAAGGAGATCCGCCTTGACCGCCAATTCGACCTCGGTAGTCATGATGCGCAGGATGTCCAAGCGCTTCAAGAACGTCGTCGCCCTGGACCGCGTCGACTTCGAGGTGCGGCCCCAGGAGATCGTGGGCCTGGTCGGCGAGAACGGCGCCGGCAAGTCCACGCTTATGAAGATCCTTATCGGCTTGTACCAGCCGGACGACGGGGAATACCTCCTGAACGGCAGGCCGATCAAATTCAGGACGCCGCAGGAAGCCATGCGGCAGGGCGTAGGGATGGTTTTCCAGGAGGGGTGCATGGTCCAGAACCTCTCGGTGCAGGACAACGTCTTCCTCGGTCACGAGGACGGCTTCCGCAGGTGGCGCGTACTCGACCGCGGCGCGATGCGCAGGGAATGCAAAGCCATCCTCGACCGCGTCAACCTTCGCCTGGATCCGGATACGCTGGTCCGGGAGCTGCCCCCGGCCGAGCGCCAGATGGTGGAAATCGCGCGCCTGCTGTGGCTGCTGAAGCGCTATGGCGCGCCGAACCCGGTGATGATCCTCGACGAGCCCACCACCGTCCTCCAGGAAAAGGAGGTGGCGACTCTGTTCGCCGCCCTGCGGGAGATCAAGAAGGAAGCGTCCATAGTCCTCATTTCGCACCGGCTCGAGGAGGTGATCGAGAATTCCAACCGCATCGTCATCTTCAAGGACGGGAAATACGTCGATCAGATGCCGGCCGCCGGCGCGGACATCCACCGGATCGAGGAGCTTATGGTGGGACGCGGGATGCGCGGCAACCACTACAGCGAGGACAAGCAGCGCATACCCGCGCCAAACGAGCGGCTCCGCCTCGAAAACGTGTCGAAAAAGGGATTTTTCGAGCCGATGTCGTTTTCCCTCCGCGAGGGGGAGATCATCAGCCTGGTCGGGCTTATCGGCTCCGGCAAGGAGGAACTGACCAAGTGCCTGCTCGGCGTCGCCCGCTTCGACGGCGGCAGGGTGTTCGTCGAGGGAAAGGAACGGACCATCCGCTCGCCTTCCGACGCCATCCGCCACGGCATCGGCCACGTTCCCATCGACCGCCGGCAGGAGGGGCTGGCCCTGGACTTCAACGTGGCGGACAACATCAACATGCTTGTCCTGCGGCGGCTGAAGGCGCACGGGCTGATCAGTCCGCGCCGCGAGCGGGAAAACGCGCTGCACTGGGTGGAGGACGGCCGCATCAAGACGCCGTCGGTCAAGACCAAGTGCGGCAACCTCTCCGGCGGCAACCAGCAGAAGGTGGTGATCTCGAAATGGCTTTCCTCGGGGGTGAACATCCTCGTTCTCGACCATCCCACGCGCGGCATCGACGTGGGCGCGAAGGAGGAGATCTTCAAGCGCATCCGCGCCCTGGCCGACCACGGGATGAGCCTGATCATCATGTGCGACACGCTTGAGGAGGATATCGGCCTCGGCAACCGGATGATCATCATGAAGGACGGCAAGGTCACCCGCGAAGTGGAGTGCCCCGGCGACGCCAAGCCGACGCCGCAGGACGTGATCGAGGCGATCGTGTAGCGCCCCGTAAAGTCCGAGAGGAAACATTCACCGTTCAGGAGGCGTGGGGAAACATGCCAGACTCGACCGACAGCGCGGGGGCGGGAGCGATCCTGCGGCGCGTCAAAAACCTGCCGGCGGTGCTCTACGCCGTCGCCGCGCTGGTCTTTTTCGTGATCCTGTTCTCCATCCTCAACCCGGCGTTCTTCTCGCTGTTCAACTTCAACATCATCGGCCTGGCGGCGATGATCCTGCTCACCGCCGGCATCGGGCAGTGCTGGACCATCGTCACCGGCGGCATCGATCTGTCCGTGGGGGGCGTGATCTCCCTCACTTCGGTCATCTTCATCCAGACCGTCCCCAGGCTCGGGGTGTGGGCGTACCCGCTGTGCCTGGCGATCGGGGCGGCGTGTGGCTTCATCAACGGGAACCTCCTGACCAGGATCAAGATCCCGTCCTTCATCGCGACCCTCGGCACCGGCGGCATCCTGGTCAGCTTCGCCTACCTGATTTCCCCCGTCGCCACCTCGGCCCCCTTCGTTCCGCCGAGCAGGTTCGATCCGCTGGACGTGGTGAACGGCGCCTGGCTGTTCGGGATTCCCAACGCCTTCCTCATCGGCGGGCTGTTCTTCGCGGCTTTCCTCACTATCCAGTATTTCACCGTGACCGGCAGGAACATCTTCTATGTCGGCTCTAACGTGCGGATGTCCTGGCTGTCCGGGGTGAACATCGTCCGCACCAAGAACATGGCCTTCATGTTCTCGGGGATCGGCGCCGCCACCGCCGGGCTGATCCTCGCGTCCCGGCAGTTCAGCGGCTATCCCACCATCGGCGCGACCTACATCCTCAGTTCCATCGCCACCGTGGTCCTCGGCGGCAGCGCGATGACCGGCGGGGCGGGAGGGGTGGTCAACACGCTGGTGGGGGCGCTCCTCATGGGCGTGCTCCAAAACGGCATGACCGTGGTCGGAGTGGACGTCTATCTGCAGCAATCGCTCCTGGGCGCGCTCATCATCGTCTGCGTCTGGATATCCTTCGACCGGAGCAAGGTCGAAATCGTCAAGTGACGCCATGGAATGGGACGGTTACGCCGCAAACAATGGAAGAGGAGAAAACCATGCGATCCATCGCCATCATGAAGCCGAACGAAATGACCATCGTGGACGTCCCGAAACCGAAGATCGGTCCTTACGACGCCCTGGTCAGGACGGAGGTCAGTTTCATCTGCAACGCCACCGATCGCAAGCTGATCGACGGCCACTTCCCGGGCATCGGTCCGGAAGGGTATCCCATGCTCGTCGGGCACGAGAATTCCGGCATAGTCGAGGAGGTCGGCGCGAAGGTCGCAAGCTTCAAGACGGGCGACCGGGTCATCGGCGGCCTCATCTGGGAGGAAATCGACCCGAAGTACAAATTCGGCTGGGGCGGCGCGAGCGACTACGTCGTAGCCCGCGACCATCCGGCGATGGTCAACGACGGCGTCGCCGACGAGGCGCACGGCTGGTCCGACCTCTTCCAGATCATGCGCAAGGTGCCGCGGGACATCCAGCCCGACGCGGCCGGCCTGCTGTGCACCTGGCGGGAAGTCTACGCCGCCTTCACCGACTTCCATCTCGGGCCCGGGGACAAGATTCTCGTCTTCGGCGCCGGTCCGGTCGGCCTCTCCTTCATCGCTTTCGCCAGGAACAAGGGCTTCAAATTCATCGCCTGCGTCGAGCCGCAAAAGGACAAGCACCCCCTCGCCAAACGGCTTGGCGCCGATGTCCTCTATACCCCCGACCAGGATTTCGTCGCCGGGTTCCAGCGCGACGCCGGCGGGAAGGCGGATGCGGCCATTGACGCGGTCGGCAACACCGCCATCACCAATTCCTCCCTCCCGCTGCTCAAGCTTGGCGCGTCGATGTGCGTTTACGGAGTGATCGCGGACGACGCCATGCTGATCCAGAAGGGCAAGGGGCCGCTCAACTTCAATCTCTTCGTCCACCAGTGGCCGACCCGCGCCCTCGAGGCGGCGGCGCAGGAACCGCTTATCGAGTGGATCCGCGACGGCAAACTCCGGGCGGAGGATTTCGTCACCGGCAGCTATCCGGTCGCGGAGTTTGAAAAGGCGTTCGCCGCGTCCCGGGCGCCCGGATCGATCAAGACGATGATCACGTTCTAGGGCATGGCGTCGGGTCGTCTTTTAAAGGAAATCGAGCCGGCAGCCGCCCGATTAGCTTTGAACGACCTGCTTCGGCGGCAATCCGCATTTCGCTTCCCGTGCGGCGAAGTCGCCCGGGAAGCCAGTTGAATGACCAAGGAGTGAATATGTCCAGTCGTTTGAAAATCGGCGTCGCCGGCGCGGTTCACAGCAACATGCCGGGCGACGACCTGGGCGTCATCGCCGCGGTGGCACGGCAGATGCGCCAGTTCTCGGAGCGGTTCGATTTCGACCTGGCGGTATGGGACAAGCCGATCCGGTCGGAGGAGGACGGCGAGGCGGTCCGGCGCTTCATGGACGGCGAAAACGCCGACTTCACCCTTCTCGTCAATGCCAGCCTGCCTTTCGGGCGCGTGGTATTGCCGCTGTCGAGGATGAGAAGCCGCCTCGGTTTCTGGTCTTTCCCGGAGCCGACCAGGGACGGTGTCCTGCAACTGAACTCCTTTTGCGGCGTCAACCTGATGGGATCGCTCATCTCGCACTACGCCGGCCGCGCCGGCTTTCCCGGCAAGTGGTTCTACGGCCATCCCGATTCGCCGCTGTTCACCGAGCGTTTTCTCGTCACCCTGCGGGCGCTCCGGGCGGTGAAGGCGATCGGGGAAATGCGCATCGGACAGGTCGGCGGCCTTGCCAACGGTTTCGAGAACATGTATTTCGACGAGCGCGATCTCGTGCGCAAATTCGGGACCTACATCCAGACCCGCCATTCGGTCGAGGAGATCGTCGCCCGCGCCATGGAGATCCCGGACGCCGAGGCGGAGGCGGAGATCGAGCGCCAGAAATCCGAGGCGCGCGCCTGCGGCGTTCCGGCCGGACAGCTCGAGAAATCGGCGCGGATCTTCCTCGCCTTCAAGAACTTCGCGGCCGAAAACCGCTACGACGCCCTCGCCGTCAGCTGCTGGCCGCGGTTCCAGGAGGTGTACGGCATCGCGGTCTGCGGGGCCATGAGCCGCCTCAACGAGGACGGGATCATCGCGGTGTGCGAGGCTGACATCTTCTCCACCGTCTGCATGGCCGCGATGAAGGCGATGACCGGCGGGAAGCCCGCCCTCAACGACCTTGTCGCGTTCGACGAGTCCGACAACAGCCTCAACCTCTGGCATTGCGGCGTGGCGCCGAAAAGCTGGGCCGACGAGAATGGCGTCGCCTGGGAACGGCACTTCAACATCGGCCGCTACGAGGGCGAAAAATGGATCGGCGACGGCGTTGTCGCCGACATGCAGTTCAAGCCGGGCCGGGTGACCGTCGTCAGCATGGGCGGAAGCTTCGATCGGCTTTTCCTTCTTACCGGCGACGTCATGAAGGACAAAAAGGGATTCGACGGGTCGAGCGGCTGGGTCAACAACGTCAAGGTGAACGGCCGGTCCGTGGACATCCCCACCCTCATCGACACCATCGTCACCGGCGGCGTCAACCATCACTATTCCTCGTCCTACGGCGACCTCGCCAACGAATGGAACGAATTCGCCGCATGGACCGGAATCGATGTGTTCGACCCGATTCCGTATAAACCGTATCTCCAGGCGAGGTGAACCTTCCTGGAGGAACCACCGCCGCTGTTTCGCGCTTGATGACGCAACCGAGGAGGCAGAGATGCTCAAGGCGATTATTCGGGAACCGCTGAAATTGAAGGTGATCGAGACCGAGAAGCCCGAGGCGGGAAAGGGCGAGGCGCTGATCGCGCTGAAAAACATCGGCGTGTGCGGCTCCGATCTGCACGTTTACCACGGCGTCCACCCCTGCACCTACTATCCGATCACCACCGGCCACGAGATTTCCGGCGTCGTCGAGAAGCTGGGGGAAGGCGTGACCGGCCTCAAGATCGGTCAGCCCGTGACCGTCATGCCGCAGCTTTTCTGCGGCAAGTGCCTGCCCTGCCGGAGCGGGATGTACAACATTTGCAACGAACTCAAGGTTCACGGCTTCCAGACGGAAGGCGTCGCCGCGGAATGGTTCGCCTTCCCGGCGGATATGGTCATGCCGCTTCCCGACGGACTCTCGTTCGAGGAGGGAGCGATGATGGAACCGCTCGCCGTCGCCTGCCACGCCATCGGCCGCTTCGGCGACGTCAAGGGCAGGAAGGTCGCCGTCCTCGGCGCGGGCACGATCGGCAACCTCGTCGCGCAGGCGGCGCTGGGCATGGGGGCGGGCACGGTCCTGATCTCGGATGTGAGCGACTTCCGGCTCAGGATCGCGGAGGAATGCGGCATCCCCTTCCGCACCAATTCCACCCGCGAGCCGTTCGCCGAAGCCTATGCGGCCGCGTTCGGCCCCGACGGGGCGGACGTCATGTTCGAATGCGCCGGCGCGCAGCAGACGCTTGACGATATGCTGGCCTGCGCGCGCAAGGGTTCCGCGGTGGTCATCGTCGCCATGTACGGAAAGCGTCCGGAGGTGGAAATGTCGCACATCCAGGAACACGAGCTGACCGTGATCGGAACGCTCATGTACCGGCGCGAGGATTTCGTCTCCGCCATCGGGCTGCTCGGCGGCAATAAGGTGCAGCTCGCCAGGCTGATCACCCACCGCTTCCCGTTCCGCGACTACGAACAGGCGTACAAGAAGGCGGCGGCGTCCAAGGACGACGCGATGAAGGTCATGATCGGCGTGTGAAGCATAGCGGGAACGGGGAATCTTGAAACGGTGGGCGGTACCGTTCCGTGGCGGCTTTCGGGGCATATGGGGTTCCGGGGGCCGTGATCCGGTTTTTGGGAACCATATTTGGAGGAAGCGCATGAAGACGAGACTTGGATTTATGGTTGTGGCTTTGGCGGCGGTCATGTTCGCCGGATTCGCCCCGGCCGAGGACACCACCCTCGGCGTCGCCATCCGCACGCTGACCAATCCCTACCAGGCCAACTACAAGGTGGGCGGCGAACTGTTCGCCAAGGAGGCCGGCGCCCCGCTGGTGGTGCTCACCTGCGAAGGCAGCAGCGAGAAACAGGTCAACGACGTGATCGCGCTTGTCGCGCGCACCCAAGGCAACGTGGTGTTCATGATCGACCCGAACGAAGCCACCGACATCGTGCCCATCGCCCGCGCCCTCGAACGCGAAGGCGTGTACTACGCGACCTGGTGGAACAAGCCGGAAGAGATGAAGGTCTGGGATTACCCGCACTGGGTCACCCACATGTCGTTCGACGGGATCAGCGCCGGCAAGTTCACGGCCGAGGCCTTGTTCAAGACCTTCAAGACCCCCGGCAAGGGCAAGATCGTCGCCCTGCAGGGCATGCTCGCCAACACCACCGCCCAGGAGCGTTTCGTCGGCCTGAACCAGGCCATCGCCGCCAACCCCGGCGTCGAACTTCTGACCCACGAATCCGCCGACTGGGACCGCACCCGCGCCTATGAAAAGACGAAAAGCATGCTCGTCGCCTATCCCGACATCGATGGGATCTGGTGCGCCAACGACAACATGGCTCTTGGCGCGCTTGAGGCGCTGCGCGAGCGCGGACTGGCGGGCAAAGTCCTCGTGACCGGCGTCGACGGCACCGACGAGCTTCTCGAAGCCATCAAGAAGGGCGAAGGCGCGGCCACCGTCTACAACGACTCGAAGTACCAGGCCGGGATCAGCCTCGCGCAGTGCCTAGCCGTCAAGCAGGGCAAGCTGAAGGTCGCGGACATTCCCAAGGAAAAGCGCCAGTTCTTCGCCCAGGCCGTCAATGTCGACCAGGGCAATGTCGCAGACATCATCAAGAACTATGTCCAGGGAACCACGGATTACAATTTCGCCGATCTGTTCGGCGGCTTTGTCCGCGCCATGGAATAGGCGGGGCGCTTCTCTATAAAAGGCATCCATCCTGGGGTGGTTTTTTTCGGAAGCGAAAGGCGGGCTAAGGCCCGCCTTTCGCTTTGTCGTACGCCGGGCATGTCGTACGTCTTATGAGGTGAGAGTCCTCCGCGAGCCGTAGTGAAACGGAATCGCTAGCCCAAGGCAATGGCGTCGCCGCGAGGCGGGGTCGGAAGGAAGCCGGCGGCAAAACTCGGACGG
>JAISXA010000131.1 GCA_031270685.1 Planctomycetota bacterium
AGCATTTTCTTGGCGATGCGGAGCTCGATCTCGACCAGGTCGGACATGCGCCCGGTGTTGGGATAGGTTTTGATCACCTGTTCGATGGCCTGGAAGGAAGTGAAATAGTTTTCCATCTCGAACAGGCATTTGGCGAGGCGTTGCAGGCCGATGCCCGCCTCCTCGGAATCGGGGAAATTCTGGATCAGTAGAAAGTACTGGCGGGCCGCGTCCATGAATTCGCCGCGCTGTTCCAGGGTGTAGGCGTGGGCGAGCTGCTCTTTCGCGGTCGGGCGCGAGACGCCGGCTCCCCGCATCCAGCCCTGGCCTTCGGTCCATTCCCATTCGCCGGCCGCCCAAGCGGTTCCGGCAAGGAACAGAGCCGCGATCATCGTCAATCCCCGCACCATCCCCGCGTCAAGGCGTTTTGCCATGCCCGCTCCTGTGCCGCGTCCCGGCGGAAAACGCCGCTACGCCGAAATTCCGCGAATTTCCGCATTGCCCCGCCGCGATCGCCATTCATCGTGAAAACACCGGCGCGCGCCCTTTTCCCGCGCGGAACGCGCCGTATTCTCTAACTGTCGGGCCGTGACCCTTTCCCTCCGGATTATCCAGTATATCCATATGGTTTTGAAAACAAACGTTTTTTTCACGGGAATGCGCAGGCGGAGCCCGGGCCGGCCGACTGTTGAAGAAAATCAAACGGCGGTTCGTTTGATTTCCTTCAACAGCCAACAGAGACCGTATCAAGCTATGTTGCGGCTGCCGTTCTGGTAGGCTGAGCGCATGGCGGCGGACCTCGCGTGCTGGGCCTGGATGGCTCCAAGTTGGCCGGCCGCGCGCGGCGCGCCGGCGGAGGGGGCGGCGGTTTTGCCCATGCCATACGCGGCGGCCGGTTTGGCGATCGACGCGGAAGTGTCCGAAATCCTCGGGGCGCCCGAGGGCGCCGCGGGAAGCCTGGCTATCTTTGGATGAATTTCCGCTTGGCGGTCGTCCAGGGGGGGCGCGGGCGGGGGGGGAGCGGAAGCGGTCTCCGCCGCGGACGCGACCGGCGAGGCTAGATCCTTGGTGCTCGAGATGCCGAGGCTTCCCATGGCGCTTGACCAGGCGTCGCGAAGCTTTCGGTAGATTTCCTGAACTTCATCGATCTTGGCGGTATCGCGCTTCAGGTTTGCCTGGATAAGGCAATTGAAGGCATAGGCGTGGAGCGCCAGCAGGTTCCGGGCGACTTCGCCGCCCTTCTCGCGGTCCACCGTATAAATAAGCTCCATGACGATGGCCTGCGCGCGCATCAACTGCTGATGTATGTTTTCTATCTCGTTCCGCTCCATCGATTTCCGCGCCTGCTCGGTGAAGCGTACGATGCCGTCGAAGAGCATTACCACGAGCTGCTCTTTCGACGCCGTCTCCACCTGGGTTTTCAGATACTGATTTTTCGCGTATGGATTGGCCATGGCAACCTCCGCTTGCATCCCGCCGATTCGCTCCGGCGCGCCTCCGGAAAGCCGGGATCGATTCCGAATGCCATTTATCCCAGGCAATTGGCGCCGCCGATCTTTTCAATGAACGGTTGAATTGGGAAAATCTTTAGGTGTAAACGGACTTTTTTTCCCGGACGAAGCGTTGTTATCGGTCTTGATCCGGCAATTTTTGCCGGGAGCATTGAGTCGACTTTTAAAAAAATCCAGCCAACCGCCGCCCGACTCCCTTTTAGGATTCATCCGTTTCCGCATCGCTTCACCGGGTTGTTTTTTGCATTGAAATGGCGGGTGAAATCCGATACCCTTTTTTCCCGGTTTTGTGCCGGGACCGCCGGGAGGCGGCGCCGGCTTTTCGGATTCAATTTCTCTGGTACGAGGGCCCGGTCGTGTCAATGGATCTGTTTCGGCGCAATCAGAAGTGGATTTTCATTATCGTCAGCATCATCATCATCCCCTCTTTCGCGTTGGTCTGGGGCGTCGGCGGATTTCAGGCCGGACGGGATTTCGAAATCGCGAAGATCGGCCGGGAATCCCTGAGCTATCGCGATTACGAGCGCTTTCGTCTGCGTATGCGCGCCGCGATGGGCGAAATGCCGTTTTATTTCGGCGGCGCGCCCGACAACGCCGCGAGCGGCGATCTCTGGGCGCACGTGTGGGCCTATGCGCTGATCAAGGACGCGGACGCGGCCGGGGTGAGGGCGTCGGATGCCATGATCGGCACCTATCTCCAAAATCAGCATCCGGTCACCGCCGCCGCCTACCGGAGCGACCCCGCCTCCATGGACGGCGAAGTCGACAAGATCTGCCGCCGCCTGCAGATTTCGCGCGCCGAGTTCCTCCTCGGCGTTCGCGAACTCATGGCGCTGACCGGCTACGTGGCGGTCGACAACAACACCGTCGTGGTCGGCGACGACAGCGCCTACAAGCGTTACGCCTTCGACCGGGCGCAGGCCATGTTCAAGCGCATTCGGGCTCCGGAAACGGAGGCGATGTCCCGGGCGGCGAAGGATGAATTCGCCGGAAAGGACAAAGAAGAACTGCAAACGCTTGCGCGCGACCGCATCCTTTCGCTGCCCGACGATCCGCGCTTTCGCGAGCCGGCGAAATGGAATTTCGAGTACACGCTGATTCCCTTCGCGGCCGAGACCTCGCTCAGGGTGTTCGGCGAGGACGAGCTGCGGGCGTTTTACGAACAGAACCGCGCCCGCTTCGGAAACCGCCCCCTCGCGGACATCCGCGACCAGGCGCTGGCGGCGCTGTCCGCGGCGGAAAGGGAGCGCCAGGCTTTGCGCAATTTGACGGTGGACGTCGATCCGCAATTGCGCGCCAACGGCGAACTGTCGCCCGGGGAACTGGAAAAATTGACTCCGCTGGCGAAGTACGGCGTACGCGCCGGCGTTGTCGGCGCGGCCGCTGCGACCGCGACGGAACTGGCGGCGAATCCGTTGTTCGGACCCGATTCCGAAATCGCCGCCCGGCTCTCCGAGATCGACGGCGAGTCCGCCGCTCTGCGCGATCCGATGATCGAGGCGTGGAAGTCCGGCTACAATCTCGCGGAGAAGCCGATCCGGGGCGCGGACGGCTTCATCCGGCTCAAGCTTCTGGAGTACGCGCCCTCCGGGCCGATCGACGTGGACGATCCGGACGGCATGGTCCGCGCGGACCTTTACGCGGCGGCGCTTTCCGACCTGATCGGGGCGCGGGTCGAAGATCTCGCCCTGGAGGAGGCGGAAAACGTGGTCGCCAAGGTGCGCGAGCATATCGAGAAAACCGCGGCCGGCGAGGTTCCCGACGGCGATTTCTCCGCCGCCTACCGGGCGATCGCCGAGGAATCCCTGCCGTACAACCAGATTATGGCCGGCGCGGACGCCGCCTTCGGCCGGCTGGCGGTGGGCGAAGTGTACGGGCCGCTGGCCTACGCCGACGCCGCCGGCGGCGAGAAAGGATGGGAACTCCGGGTGCTGACCGGCCGCGCCATTCCTTCGCGGGAAGAGTTCGACGCCGAGCCTTCGACGATCAGGGGCGGGTATCAGGGAATGTTGCGCATGGATCGTTCCGGCGATTCGGGCCTGATCAATTCCTTCGTCGGTCCGGTGTTCCGGGTGCAGCCCACCACGGCCATGTTTCTGAATTTCTGGGACCGGGTAGGCAGGGGCGACATCAGTGTCAATCCGGATCTAATCGGTTCCTGAGCGCGTGCAGCGTTGGCCCGTTTCCATGGAGGAAGAGCCATGTCGTTAGTCGGCGATCCCGAACACGTTTTTCTGTTGCCGGGCGAATATCACGTTTCCCGCATTCCCTGCAACATGGCGACCCTTTTGGGCAGTTGCGTGGCGGTCTGCCTCAAAAACGAAGCCAAGCCCCATGCGGCGATGAACCACTATCTGCTTGCCGAGAACCCGGACAACCGCGATCCCGACAAGGGCAGGTACGGCGACAGCTCGATCGAAACGATCATCTGGCTCATGCAGAAGCTGGATCCCAACGCCAGGATGTCCGCGCGGATCTACGGCGGCGGCGCCGTCGTGGGGCACCTCGGCGCGGCTTCCGAGATCGGCCTCAGGAACATCGAAATGGCCAGGCGCCTGCTCAAACGCAAGGGCATTTCGGTCACCGACGAGGATGTGGGCGGCACTTCAGGCCGGCGCGTCTATTTCGACACCGCCGCGAACCGGGTGGTGGTGAAGACGATTCAAAAGACCGAAGAGGGTGCCAGGCTCGAGCAGCGCCGCCGCGATATCGCCAGCCGCAAGACCAGGGTGCTGGTGGTGGACGATTCGCCTTTGGTCAGGAAGATTCTCAGGCAGGCCATCGAGGGCACCAATGACATGGAGGTGTGCGGCGAGGCCGGGGACGCCTTCGAGGCGAGGGACAAGATCCTCGATCTCGATCCGGACGTGATCAGCCTGGACATCATCATGCCCAAGCTTGACGGCCTCACCTTCCTCAAATCGCTGTCGCAGCATTACCCCAAGCCGGTCGTGATCTGCTCGACCATCGCCAAGGATCAATCGCAGGTCGCCGCCAAGGCTCGGGAATACGGGGCGGTCGACGTCATCGACAAGGACACGCTGCACCTGTACAAGGGACTGGCGGTGGTGCAGGAGGCGTATATCCCCAAGATCCGCCATGCCGCCGGCAAGGTGGTCCGCAAAATGCTGTTCAAGCCGAATCAGTGACCATGCCGATGGTGGACTTTTGGAGAGAATCAAACAAACCGCCGATTGATTTCCTTCAAAGTTTCGGGCCGTTCGTTTCAGCGCCGCTTTTTTTGCGACGTCGCCGGTTTGGGTCGAGTTGACGAAAAATCAACCCATTGGCCTGTAAGCGGTAACATCTTTAAAGAAAATCGGGCGGCGGTTAGCCCGATTTTCTTTAAAAGTATACCGGAAACACCATTGACAAATTTTCAGGTCGAGGTATAGTTCCTTTAATCAGTCGTCCCCAAGACTGGTTGTGCGTGCGATTCCCCCATTCTGGTCAGATGCGTCTGATCCGATTTTCGTACGCAAAAGTCCCGAGCCCCTTCCGTTCCCCCCGGAAGGGGCTTCCCTTTTTTCTTCCCCCCGGCGGGAATTGCGCGAAGCTTTTCAACGGGAACGGCGGACGAAGGCGTCGTAGTCTTCGCGGGTGTCTATCCCTTTCGGCGGGCGTTTTTCAGCTATGCGGGCGACGATGGACATGTCGTTTTCGAGCGCGCGGAGCTGCTCGAGCTTTTCGGTTTGTTCGAGGCGGCCGGCCGGCAGCCGGACGAAGCGCAGGAGCGAGGGACGGCGGTAAATGTAGATGCCGACATGTCCGTACGACGGCGGGGCGAAGGCGCCGTCACCCCGGCGATAGGGAATGTCGGCGCGCGAGAAGTAGAGCGCCCGCCCGCCTTCGCCGAGAACCGCCTTCACCAGCGACGGATTTTCCCGGTCCGCCGGTTCGGTCAGCGGATAGACGATGGTCGCGATGTCGGCGTTCGACGCCTGATGAAGTCGGGCGAGCGCCAGCGCCTCGGCGGGGTCGATTTCCGGCTCGTCGCCCTGAAGGTTCAAAACCGCGTCGATCCCGGAATTCAGGCGCTCCGCCGCCTCGGCGACGCGGTCGGAGCCGGACGCATGGTCCGCCCGCGTCATCATCGCCCGGGCGCCGACGCCAAGTCCGCTGTTCAGCCTTTCCACCGCGGCGCATATTTCCGGCGCGTCCGTCGCCACGACCACCTCGGAAAACGCTCCGCCGGAAGCGTCGCGGATGCGCGCGGCGGCCAGGACGGTGTGGCAGATGAGCGGCATGCCGGTTTCGGCGAGCAGCAACTTGTTGGGAAGCCGGCTCGCCTCGAGCCGGGCGGGGATGATGATCACGCCGCGCATGGCGTCCTCCTCCCTGAACTCCACCTTCAATTCGGGCGGCGAAAGCGCTGTCGCGGCGGGAGGGGTCAGCGCGGCGCCGCCCCCGGGAACGCCGCGAGGCAGACCTTGACCACCTCGTCCCGGACCGAGTTGGCTTCCTCGTCGGCGAGCGAGCGGTCGGGCGCGCGCAGGCGCATGGCGAAAGCCAGTCCTTTGAACCCGGCCTGGAGGCCCTTGCCGCGGTAGAGGCTGACGAACTCGAGTCCGTCCAGAAGGGTCGCGGCTCCGCGCACCGTCTTTTCGAGATCCGCCCATTTGACGCCTTCCGGAACCGAAAGCGACACGTCGCGCCGGATTCCGGGGAAGCGCGGGGGCGGCCGGTAGGCGCGGCCGATTTCGGACGCCCCGGCGACGACGGCCATTTCCACTTCGCCGAGACCGGGGGCCGCGTCGAGGTCGAAGCGGGCGGCCTGCTCGGCGGACGCCAAGCCTATTCTCGCGAAATGGGCGTTCCCGAGGGTCAACTCGGCGCCGCCGCCGAAGGCGAAGCCGGGAGCGTCGGCCGCGCGGACGCCCGCCTCTCCGGCGACGGAAAGCGCCGCAAGCGCCGCCTCGATCGCCCCGCGGACATATTCCATGCCGCGATCGTCGAGGATCGCCAGGCGCGGGGGTTCCCGCGGTCCGGATGCGTTTTTGACATAGCAGTTGCCGATCTCGAAAAGGCGGACCTCGGCTTCGGAACGGTTGGTGCGCCGCACCTCGAGAAGGGAGGGGATCAGGCTGGAGCGCAGGACCGGGCGCTCGGCGTTGACCGGATTGCGCACCCGGTATTGCGCGGCGGAGGGCGCGAAAGGCGGGCACCAATCCGCCGGAACGAAGGAATCGGTGATGCATTCGTGATAGCCGAGAGCGGCCAGCGTCCGGCGCGCGATCCGGTCGGCGCGGGTCTCCGGCCTGACTTGCGAAAGCAGCAGCGGCATGGTCACCGTTTCCGGGATGCGGTCGTAGCCGGCGAGGCGCGCGACCTCCTCGATCAAATCCGCCTCGCGCTTGAGATCCTGGCGGAAGGTGGGCGGAAGCACGGTGACGGAATCGGCGGTCGCGCCGACTTCCTCGAGGCCGAGGCCGGCGAAAATGGTCCGCGTCTCTCCGGGGTCGACGCGGTAACCGAGCAGCTTGTCGCAGCGCGAGAAGCGCATCGTCACCGCGCTCCGGGCCGCGAGGCCGGGATTGGTGTCGATGTGGCCGGCGGCGAGTTCGCCGCCCGCGAATTCGAGGATCAGGCCCGCCGCGCGCGCGGAGGCGCGTTCGGTCATGCCCGGATCGATCCCGCGCTCGAAGCGGTACGAGGATTCCGAGGACATCCGGGTTTTCCTCGCCGCGCGGCGCACGCCCCGGGGCTGGAACCACGCTGCTTCGAGAAGCACGTCCACGGTGTTTTCGTCGACCGCGGTGTTTTCGCCGCCCTTGACGCCGGCGAGGGCGACCGCCCGCGCGGCGTCCGCGACCACGAGCAGCGAGGAGTCGAGCTCGCACTTTTCGCCGGTGATGGCGGCGAATTTTTCGCCGTTCTTCGCCCGGCGCAGGATGATCCTGCCCTCCGCCAGCTTCCGCAGGTCGAAGGCGTGCAGCGGCTGGTTCATTTCGAAGCAGACGAGATTGGTGATGTCGACTATGTTGTTGATCGGGCGCTGGCCGATGGCGAGAAGGCGCTCCCGCGCCCAGTCCGGGGACGGTCCGACCTTGACCCCCCGGATGACCCGGGCCACGTACCGGGGGCAAATTTCCCTTGCTTCCGGCAGCGTGGCGACGGAGGTGAGCGTGGCCGTCGCCGGGCCGGTCTCGCGAAGGGCGATTTCCGGGCTGCGGACCCGCAGCTTCCCGATGGCGGCGATCTCGTGCGCGACGCCGAGGTGGCACAGCCAGTCGGGGCGGTTGGTGGTGATGTCGGCGTCGAGGTAGTGGTCGCCGTAGCCGGCGTCCCCGACCTCCTCGATGTTGAGGCCGACGGCGGTGAGGCGGTCGGCGAGCTCCCCGGGGTCGAGCCGGGCGCCGGTCAATTCGCAAAGCCACTTGTAGGAAAGGATCATGTTTCCCCCCCGAGCATTTCAGAATTGCCTGAGGAAGCGCAGGTCGTTTTCCGTGAAACGGCGGATATCGTCGACGCCGAGCATGAACATGGCGACGCGCTCGATGCCGAAGCCGAAGGCGAAGCCGGTGAACAGCTCGCTGTCGATGCCGACGGCGTCGAAGACGTTCGGGTCGACCATGCCGCAGCCGCCCAATTCGACCCAGCCCTGCCGCTTGCAGACGCGGCAGCCCTTGCCGCCGCAGAAAACGCAGGACACGTCCATTTCGGCGGAAGGCTCGGTGAAGGGAAAGAAGGAAGGGCGGAAGCGGGTCTTGACCTCCGGCCCGAAAGTTTCGCGGGCGAACATGCCGAGGAAACCCTTGAGATCGGCCATGGTCACGCCGCGGTCGACCGCCAGACCCTCGATCTGTGAAAAGCTGTAATGGTGGGTGGCGTCCACCGCGTCGGGGCGGTAGGTGCGCCCGGGCGCGACGATGCGGATCGGCGGCATCTCCGCGCCGCCGCCGTAGCGCTTGACGTGTTCCTCCATCACCCGGATCTGGACGGTGGAGGTCTGGCTGCGGAGAATGGCGTCGTCCTCGAGGACGAAGGTGTCGGCCTGGTCGCGGACGGGATGGTCGTCCGGCATGTTCAGGGCGTCGAAATTGTGGAACGCGTCCTCGATCTCGGGGCCTTGGCGCACGGTGAAGCCGAGGCGCTCGAAAACGCCCGCGAAGCGTTCGAGGGCCTGGGTGAGCGGATGGATCGTTCCCAGCGGCTGGGTGCGGCCGGGGAGCGTCGGATCGGGTTGCGGCCGGGCCGCGGATTCGCCTGCGGAAAGCGCGCGCTTCCTGTCGGCGAACAGGGACTCGAGTCCGGACTTGACCGCATTGAGGCGCTGCCCGGCGGCTTTCTTCAGCTCGGGCGGCACTTCCCTGATCCTGCCCATCAAATCCTTGAGCTTGCCCGAACGGCCAAGGAATTCGACCCGGGCGGATTCAAGGTCTTCCCGGGCGGCGGCGGCGAGAATGGCCTTTTCCGCCTCCTTGCGGAGCGCTTCCACTTCATCCAGGAGCGGCATGGGTGAAGCCTTTCTGTGGCTTTTCCGTGGAAACACGGAAAAGCGGGGAACCGCGTCGCCCGACGCCTTGCCTGACGGTCGACTTTTAAAGATTCAACCGCTTTCGTTTCAATGGGTTGTTTTTCGTCAACTCGACCCGAACCGGCGACGTTGCAAAAAAGCGTAGTTGAAACGAACGCCCTGAAACTTTAACTGAAGTTTTGCAAATTGGACATTCAAACCGCCGAATGCCAAATTTGTAAAAATCACCATCCTTGCGGCACAAGCGGTTTTGATTTTTGCAAAGTGGCGATTGGCGGTTTAATCGCCACTTTGCAAAACTTCAATTAAAAGTCAGCTTGACGGCATGTCTTGCGCGAAACACTCCGGAATCCCGCGCTCCGCGCGCGAACGGCGGGAGAAACGCGGCATTCGCGGCGCCAGGATCATTTTCCGGCGGCGGCGAGACGATTGGCCATTCTAGCCAGGCGCGATTTGCGCCGATTTACCGTGTTCTTGCGGATAATGCCCTTGACGCCGGCCTTGTCCACGGCCCGGGTCGCCTTCCTGAGCTCTTCCTTCACGGCGTCGGCGTCGCCGGACCCGATCACGGCGCGGTAGGCCTTGACCGCTTTTTTGAGGCGTTCCTTGCGGACGCGGTTCCGGGCGGTGCGCTTGACGGTTTGACGCGCGCGTTTCTTGGCGGATTTGATGTTGGGCATGTTCTTCTCTTTGCTCCCATTCCTTCAATTCGACGGATCTCCGCCGAAAACCTTGATCAAGTACAATGCGCTATTCTTCATCCGGCCGGTCTTCCGCCTCCGCGGCGGGCGCGGGCGGGCGCACCGCCCCGACATCGATCGGCGCCGGGGCGGGCGCCGCCGGAGCCGCTTCCTCCCCGGCCGCCGCGGCATCGGTCTGTCCGTCTCCGGACGGACCCGGGACCGGCGGCTCGTCGATGGCGACGAAGTCCCCCCCCTCCGGCGGAACCGGGCGGAGCGGATTGCGGTACTGGTATCCGGCCAGCTTGTCGTTCACCAGCAACAGCGAGAATTCCGCGTTTTCAACGATCGGACGGGGCCAGAACGACGTTCTCGTCCGGGCCTGGTTCACGATTTCGAAATACGCCTCGCGGGCCAATTCCAGGCGGCGCCCGTACTCGGCCTTGTCGTCCCCGGCGGCGTCGGCCTCGCGCTCGAGGGCCTGGGCTAGGGAGAGACGCGCCTCGGGAACGACCTCGACCGGCCCGTTCCGCAACGAATCGAGTTCGCGCTTCGCTCCCCCGATATCGCCCAATTGCAGAAGCGTCTGTCCAAGGGCGAGGCGGATCCGGGGCGCGAAAGCGCTGGCGGGGAAATTCTTCAGGTGTTCGCGCAGTGGCGCTTCGGCTTCCTTGTGCCGGTTGGCATAGAAAAGGAGGGCGAATTGGGAAATAAGGGCCTGTTCGGCGGCGGGCAGGCCGGCGTATTCGTCTATGACCTTGCCGAAAACGGCGACGGCCTCGTCGGGCATTTTTCCGACCGTCTCGATTTCCGCCTTGAACAGCGCGTTGTTGGCGGCGGCGTCGCGCGCCTTTCCGGCGTTTCGCACCCAACCGATCACCAGGGCGGACGCGATCAGAACCGCGATGGCGGCTACGACCAGATACTTGATGCGATCAGCCTTCTCCGCCACTTTATCCGCGAGTTTCCGAGTGGAATCGACAGTTGCTGCCTCTTTGTTTTCCGCCATGACGGCTTCGCTTTCAACACAGGTGACAGAAGAGATATCCGCGCAAACGCCTACCCCGCCCGCCGCGCCGGGTTAGGCGCGATTCGACGACCTCCCGCGCTCGCGGGACGGATGCCGAAGGCGATTCATCCGGAGTGGGAGCGAAAACGGCGCAACAAAACAACCGAGCCGCAATCCTTGACGGTTCGCGGCTCGCCATCCGGTGTGAATATTATAGAAAGGCCGTGAACGCGGTCAAGCATCTTTCCCCCGCCGGGGACGCCGAGGATGAAAAATCCGGTCGGAGTTGTTCCGACCGGATGATTGTTTGTGGACTTTTGAAGGAAATCAATCGAAAAACAGCGAGAATCCCCAGCCCTTGTTCCTGTCCCTGGGCGGGCGCGGCCGATGCGGGGGCGGCGGCGGCGGCCGCCAGTGCGGCGGCGGCCGATGCGGCGGGGGGCGCACCACCACCGGCGGACGGGGAGGCACGACGATCACCGGCGGGCGCGTGGGAGGGGTTACGATGACCGGCGGGGGAGAGGGTTGAACCACCACCGACGGCGCTTCGTAAAACAGCGTTTCGGAGCGGGTCCGGTCGCCGTCGTTGACGACGCCCACCAAACCCGTGTTGCCGACGTAGCCGACGGGCTCCAGGGACAGCGTGGTCGTTCTCCCTTCCCGGATGCGAACCCGCAACTCTTCGCCGCTGTCGCCGTACAGGTCGAAGTTGTCCTTGGGCAGGGCGATGGTGATCGAGGCGCCGGATGGAATCTGCACCGTCCCGTAGCCCATGCCCGGCCGGTGCAAGTACAATTTTTCTCCGCTGTAGTCGATCGTCAAACCGTAATCCATCCAGTCGCGGTTGGAAATGACCAGAAAGCCCTGTTTGCGGCCCAGCGGCGGCGGACTGTATGATTGGCGCAACGGCGCGAACGTGATCTGCGCCGCCGCCATCGTCGGAGCGGCAAGAGTCGCGCCCAGCGCCAGCGCCAGCATGCCCCTTTTCCAGTTCATGACATTCTCCCGTGAAAACAATCAACCACCCGCCGTGCCGTGCCGGCCCCGCGTCGGCGGCGACGCTCATGCCCTACCCGAATAGTATACGGAATCGCCGCGATGTTTCATCATCAAATATAGGCGCAACCGAAGTTTTGCAAATTGGGCATTCAAACCGCCGAATGCCCAATTGGTAAAAATCACAACCCTTGCGGCACAGGCGTTTTCGGTTTTTGCAAAGTGGCGATTGGCGGTTTAATCGCCACTTTGCAAAACTTCAGATATTTATTGTCTTTTATAAAGAAAAAAACATTGACAATGAGGCGCCAACTATTATATTATATTTCCAATCAAATTTATGATGTTAAAAATATTCCATAAAGAAAAAAGGAAGCAATGGCTATAAACCTGGAACTCACGGAAGTCGAGGTGCGGGACAGGAGATTGAAGTCGGTCATCTCCTATCAGGGGAATGCCCGCGATTTGCATGAGCAGTCCCGAAGCGGCTCGTTGCCCTGTGGAGAGCGGATATATGGGCAATGCAGCGATTGTTCCCAAGGTTGCGCTGAAACCATCACCTATCTGGTCAA
>JAISXA010000259.1 GCA_031270685.1 Planctomycetota bacterium
ATCGACTTCGACATGCACGAAGGCGAGGTTCTCGGACTCGCCGGCCTGCTCGGGTCCGGCCGCACCGAGATCGCCAACCTGCTTTTCGGCGTCGACGCCGCCGACTCGGGCGAGATCGACGTCGACGGCAGGAAAACCCGCATCGATTCGCCGGCGAAGGCCATGCGCCACGACTTCGGCATGCTTACCGAGGACCGCAAGGTCTCGGGCATAATTCCCCACCTTTCGGTGAAGGAAAACATCGTCCTCGCCATGCAGGCGAAGCTGGGCCCCTGGAAAAAGATCCCCAACCGCCGGGCGAACGAAGTCGCCGACGAGTTCATCAGAGCCCTGGACATCAAGACGCCCTCGCGCGAGCAGGAGGTCGGGAATCTCTCCGGCGGCAACCAGCAGAAGGTGCTTATCGCCCGCTGGCTCGCCATCCATCCCCGGCTCCTCATCCTCGACGAACCGACGCGCGGCATCGACGTCGGGGCAAGGGCGGAGATCGAGGGGCTTGTCCAGAAGCTCCGCCAAGAGGGCATGAGCATCCTCCTCGTCAGCTCCGAACTGGAGGAGGTGGTCAGGAACAGCCAGCGCGTGCTGGTCCTGCGCGACCGCGAGAAGATCGCGGAGTTGACGGGGGAGGACCTCTCCGAACAGCACATTCTCCGCGTCATCGCCGAACAGGCGAAGGAAGAGGGCGAGGGGGAGGGGGCGTCCAAGGGGGGCGCGACGATACCGTCGGCATCGACGAGAGGGTCATGACTATGTTGCGCTACGCGGGCATATTGATATTTTGGATCCTCCTGGCCGCGCTCCTGTACTGGGTCAGGAAACAAAAGAACGTCGTTTTCTGGCCGCTGCTCGCCCTGGCGGGGTTGCTCGCCTTCAACCTGGCCTCCACCGAGCAGTTCTACCGCCTCGACTGGCGCGAAGGGCATCTCTACGGGGTGCCCGTGGACATCATCAACCACGCATCGAAGGTCGGCATTCTCGCCATCGGCATGACCCTGGTGATAGCGGTTGAGGGCATAGACCTTTCGGTGGGCGCGGTGATGGCCATAGCCGGGGCGATGATGGCCACCCTTACCCGCCAGCACGACGTGGCGCCCGCGTACTGCGTTCTCGCCGCCCTCGGCCTCGGCTTGGCGGCGGGCGTCTGGAACGGATTTCTGGTGGCGGTCATGGGCATTCCGCCGATGGTCGGAACCCTGATCCTCATGGTCGCCGGGCGGGGAGTCGCGCAACTCATCACCGATGGGCAGATCATCATTTTCAACAATCCGGTTCTCACCTATATCGGCAACGGCTTCCTGGTCATACCCTTCCCGTTCATCCTCATGCTGGCGCTGTTCGCGCTGACCTGGCTTTTCACCAGAAAGACGGCGGTCGGCTTCATGATCGAGGCGGTGGGCGACAACGAGGTCGCGTCCAGCCGCGCCGGAATATCCGCCCGCTCCATCAAGTTCCTGGCCTACGTGTTCTGCGGCCTCTGCGCCGCCATCGCCGGCCTGGTCCAAACCTCGAACATCCGCTCCGCCGACGCCAACAACATCGGTCTCTACCTCGAACTCGACGCCATCATGTCGGTGGTGATCGGCGGCACCTCCATGATGGGCGGCCGCTTCTACCTCGCCAGCTCGGTAATCGGCGCGATCCTGATCCAGGCCCTCACCACCACCATGTACGCCAAGAGCGTTTCGCCGGTGGTGGCGCCGGTTTTCAAGGCGCTGGTCATCCTCCTGGTGTGCGTGCTCCAGTCGGAGCGGGTGAAGCGCCGCCTCGCCGCCCGCCACCAGACGGCCTGAGCGGGAGCTGAAAAAGCGGACTTTGCCCGGATTTGTCTTGGGAGACCAGAAACCATGAATCGCCGCTACCTGACGCTGACCGTCACCGCCTTCGTATTGCTGTTGTTGTACGGATTCGGCGCCGCCGTCTTCCCCAACTTCCTGAGCCTGAGGGTCATCGTGAATCTTTTCGGCGACAACTCCTTCACCGGCATCTCGGCGGTGGGAATGACCATCGTCATCATTTCCGGGGGCATCGACCTTTCGGTCGCCTCGGTCATCGCCTGCACCACCATCTTCATCGCGCAAATGGTGAATCCGGAACTGCACGGCTGGCACCCGCTCCAGGCCATGGCCGCGGCGGTGGCGATGGGAGCGGTTTTCGGCGCCGCCCAGGGGTTTTTCATTTCCTTCTTCAACCTGCATCCATATCTCGTCACCCTGTCGGGCATGTTCTTCGCACGCGGCGTCGGCTACATCATCAACGACACCAACCTGGCCATAAAACACCCCTTCTATTCCGAAACCGTCCGCGGGCTGTCGATTCCGCTGTCCGCCATCCTGCGCGATTACCTGGGACTGGAGAATTACGTGCGCAAGGGGGTGAGCCTGCCGCTCACCGCGCAATGCTTCATCCTGTTCGTCGTCGCGGGAACGCTCCTGCTGGCGTTCACCCGCTTCGGGCGCTACGTCTACGCCATCGGTTCCAACGAAGCGTCGGCCCGCCTCATGGGCGTGCCGGTGGACAGGATGAAAATTCAGATCTACGCGCTTTCGGGATTTTGCGCCGCCGCCGCCGGTTGCGTGGTGACCTTCTACATGCAGGCCGGCAACTCCTCGCTGTTCGTCGGTCTCGAGATGGACGCCATCGCCGCGACCGTCATCGGCGGCACCCTGCTCACCGGCGGCGTCGGCGGCGTGCCGGGAACGCTGATGGGCGTGCTCATCCTCGGCCTTATCCAGACGCTCATCACCTTCCACGGCAACCTGAACAACTGGTGGGCGAAGATTTTCATCGGCGCGCTTCTGTTCCTTTTCATCAGCATCCAGCAGTTGCTGAACCGGGGCCTGACCAGGAGGGCGTCGACGTAAGGGTTTGCCCGAAATTGACCGTATTGCGACGACAACGCTTTGGCCGCCGCCGCAGGGGGCGCAAACCCGATGGCGTGGCGCCGGCAGCATGCGAGGGTACCGACTTCAACAGGAGGCAGGCATGAAAAAGACACTCTGTTTCGCTTTGCTCGCAGTGATGGCGGCCGCCGCCTTCGCGGATGCGGGCCAGTTCCGGATCTCCCGTCCGCACGGACCGGGCAGACGCCGCCCGCCCCCCGGGCGCCGGGACAGCGTCCTCGAGATCACGAACAATGACGATCGCGGATACGCCATCGACGTCGATTACCGCCGTAACCGCCTGACGTTCGCGCATCGCTCCGGCGGCGACATTTACCTTCCCGGCGACTCGTCGCGGATCAGCCTTGCCTTCGACGATGACGACGACTGGCGCATAGAAGGCGACCACGAGACGCTGGAAATCAAGATGCGGGACGGCCGCACCACCCGGCTTACCCTGGAAACGCGGACCAGCCGCAACCGGATCGGGTTGTTCGGCACGGTCGACGACGGACGCCAGCGCACCACCGCCCAGCTCTTCCGCTACGCTGACCGCCCCGGCCGCCCCAACGGCCACCGCCCCCCGCCGCGCCCGACTCCGCCGCCGCCGCCCCCCTCGCGCCCGGCGCCTCCGCGCAAGGACTCGCTCGGCGCCGCGATCGGCAATATCATCGACAATCTCGTGGACGACGACCGCCCGGGGCGCAGGCGCTAGGCGATCCTTCGAGTTGACGAAAAACAATCCATCGGAACGGCTGCGGTTGGATCTTTACGGTGAATCGGGCCGCGGTTGGCCCGGTTTGCCGTGACCGCCGGCATTCCCGGCCGCGCATCCTTTCCAGTCCCGGGGCGATCCCCGCGTGCGGCCGCAGGCAAAGGAAAAGCGCCATGTACATCGAAAAGACATTGCGGCGAGGGTACAACGAGTACACCCGGGAAGAGGTCGAAAACGGATACGGCAGCATGATGGACGTCGGAGTCCTGCTCATGGAGCCCGGCGACGCCCACACCTTCCACGAGGAGACGAAGGAGGTTGCCTGGATCCTTCTGCAAGGAAAGGCCGTCGCCGAATTCGACGGGAAAACGGCCGCGATGCACCGCCCCAACCCCTTCGACTACGGCACTTATTGTCTGCTCCAGGCGGCGGGTTCGACAAGCTCCCTCGCCGCCGTCGACAAGTGCAAGGTCTTTGTGCAGAAAACCGCGAACGGGCGGAAATATCCGACCCATCTTTATACGCCGGACCAGACCGACACCTGGCGCCGGGGCGCGGGCGGCGAGTGCGGCGGCGCGTGCGAGCGCGACGTCCGCACCAGCTTCGATTACGAAAACGCGCCGCATTCCAACATGGTCCTGGGAGAAGTGGTCAATCTTCCCGGCAAGTGGTCCAGCTATCCGCCGCACTCCCACCCGCAGCCCGAAGTGTATTTTTATCACTTCGAGAAGGACCAGGGCTTCGGCGCCGGTTGGGTGGACGACGAGGTGGTCCGGATCCGCAACAACGGGCTGGCCGTCATCACCAAAAAACCGCATCCCATGGTCATGGCGCCCGGCTACGCCTGCTGCTACGTCTGGGGCATCCGCCACCTTCCCGGCAATCCGTGGGAAAAGACGCGCATAGACGATCCGGCCCATACCTGGATGCTCGAGCCCGGCGCGACCTTCTGGAACGGCGGCGGAAAGTGAACCGGCGCGGCGCGCGGATCCTCGTCATCACCGGTCCCGGGAAAGGCAAGACGACGGCCGCGACCGGCACGCTGATGCGCGCGCTGGCATACGGCAAAAAGGCGCTTCTCGTCCGTTTCGCCAAGGCGGCGCACAGCGGGGAGATCGACATCCTTTCCACCCTGCCCAACCTGGCCATCGTCACGGGCGACCACGGCATGACGCCCAAGCCCGACGACCCGCGCTTTCCCGGACACGTCCGGGCCGCCCGGGCGCTGTTCGAGCAGGCCAAAACCCGCGCGCCCGGCTTCGACCTGATCGTGCTGGACGAGCTATGCGGCATCGTCGCGCGCGGCATGATCGAGGAGGACGAGGCCGTCTCCTTCCTGCGGTCGCTCCGGCCGGACCAGGCGGCGATTCTGACCGGTCGCGGCGCAAGCCCCAAACTGATCGCCGCGGCCGACACGGTCAGCGACATCCGGAACCTCAAGCACGCCTACGATCAGGGCATACCCGCCGAACCGGGAATCGAGTATTGACCGCGGTTTTGCGAAACGGCGATTAAAGCGGCAATCGCCGTTTCGCAAAAAACGAGAACGCCTGTGCCGCAAGGATCGTGATGGTCGCAACTCGGGCCTTCGGCGGTTTGAACGCCCGGGTTGCGAAAGCCCACGCATTGAAAGCGGTTATTTCGTCGCGATCAGTTCGATTTCCACCCGGGCGCCCATGGGCAACGCGGAAACCTGGCAGCAGCTGCGGGCGGGGAAGGGTTTGGCGAAAAAGGAGGCGTACACCTCGTTGACGGCGGCGAAATCCTTGATGTCGGCGAGAAAAACGGTCGCCTTCACCACCTTGTCCATGCCTGTCCCGGCGGCGGCGAGCACCGCCTTGAGATTGGTCAGAACCTGCCTGGCCTGGTCCTTGACGTCTTCGGGCATAGCCTTGGCGGCCGGATCGATCGGCAGGCCGCCGGAGGTGAAGACGAGGTCGCCGCTAACGATCGCCTGCGAATAGGGACCGACGGCGGCGGGGGCGTCCCGGCTTTCAACCGCTTCAAGCTTGCTCATGGAATTCTCCTCTCGAAAAGGTGCGGGACATAATAGGCGCCCATGAATGCGAGGCAAACAACCGCCACGACCAGCGCGAAAACGGCCAGGCCGGTCCAGATTTTCGCATCGAGCGCCGGGCGCCGGGCGCGGGCGGCGGGAACGAGGAAGTAGCCGAACGCGGCGCCCGAAATCATGCCTCCGATGTGGGCGGCGTTGTCAGCCTGCATGACCAGCCCGAAAACAATGATATACACGGCCCAGCGAACGAGATTGGCTCCGAGAATTTGCCCCAAATGGAAGCGGTTCCGGTAATAGGTTCCCAGAAACAGGCCCAGAATGCCGCAAATCGCGCCGGACGCGCCGGCCGAGGTGACGGGGCGATGGAGAACAAGCCCGTTCCAGGCGAAGCTGGCCGCGCTCCCGCAGATGCCGGTGAGCACAAACACGGCGAACACCTGCCGCGCGCCCCACAACTTTTCCGCAATCCTGCCGAGATCCCACAAGGCCCAGCAATTGAAAAGGATATGGATAAACCCGAAATGCAGCAGGCAACTGGTGAAAAAGCGCCACACCTGTCCATATTCAAGGATGAAACGGGGATGGTTCGCGCCGAGAAGCGCATAGGTCGCCGGATACGCGGATGACAATCCCAACAGGCCGCCGTACGCATCCGATTTCAGGGAGGCGGGGAGAAGCATGTCGGTGAGGGATTGCAGGAAGAAAAAAACGGCGATCGCCCCAATAAGACCTTTGGTGGCGATGGCGGGCGCGGCAAGCGCTCGCTTGAGCCATCCGCGCGCGCCCCGCTCCGGACCGAGTCGCCGGGCGCAGTAGGGGCAGAACTCCTGGTCCGCGCGGACCAGATTGCCGCATTCCGGACACGCCTTCACACTGTTCGTTTGGGAATTGCGAAAATACCAGTCCGCCATGGTCAGCGGTCCTTGATCAAATCCCACAACGCGTTCGCGTCGGGGGCTGAAAACAATTTATGCCGCATGCCGTCGTCGGAGAAGATCGCGGAAGCCCGGGCGAGATATTTCAGCCATTCGGTCTGGCTCTCCTCCGGCATGGCGACAAGAAGGATAAGGCGGACCAGGGCGCTGTCGAGGCTCCCGTAATCGACGCCCTTCCGCAGCACGGCCAAGGCGGCGGTGGGGTAGCGCACCGCCGAGATTCGGACGTGCGGCGTGCCTATGCCCAGGCCGAGGCCGGTCGCCAGCGCTTCCTCCCGCTGCCAAATCGCCGACGACACGCGGGAAAAATCAGCCACGTTCGGCGAATGGCGCAACAGTTCGAGGGTACCGTCGATCGCCTGGCGCTTGTTTTTTCCATCAAGAACCGCCACCCGGTCGCGCGACAAATACTTGCTGAATTCCACCATGGTTCCATTCTCGCAAAGTGGACTTTCGGGGAAAGCCAAACAAATCGCCGCTGGATTTCCTTCAAAATTTCGGGGCACCCGGCCGCCATTTCCAGTATATCACGAATCGGTCCGGGAAAAAAGGCGTTAGCCGGGAGGAGCGCCGGGATCGGGCCGGGAGTCGCCTTGTCCCCGGGACAAAATCCTGGTATACTTGGATGCGAACTTCAGTCTTTAAGGGAAATCGGGCGGCGGTTGGCCCGATTTCCTTTAAAAGCCGACTTGAACCAGGGAGCGGATGCGCATGACCGGAACAGGGACGGGAATGAACCGTCGCGGGGCGTTCGTCATGGAGGGAATCCTCGCGGCGGCGGCCCTCCTGTCACTGTTCGGCGCATTGCGGCCGCTTTACCTTCGATACCGCGACAACGCCAACCGGCTCAAATGCCTCGACAATCTGCGAAGGATCGGCGAGGGCATCGCGGAGTGGTCGAAACAGCACGATTACGCGTTGCCGCCCGGCAAGGGGATGTCCGGGTATTGCAATTCCGGGGACGGGACCCCCCTCCCGGGCAACCGTTATGCGATCGAACCCGGGCTGAACGCCCTCTGGGACAAGGGGAACGGGGTCATCCGCGATGTGGAGGTCTTCCGCTGCCCGGCGGACGGGAATCTGGAACCGCCGCCCGCGCCGGGGGAGGATTTCACCTCGCCGGGTCAGCTTTCCTACAGCATGACCGGAGACATCCACCCGACGGACGCTTACAACAAGGTTGTGGTCGCCGACAAAAGCGACAAATCGCGCGGACCGTACGTCCCCGGCGTCAACCATGACCGCCGTTTCATCAACGTGCTTTTCTTCGACGGCCGCGTCCGCACCGTCCAGGGCCCGGTTCTCCCGATCGGCGTCGCCTCGGACGCGGGGAGCATATACCTGCGCGAGAGCGGAACCCCTGACGATACGTATATGGAGTAGCGAATGGCGCCAATCGAGGCCGTCATCTTCGACCTGGGCAGGGTCATGCTGTCCATCGACCCGTTCCGGCCGAAATTCTCCGCCCTCATGCTTGCCATGGGAATCCGGCCCGAAGAGGCCTTCGGCGTCTACTGGCGCGAACCGGAAGTGATTGCGCACATGACCGGCAGGATGACGCCGGAACGGTTTCACCAATCGCTCCGCGCCCGCTTCGGCCTCCGCTTGGCGTATGCCGATTTCGTCGAGGCCTGGAGCGACCTTTTCGCCCCGATCGCGGGAATGGAGGACATTTTTGAAAACGTCGGAAAGCGTTTTCGCGTGGGAATCCTCTCCGACACGGATTCCCTGCATTGGCGGAAAGCGTTGGCCTTGCTGCCCCGGTTGCGCCGGGCGGCCAGGCCGACCTTGTCCTTCGAGGTCGGGTTTCTGAAACCCGCGCCCGAAACGTACCGGGAGGCGGCGCGCAACGCGGACGCGCCGCCCGGGGCGTGCCTGTTCATCGACGACTTGCCCGAAAACGTCGAAGGCGCGCGAAACGCCGGCATGGCCGGCATCGTCTTCGCCGGGGCGGAACGCTTGCGTGGAGAATTGGAGGTTCGGGGCATTCTTTAAGCGGAAGGGAAAGCGATGGAATGGTGGCGGCTGTTCAGCGGAACATTCATCCTCATTTTTCTCGCCGAACTCGGCGACAAGACCCAACTCGCCGCCATGGCGAGGGCGAGCGGCGGGCCGGCCGGATCTTCGACGCGCTGGGTGGTGTTTCTCGCCGCCTCGTCCGCGCTCGTGGTGTCCACGCTGATCGCCGTCTTTTTCGGCGATCTCCTCAAGTCGCTCATCCCCGACGAACGCTACATCAAGTTCGCGTCGGGCGCCCTTTTCCTCGTTTTCGGCACAGTCATATTGTACAATGTTTACGCTTCATACCGCCGGCCGGAAGATGCGGAAAAGGCGCCGTTCGGCGAAGCGGTCCAAGCGGAGGAGACGCCGGGCTATCTCGCGCGGCTTGCGCTCCAGGCGGCCCTGAATTTCGAATCCGCCTCCGGCGACCGCTATCGGCGCCTCGGCGCGTGCATTCCCGATTCCCGCCTCGCGGCGCTGCTCGAATCCCTCGCCTCCGAGGAGGATCGCCACCACGCCCGGATCGCCGAACTCGCCAATCGCGAACCCGGCCGGTCGCTGCGGTTGACGGCGGAATGCCCGCCGCCGCGCGCGGTCGGATCGGAGATATCCCCCACGCCCGGCGGCGGCGAATGGATGCGGAACGCGGTGGAAAACCTTATCGAGCACGAACGCGCTTCCGCCGAATTCTACCAGTCCCTCGCCGACCGGACCATCGTGCCCGGAGTCAAGCCCGTATTCCATAAGCTGGCCGAGGACGAATGGCGTCACCTTCGGCGTCTCGAAACGGCATTGAAAACCTGAACCGCGTCCGGGAAGTCCATCCCCCCGCCCGACAGACCCTTATTTCACGATGTTGACCGTCCCCTCCTTGCGCGGCGGCACGGCCGGCGCGGCGGTCGCGCCGTACCCGAACGTCGCGCAGCCGAAAATCACGTTCCGCCCCGGAACGCCGAGCCCGGTCAGGAGCGCCCGCATCGCCGGATCGTCGGCGACCGGGCCGAGCTGGTTGATCCAGCAACTGGCGATGCCCAACGAATGCGCTGCCAGGAACATGTTTTCGAGCGCCGCGCCGGTGTCTTCCGCCGGGCACGGCGTCGCGGCGGGATCGATGGACAGGATCATGAAGGTGGATCCGCCGAAATTGACCGTGTATTCGGGATTGTTCGCGAGGGGAATATAGCGCTCGACGTTGCGGCGTATGATCGCGGCCTTGACCTCGGCCGTGATCCTGTCGATCAATCCCGGGTTCTGGACGACGGTGATGTGCCAGGCCTGGGCGTTTTTCGCGCTCGGGGCGTACAACCCGGACTCGACGATGAGGTCGCGCAGATGGTCCGGGATCGGATCGGGCTTGAGCTTGCGCACGCTGCGGCGCGCGCGGATCGCGGTCAGAACTTCGTTCATGAACAACTCCTTCCCGTCAAAAGTGGCCTTTTGAACGAAGGAGCGTTCTCCGCCGCCACCACCTGGCCTTCACATTCCTTCGGGCAGGCGTAGGCCGGACGGACGATTTCGCGGACGAAGACGCTGCCGGGGTTGTAGTCCAATTCCTTGCGCACTTCCTCGCCGATGCGAACCTTTTCCGTTCCGCAGGGCCGGCGCACCAACTCTTCGGGGGAAGGCTCGATCTCCACCCGCTCCACCGGAAGATCGGAAGGAATGGACTTGCGGCCATGCCCCTTCCGCTTCGCCTCCGCCGGCAGCGGTTCTGGCTCGGCGGGAGGAGTCGTCTCCTCCACTACGGCGTCGCCGAACAGACATAGTTGCCCGTTATACTCCAGCTTCTCCGACTTCCGGCCGAAACGCCAATGCCGCAGCAAGAGCAGCTCGTGCTTGAGCCGCTCGATGGTCTGCGGGGAACTTTCAAGCTTGCCGGAAAGATCATGCACCATTCCCTGAAGGATGGCGACGTCGTCGGACAGGGTCTGTTTCTCTGGAGAAATCGAGCATGCGGACATACACTTGTATGTCTGTCCCAAGGACAATTTCCTTCGAAGAAAACCATGATTTTACAACACTGTGGACTTTTGGAGAAAATCGGGCCAACCACCACCCGATTTCCTCCAAAGATGTTACTGCTTACGGACCAATGGGTTGATTTTTCGCCCTGTCGGGCGATATCGCCGACCTTGCAATAATTCCCGACGCAAAATGTAAACCCAAGAAACTTTGGAGAGAATCAAACGGCGGTTTGTTTGATTTTCTCCAAAAGTCCACTATCACAAACCACTGCTTAACCCGTTGCCGTAAAAGCATAAGATGCGTTACCGCATACAACGAGGCTTTGAGCCCCCGGAACCCCGTCGCCATCGGCTTCGGTCGCACTTTAGGCTGGGCCGATGCCGATGGCGATGGGGTGGAGGGGGCGGC
>JAISXA010000001.1 GCA_031270685.1 Planctomycetota bacterium
TAAAACGTGGCACTACGTTTTTACCGTTTTCGAGAAGCCGTCAAAACCAACCATAACCTCCCCAACAGGTTATAAATTCTGCCACCAAAAAAATCCCTCACAACTGTAGAAGATGAGTCATAAGCGCTCTCGTCGCGCAAGATGCCGACAATATCGACAACGGGAAACCACCATTTGGACTTTTCATCGTCCCAAACGGCGCGGACTTCCCGGTCGTCGAAAAAGTGGATTGATATTTTATGTGCCAAGTTTCACAGTTCGGGCGGCAATTCCACCGGGCTGAGGGCGTCGATGCTTTCGACCTTCCCGATTCTCGACAGCACCTCTTCGGCGGCGGCTTCGGTCGCGCCCTTGCGGAAGACCGGCGGCATATCGATCGGCGCCGCCGGCGCTTCGGTCGTTTCCGCCGGAAGGATCGAAGCGGCGTCGGCGGGCGGCGGGGGAAGCTGAATTTCCGTCCCCGGCGTCTCGACCGCGGTCTCGGCAACCGGCTCAACGATCGGCTCAATGGCCGGTATCTTGGCGGCTTCCGCCGTCATTTCCGATGGCGGGGCGGTTTCGACGACCGGTTTCCCGGCGGCTTTCGCCGGCGGGGCGGTTTCGACATCCGCTTTCGGCGATGCCGCCTCGACGTTTTCCGGCACCAGGTCGTTGTCGGCGCGGCTCAAGCCGGACAGCGTGTCGAGCGATCCGGCGTTCGGCACGTAGATCGTGGGCCCGGAGGCGGCTTCCTCTTCGGTGAGGGTGTAGCAGGCGCCGAGAGCGTCCGTGGGGTCGCAGGCGACGCTTCCCAGGACCAGCCAATCGTAACTTCCGGCGGCGGTGGCGCACCCGGCGACGGCCGGCGGCGTGGCGGCGACGGCGGACGTTGCGGAAAACTTTGCCTGAATCGCCGGGGGGGTAGGCGGACAATCCCGCCGCCTTCCCGCGGGTTCCCGCTTGTCGGCGACTTTCGTCCCGTTTTCGCATGGGGCCGGCCAATTGCGCGATGGTTCGCACGGCGCCGGGTTGCACCGCCCGGTCAGGCTTATGGCGTAGGAGTTCGCGGTCGCGCCGGAGCCGATGCTGTACACGAGGTTCCCGTCGGCGCCGCGCACCTGGCGGTATCTGTTGGCGTAGGCGGGCGCTTTGCGCGGCGGCGCCGATAAATCGGTCCGGGTGTTGCAGCAACCCACCGCAGCCGCCACGCAGAGGACCCCACCCGCGATCATGGCTATTATTTTGGCGTTTTCTGTAATCATCTTCCTTCTCCCCAAAGCGAATCAACCAATGTCGTATGTCTCCGATACTAGTTGATCGACCAATTATTGGGTTTGGTTCAGGAAAATTCCGGAGAAATGATGCATTTACGGTGCGGTATTTTTGCCCCGTTTCAGAAATATCAACCAAATCCGTAATTTACAAGGCAAATGCTTTTTTGACCTTGGAGAGAGTAGGCTTTTGGAGAGAAACAAACAAACCGCCGTTTGATTCTCTCCAAAGTTTCCTGGGGTTCCATTTTCCGTCGGTAATTATTACGTGGTCGGCGGTATCACGCCTCCCGCGAGGAAAAATCCGCTTACGGCGTTGCGTTGCCCAGGAAAATGCCGATACTGGTGCTGTTGTGGCTGCGGCGGCTGGAGCCGCCCGTGAAAAGCGGCGGGGACGGGAGGCATATCATGAAAAACAAGGCATGGTTCGCCGTGATCGCCGGCGTTTTTTTTATTGCGTGCGCGGCGTTCGTCCCGGCGGGCGAGCGGGTGTTGCATATCTATACTTGGTCGGACTACTTCGATCCCGACGTCATCGCCGCCTTCGAGGATAGGTACGACTGTCGCGTATCGATCGATTACTTCGATTCGAACGAGGCGATGTACGCGAAAATCAAGGCCGGGGCGGGCGGATACGATCTTATCACCCCGTCCTCGTACATGTCGGCGGTCATGCGGAAGCAGGACCTGCTGGTTCCCATGGATCATTCGCTGCTGCCGAATCTCGTCAATATGGACCGCGCCTTCACCGCTCTCACCGAGGATCCGGAGCTGGCCTACAGCGTTCCCTATACGCGAACGGTGTCTGGCGTCGGTTACAATAGGGAGCGCTTGGGCGAGGTCGTAGAGAAATCATGGGGGATTTTCGCCCGCGACGATCTGTCGCGGCGCATGACCATGCTCAACGATCTTCGCGAAACGATCGGCGCGGCGCTCAAGCATCTCGGGTACAGCCTCAATACCACGAACGAGGAGGAGTTGGAGGAGGCCGGAAAACTTCTTCTCGGATGGAAAAGGAATCTTGCCAAATTCGAGGTGGACGAGGCGAAGATAGGCCTTGGTTCTGGCGAGTTCCACGTCATTCACGGTTACAACGGCGACGTGGCCCTCATTATGGAGGAGAACGAGGGCATCGGATTTTTCGTGCCGGAGGAGGGATCGTCGCTCGCCTCCGATGACTTCGTCATTCTCAAGGGCGCGGCGAATCCCGAATTGTCGCACGCTTTCATCAACTATATGCTGGATCCGGAGGTTGCGCTCAGGAACATGGAGGGCATTTTCTACTATATGCCCAATCCGGCGGCGGTCGAGATGCTGGATTCCGGGTTCCGCGACAGCCCCGCGTTCGCCCTGCCCGACGCGGTCCTCGCCAAGTGCGAGGTGATCCGCGACCTGGGCGCGGACAACGCCCTGTACGTCAAAATATGGGACATGGTCAAGGCTGAAGAGTAGGGGAGGTGGCGATGCGCCGGCTATGGTCGGGCGTCCTGACGGTTGCCGTCCTGTGCGCCACGTCCCCGCTGGCGGCGGGGGCGGATAGGGACGTGCTGCATGTGTTCACCTGGTCGGATTATTTCGATCACGGCGCCCTCGCCGCATTTGAGGATGCGTTCAATTGCAACGTCGCCATCGACCTGTTCGATTCAAACGAGGCGATGTACGAGGAAGTGGTGGACGGGAAATACGCCTACGACATCATAACCCCATCCTCGTATATGAGTTCCAGGATGCGCAAGGAGGGGTTGCTGGTCGAGCTCGATCACTCGCTCATACCCAATATCTTGAACATCGATCCCGAGTTCCTCCATCTCACCGAAGACGCGCATATGCGCTACAGCGTCCCCTATACCCGCACCGTATCGGGGATTGGTTATAACGCGCGTGAATTGCCCGGGCTTGACGACTCGTGGAGCGTGTTCGCCGATCCCCGCTTCGGGGGAAGGACGACCATGCTCGAAGATATGCGCGAGACGATCGGCGCGGCGTTGAAGTTCCTCGGTTACAGCCTCAATACGTTGGACGAGGGCGAACTCGCGGCGGCGGAACGGCTGCTCCAATCATGGAAGCGCAACTTGGCGCGCTTCGAGATCGACGAGGCGCATCTCGGCCTCGCTTCGGGAGAGTTGCTAGCCGCGCACGGGTACAACGGCGACGTCGCGCAGCTGATGAGTTCGAATCCGGACATCGGATTCCTTGTTCCCCGCGAGGGCTCGGTTATCACTTCCGACGATTTCGTCATCCGTGCGGAGTCGAAAAAATTGGAACTGGCGCACGCCTTCATAAACCACATGCTCGACCCCCGGATCGCGGCCATGAACATGGAAGGCATTCTGTACTATATGCCCAACCCGGCGGCCATAGACATGCTGCCGGACGAAATACGGAACAATCCGACCTTCGACGTGTCGCCCGACATCATTGCGAAATGCGAGGTTATTCGCGATTTGGGCGATGGCGACGCGGCTTATGTCGGGATCTGGGATGCGGTGACCGCAACCGATTAACCGGCGGTTGGAAGCGGAGCCGCGTCCTGGCGGGGGCTGTATGGTCGGCGTCGGACATTATTGGGCGTATAGCGGGATTTGTTGGGTCAGAATGACATATTATCATAACAAACGGGATTTTTAATTTTTCTTAACAACTCGCCGGACGGTTTTTCTGTTTTTCCAATTACTTGAATTTACTGTTGTTATGTGCGACTAGTTAAGGATGGGACGATGCCCGGGCTAAAATGGCCCGGTGCGTTTGTTTTTGGCCGGATTTTTGCAATATTAATCACTAGATGGAGCCTTGCCCAGGCTTCATCGGTTGTTTTATGGTCCAAATCTTTAGTCTTATACAGTTGTTTTTCCATGATAGGCTAGGAGGAATGCAATTATGGCAGCCAAGAAGCTGGTGTTCGCCGCCGAAGCCCGCGTGAAAATGCGCGACGGGGTCAAGAAATTGGCGCAGGCGGTAAAGGTAACCATGGGTCCCCGGGGACGCAACGCCATTTTGGACAAGTCCTGGGGCAGCCCGACCATTACCAAGGACGGCGTTTCCGTGGCCGAGGAGGTCGAACTCCTTGACAAGTATGAGAATATGGGCGCCCAGATGGTGAAGGAGGCTGCGTCCAAGACATCCGACAAAGCCGGCGACGGCACCACCACGGCCACCGTTCTTGCCGAGGCGATTGTCGTCGAAGGCATGAAGAACGTGGTCGCCGGTGCGAATCCGATGGCCCTGAAGGTCGGCATCGACAAGGCTGTCAAGGCGATCTCCACGGAAATTGAAAAGTTGGCCACGCCGATCAAGGGCAAGAAGGCGGACATCGCCGCCGTCGCGGCGATCTCCGCCAACAATGACGTGCGCATCGGCAAGATACTCGCCGACGCGTTCGAAAAAGTCGGGGCCGACGGAGTAATCACGGTCGAGGAGGGCAAGTCCACCGAGACGGCCATCGACATCGTCGAGGGCATGCAGTTCGACCGCGGCTACCTCTCCCCCCACTTCGTCACCTCCCCCGAGCGCATGGAATGCGTTTTCGAAAAATGCGCCATCCTCATCTATGAAAAGAAGATCTCCAACGCGCAGGATCTGGTGCCCCTCCTCGAGTCCGTCTCGAAGTCCAGCACCCCGCTTCTCGTCATCGCCGAGGACATCGACGGCGAGGCCCTCGCCACCCTGGTGGTCAACAAGATGCGCGGCATCATCAACGTCTGCGCGGTGAAGGCCCCCGGTTTCGGCGACCGCCGCAAGGCCATGCTCGAGGACATCGCGATCATGACCGGCGGCCGCGCCATCTTCGAGGATCTCGGCATCCCGCTCGACAAGGTCGCCATGCGGGATCTCGGTCGCGCCCAGCGCGTGGTCGTCGACGCCGACAACACCACCATCGTCAAGGGCGCGGGTTCCGCCGCCGACGTCTCGGCCCGCGTGAAGCAGATCCGCAGGGACATTGAAGCGACCACTTCCGACTACGACCGCGAAAAACTCCAGGAGCGCCTGGCCAAGCTGGCCGGCGGCATCGCGCAGGTCAATGTGGGCGCCGCGACCGAGACCGAAATGAAGGAAGTCAAGGCCCGCTTCGAGGACGCGCTGCACGCAACCCGCGCCGCGATCGAGGGCGGCATCGTCCCCGGCGGCGGCGTCGCGCTGATCCGCGCGGCGGACAAGGCGCTCAAGGGCCTGAAGCTCGAGGGCGACGAGGCGATCGGCGTCGAAATCGTGAAAAAGGCGGCGGAAATTCCCCTGCGCCAGATCGCCGACAACGCCGGCGCCGACGGCGCGGTCGCGGCCCGCAAGGTCAAGTCGAACAAGGGGGATTTCGGCTACAACGCGCTCACCGGCCAATTCGGCGACCTGCGCGAAATGGGCGTTCTCGATCCCGCCAAAGTGGTCGTGACCGCCCTTCGCCACGCCGCGTCCGTCGCCGGCCTCCTCCTGTGCACCGACTGCATGATCGCGGAAGCCCCGAAGAAGGAGGACTGCGACAATTGCCGCGGCGGCTCGTGCGGCCACAACCACGACATGGACGACATGGATTATTGACGAAAAGAACAGTCGATTTTACCGACGAATATATACTTGAAAAGAGGAGAACAGTAGAATGTCCAAGAAGGCTGACAAGGGCGGTTGCGGATGCGGCGACGCGGTGAAGCTCCGCCCGCTGGACGACCGGATTGTGGTGAAGCGTCTCGAGGCCGAGGAAAAGACGGCCGGCGGCATCATTCTCCCCGACAACGCCAAGGAAAAGCCCCAGCGCGGCAAAGTCGTCGCGGTTGGTCCCGGCAAGCAGCTCGATTCCGGTGTCCGCGCCACCCCCGATGTGCAGGCCGGCGACACCGTGCTTTTCGGAAAATACTCCGGCACCGAAGTGAAGGTCGACGGTGAGGAACTGCTGATCATGCGCGAAAACGACATTTTGGCGAAGATTTAATTGACAATGAATGAAAACATCGAAAACAACCGGATAACTGTTCTTGGTTAATCGTCAATTGTCAATTAATTTCCAATAAGCTTGGGATTCAGGAGCACAACAATGCCAGCAAAACAACTGATATATGGCCAGGATGCGCGGCAGAAGATACTCGCCGGCGTCAACAAGCTGGTCCGGGCGGTGAAGTCCACCCTCGGGCCGACAGGCCACAACGTTATCTACGAGAAGGGATTCGGCAACCCCGGACTGACCAAGGACGGCGTCACCGTCGCCAAGGAGATCAAGCTCGACGATCCGTTCGAGAACATGGGCGCGCAGCTTATCAAGGAAGTCGCGAGCAAGACCGGCGACGTCTCCGGCGACGGCACCACCACCGCCTCCATCCTGGCCGAGGCGATCTTCACCGGCGGCATGAAGGCGGTCGCTTCCGGCGCCGACGCGGTTGCGGTCAAGCGCGGCGTAGACATGGCCGTCGAGGCCATCGTCGAAAACCTGAAGAAGATGGCCAGGCCCTGCAAGAAGGTCGAGGACATCGCCTCGGTCGCCGCCATCTCCGCCAACAACGACAAGGCCATCGGCGACATCATCGCCCAGGCCATGGACAAGGTCGGCGCCGACGGCGTGGTGCAGGTCGAGGAAGGCAAGACCACCGAGACCACGGTCGACCTGGTCGAGGGCATGCGTTTCGACAAGGGCTACCAGAGTCCCTACTTCGTCACCAACCCCAACAATATGACCAGCGAGCTGAAGGACGCCTACGTCCTGATCCACGAGAAGAAGATCTCGAATCTCCGCGATTTCCTTCCCGTCCTCGAGCAGGTCGCCACCACCGGGAAGCCGCTCCTCGTCATTTCCGAGGAAGTCGAGACCGAATGTCTCGCGGCGCTGGTGATCAACCGCCTGCGCGGCACTCTCCAGGTCTGCGCGGTGAAGGCGCCCGGCTTCGGCGACCGCCGCAAGGCCATGTTGGAGGACATCGCCATCCTCACCGGCGGCAGGGCCGTCACCGAGGACCTCGGCATCAAGCTCGAGAACGTCAAGCTCGACATGCTCGGCCGCGCCAAGTCGGTGTCGGTCGACAAGGACAACACCACCATCGTCGAGGGCGCCGGCAAGCAGTCGGAAATCAAGGCGCGCGTCGATCAGATCAAGAACCGCATCGAGACCACCACCTCCGACTACGACCGGGAAAAGCTTCAGGAGCGCCTGGCCAAGCTCGCCGGCGGCGTCGCCGTCGTCAACGTCGGCGCGGCCACCGAGGCGGAGATGAAGGAGAGGAAGGCTCGCGTCGAGGATGCGATGCACGCCAGCCGCGCGGCGGCCGAGGAAGGCGTTGTTCCAGGCGGCGGCGTCGCCCTGGTTCGCTCCGGCAAGGCGGTGGAGGCGGTCCGCTCCAAGGCCAGGGGCGACGAAAAGATCGGCGTGGACATCATCCTCAAGGCGATCCGCGCTCCGCTGATGATCCTTGCCGAAAACTCCGGCCGCGACGGGTCGGTGGTCGCCGCCGATGTCGAGGAAATGTCCGGCGACAAGGGCTTCAACGCGCTCACCGGCGAATACGAGGACTTGACCAAGGCCGGCGTGCTCGATCCGGCGAAGGTCACCCGCCTATCGCTCCAGAACGCCAGTTCCATCGCCACCCTGTTGCTGACCATCGAGACGATGGTGACCGAGATCAAGGACGGCAAGAAGGATCTGGTCGAGGCCGGCGCGGTCTCCTAGGCGTCAGGCGCATTGCAGCCCGGCGGGATTTTTCCGCCGGAACGACATGAATTGAGAAAGCCCCGGCTCCGGTTTTTCCGGGCCGGGGCGTGTTTCAAATTGCCATTAAGAATCGACAAATGCGCAATTCGATATCGGGTGGACGACATGGTTCATTGTTGATTGAGCGATAGATTGGGGCCTCAATGGCCAAGAAACGCGATTATTACGCAATTCTGGAAGTGGACAGGAGCGCTTCCCAGGATGACATCAAAAAAGCCTATCGCAAGATGGCGATGAAATATCATCCTGACCGCAACCCGGGCGACAAGCAGGCGGAGGCCAGATTCAAGGAGGCGGCAGAGGCCTACGAGGTTTTGCGCGACGAGGCGAAGCGCAAGCGCTACGATCAGTTCGGCCATGAGGGGCTTGCGGGGCCGGGCGGGCAGGGTGCTCCGAACTTCTCCTCTTTCGAGGATATTTTCAGCCACTTCGCCGACATATTCGGCGGCGGCGGCGGTTCGTTTTTCGATGGCGTTTTCGGCGGCATGGGCGGCTCGGCCTTCGGACAGGGCGTGCGCGCCGGGGCGAGCCGGAAATGCCGGGTCGATATCACCTTCGAGGAGTCGGCGACCGGCGTCGCCAAGACGATAGAGCTGCGGCGCAACGAAATCTGCGCCGCCTGTCACGGCAGCGGCGCCGCCGCCGGAGCCAAGCCGCGGGTGTGCGCCACCTGCGGCGGGCGCGGGCAGGTCTACCGCAATCAGGGTTTCTTTTCCGTGTCGCAGACCTGCCCCGCCTGCCACGGCAAGGGGACGTTCATCGACAAGCCTTGTCCGGCCTGCAAGGGCGGCGGCTACGAGCCGAAAACGGTCCGCATCCGGGTCAACATCCCGGCCGGCATCGAGGATGGCGCCAGGCTCCGGGTTCCTGACGAGGGCGACCCCTCCGATTCCGGAGGGCCGCGCGGCGATCTGTACTGCTACATTACGGTGCAGGAACACGACTTCTTCGCCCGGCAGGGCGACGATGTGATCTGCCAGATACCCATCACTTTCGCCCAGGCGGCGCTCGGCACCGAACTCGAGGTGCCGACCTTCAAGAACAAGGCGCGGGTGAAGATTCCGCCGGGTACGCAGAGCGGGCAGGTGTTCCGCCTGCGCGGTCTCGGTTTCAAGCGCCTGCGCGACCGGGGCGAGGGCGACCAGATCGTGCAGGTGATCGTGGAGACGCCCAAGAAGCTGACCCCGCGCCAGGAGGAACTGTTCCGCGAACTGGCGGCGATCGAGGAGAAGCACGTCTCCCCGCAGCGCAAGGGATTCATGGACAGATGGAAAAACTACTTCTCCGACACCGGCGACTGAACCGCGCCGGGCGGAAAGCTCATCATGGAGGATATGACGGGGACCGATCATGGCGACGGCAATGCGCAGACTGAAAATGGAAGGGTCGGCGGCGGCCCGGTTGGCGGCGGAACTTGACCGGGTGACGGCGAAACGCCGGGAGGGCTGCGCGTCCCCCGACCAGCCGGGCGATCCCGAAATGCTCGCCGACGGCGAGGTGACCATCGGCGGCGGGAAAGGCGACGCGGAACTGGACGAGATCCGCGCCCAGCGGGACGAGTATCTCGACTTGGCGCGCCGCGAGCGGGCGGAATTCGACAACTACCGCAAGCGGGTCGTGCGCGAAATGGGAAATCTCAAGCGCGAAAGCCTGGCCGGATTCCTCAAGGAGCTCTTCGGTCCGCTCGACGACCTCGACCGCGCGCTCGCGGAGAGCGAGAAAGACCATGCCCGCGAAGCGCTCTGCGACGGGGTTCGGATCGTGAGCGAGAACCTGCGGAAAGCGCTCGCCAAGGCGGGTATAAAGAAGATCGACGCCATGGGGAAGCCGTTCAACCCGGAATTCCACGAGGCGCTGGTCTCGGCGCCCTCCGCCGGCATTACTCCGAACACCGTCATCGAGGTTTTCGACAACGGCTATGAGCTTGATGGTTTCGTCCTTCGCCCGGCCCGGGTGGCGGTAAGCCGTGAACCGTGATTTCGATTGCGACGAACGGCGGGCGGATTATACTTTTGCGTCTTTGGAACGGTTATGCCGGCGGAAACGCGGCGAAAGGCCAGACATGCCCACCTATGAGTACGAATGCGCGAATTGCGCCCACAGCTTCGAGGAATTCCAGTCCATGAGCGACAAGCCGCTCCGGAAGTGCCCGCAGTGCGGCAAGAACAAGCTTGAGCGCCTCATCGGCGCCGGAGCGGGCATCATCTTCAAGGGCAGCGGGTTCTATGAGACCGACTACAAGCGCAAATCCCCGCCGAAGCCGGCGGAGGGCAAGTCCGATTCCGGTTCGTCCGGCGACTCTTCCTCTCCCTCCTCCTCTTCTTCGTCGTCGGAGGCTTCAGCCTCCAAGGCGTCCTGATAATGCTGCTCAAATCCATCCACGAGGCCGCCGACAGCTACGACGCCGTGGTGATCGGCGGCGGCCTTGGCGGAATGACCGCCGCCAAGCGCCTCGCCGACGCGGGGCGCTCGGTGCTTCTCGTGGAGGGATGCCCCATGCTCGGCGGCTACGCCGCCTGCTTCCGCCGCAAGGGACACATATTCGACGTCGCGCTGCACGCGTTTCCGTACGGAATGCGCAAGACTTTCCGAAAGTACTGGAGCCAGGACCTCGCCAACCGCGTCCGGCCGCTCCCGCGCATCCGATACGACAACCCCCAGTTCACGCTCGAGACGACCTTCGCGGAATCCGACTTCACGCGTGTTCTCGACGAAAAATTCGGCCTTCCCCGCGAGGCGGGCGAAACCTTTTTCGCGGCCTGCCGCAAAGCGGATTTCTACGCCGACGCCTCTGAAACGACCGGCGAATTCCTGGAACGGTTTTTTCCCGGACGCCCCGACGTCGTCCGGCTGCTCTTGGAAACTGTCGCCTACGCCACCGGGACCGCGCTCGACGATCCCGCCGTCGTCTACGCGATCATTTTCTCCAACTTCGCGCAGCGCGGAACGCATACCTTCATCGGCGGCACCGACCTGCTGTTGTCGGAACTGCGGAATCTTCTCCTTTCCTCCGGCGCCGACATCGTCCTGAACACAAGGGTCGGGGAAATCCGCCTCGACCTGGGCAAGGCGGCGGGCGTGGTCGCGGGCGGGACATTCATCGAGGCGAGGGCCGTCGTCTCCAACGGCAATTTGCTTTCCACCGCGCTCGACCTGCTGCCGGAGAATTCGCTGTCCCCCGAGTTCACGGCCGAGATGCGCCGGGTTCCGCTTTCGGAATCCATCGCCCAATGCTACATCGGCATCAAGGAGGGCGTGGCGATTCCCCCGGTCGCCGACATCCTTTTCTCCTCGCGGGAGCCGGAATACAACGCAGAGTCCTACCGGGCGTTTCCCCCGCGCAGCTTCAGCTATTCCTTCTATTATCCCGGGCATATCCGCCCGGAGCACCGGCGCACCGAGATCGTCGCCTCCATGAGCGCGTCCTACGACGAATGGGACAAGCTGGAGCGCAGCGAATACAACGCGAAGAAGCGGCTGCTCGCCGAGGCGGTGTTCCGCGATCTGGAGCGCTTCGTCCCCGGCGTCCACGACTTGGCCGACCATATCGAGGTCGCAACGCCCAAAACGCTCGAACGCTATGCCGGCCACCTGCGCGGAGCAAGCTTCGGCACCAAATTCCCCGGCTTCCGCGCCTCCGAGCGTCTTTCAAGGGAAGTGCCGGGGCTTTTCCATTGCGGTTCGGAAGGGATCATCATGTCCGGTTGGCTCGGCTCCGCGAACAGCGGCGCGATCGTCGCCGGCAAGGCCGACGCCTACCTGGGAGGCTGAGCGCGCCATGTCGATGACTTTCGATTTTTCCGGGCAAACGGCCGTGGTCAGCGGCGGGACGCGGGGCATCGGCCGGGCGGCCGCCGAGGCGTTCCTCGCCGCCGGCGCGAAGGTGTACGCGCTCTACGGCGGCGACGAGGCGGCGGCGCAGGCCATGCGCGACGCGCACGCCGGCGACGGCCGCGCGGCGGTGGAGAGGCTGGACGTGAGCGACGGCGAGGCGGTGAAAGCCTTCTGGCGGCGGCTGGAGGACGGGGGGGAGGCGGTGCATGTCCTCGTGAACAACGCCGGCATCCGCCATGACGCGATCCTGGCGATGATGGCGGAGGACGACTGGCGGCGCGTGCTCGACGTGAACCTGGGCGGCGTGTTCCACATGTCCAAGTACGCGGTGCAGGCGATGAGCGGCGCGCGCTACGGCAGGATCGTCAACATCGCCAGTCCGAGCGGCAAATACGGGTTCGAGGGCCAGTCGAATTACGCGGCCAGCAAGGCGGGCATCGTCGCCCTGACCAGGAGCCTGGCCAGGGAGACCGCGCGGCGCGGCATCACTGTCAACGCGGTTTCGCCCGGCTACATCGACACCGACTTCATCGGTAATCTCGCCGGGGAGTTGGCGGGGGAATATCGGAAAACGGTACCGCTGAAGCGGTTCGGCAGGGCGGACGAGGTCGCCATGGCGATACTGTTCCTCGCATCGCGCGAGGCGTCCTACATCACCGGCGGCGTGCTTGAAGTGACCGGGGGACTCTAGCGTGGAATGCGACGTCAAGGCCGCCATTCCGCACCGGCCGCCGTTCCTTCTCGTCGACGAGATACTGGAGCTCCGTCCCGACCGGATAACCGCGCGGACGACGCTTCGTCCGGACGACGAACTGTGGTCGCGGATTTACGCCGGGCATTATCCGGGGATGCCCATCACCCCCGGAGCGCTGTTGCTGGAGACGCTGTTCCAGACGGCGGGCGTGCTGATCGCCAAGCTCGTCCGCGGCGATGTTCCCGCGGCCGGCGTTCCGGTGGTGACCCGCATCAACAACGTCAAGTTCAAACGCATGGTATTACCCGGCGACACGATCGAACTCAGGGTCAGGATCACGGAGCGTCTCGCATCCGCCTACTACCTCAAAGGCGAAATCCTGAAAGGCGGCAAGCCAGCCGTCCACGCCGAATTCGCGCTGACCATCGCGGGCGTTCCCGGCTCCGGCGGCGCGTGAGTTCGGTATCATCCGCGCGGCGTGGGAAGCGCCTTTAAAACCGGCAGCGATACAGTGGACTTTTCGAAATTTTGCAGTCGGAATCATCCGAAATAAGTTGAAAAGAGGCATGGCGATTCTTTTACTTGGTGTTGAACCGACGCCTTGTAAAAGGAGACCGCCATGCCAGA
>JAISXA010000051.1 GCA_031270685.1 Planctomycetota bacterium
GCTCATGGTGCTGGCCTACCAGGAGCTGACGCCGGAGATCACGGTGCAGCCGCTGGGGAAGATAGCCATGTAGCGCCGGCGGGGCCGGCCGTGTGGGTAACCAATGGGTCGACTTTGAGTGGACTTTTGGAGAAAATCGGGCCAACCACCGCCCAATTTCCTCCAAAGATGTTACTGCTTACGGGCCAATGGGTTGATTTTTCGTCAGGTCGGGCGATACCGCCGACCTTGCAATAATTCCCGACGCAAAATGCAAACCCAAGAAACTTTGGAGAGAATCAAACGGCGGTTTGTTTGATTTTCTCCAAAAATCCACATTCAACTAACTGAAGTTTTTGCAAAAAACGAAAACGCCTGTACCGCAAGGGTTGTTATGGTTACAAATTGGGCATTCGGCGGTTTGAATGCCCAATTGCAAAAGTCCAGATCCAACTTCGGCCGTTTCGCCGTCGCTCGGGAATAATCTTCCCAACGGCGAAACGGAATGCTTCCGGGGAATAGTGTTCCCGTCGGAGGAAAAATGTCAAAAAAAATTGAGGAAAACCCGGAATTTTTGAAAAAAGTTGCGCCGATCCGTTTTCTGGTTCTCGACGTCGATGGCGTAATGACCGACGGCAAAATAGGTTACACCTCCGCTGGCGATGAATGCAAATCCTTCGACGCCAAGGATGGGGTAGGCATAAAATACTGGATCCGAGCCGGCCACCGCGCCGGCATCATCACCGGACGCTCCTCTCCGGCGGTCGCCCGCCGCGCGGAGGAACTGGGCGTCGGGTTTGTCGCGCAAAATGCCAGGGAAAAGCTCCCGGTTTTCGAGAAAATGCTTGCCGACGCCGGGGTTTCCGCCGGGGAAACCGCCGTCATGGGCGACGATCTGGCGGACATTCCGCTGATACGCCGAGCCGGCGTCGGCATAGCCGTCGCCGATGCGGTTGCGGAAACGAAGGACGCCGCCCTGTGGACAACAGAAAAAACGGGAGGCAACGGGGCGGTCCGCGAGGTCATCGAGGCGATTCTCAAAGCGCAGGACCGGTGGACGGTAATCCTGAGCCGCTATTGCTGACAATCTGGATTTTTGCAAAAGTTCAGTTGCAACATGGCCCCTATCCCTTGATTCGCCGATGAAGCGAAGGAAGATCCCGGATGCGGTTGTTCTTTCCATTGTCCGCCGTCGCGATGCTCCTTGTCTCCGTCTCCCGGAGCGTCTCCGCCGGCGAGGCCGCTTCCGCGCAGCCCTATGAAAAAATCCGTTATCCTTCCTTCGATGGCGAGCTCGGCAGCGGCAATGGGCGTCTTATATCGCTGCTCGAGGCGGATCAGGCCGAAGCGTACGAACTTTCGGCCGGTACGCCCCGGGTGAACCTGCGCAATATCGTCATCACCCTCTACGACGACAGCGAGGAGGCGCGCAAAACGGTCGGCGACGACGACGAACTCCCGGTGGAGATGACCATCCGCAGCGATCGCGGTTTTTTCACCAGGCGGCCGTCCGAGGATCCGGGCGCGGAAAGCATGGAGGACGTGGTCACGCTCGAGGGCGACGTCCAGGTGAAGCGCTATTTCACCCCTTCGAATAATGGTCCGGGGGCGGGAGCGCGCCCGGGACGGATGCCGGAAAATGTGCAAACCGAGATTTATTGCGAATACGCGCAATGGAACAACAAATACGGCAAGCTTAACGGCGATGGCGACGTCCGGTTGGTCCAGGAGGACAACCGGATCTACGGGACCGGCTTTCTGTATCTCGCCGACGAGGAAGCCTTCGCGTCCGGAGAGCGGCGCAAGGACCCGCGCGCCTGGGGCGGCATCATCTTCATCGAGCACAACGCGCGCATGGAGATCGACCGGGTGCTCGCCGACGGCTCGCTCGACCAGACGGTCATCACCTGCCGCGACACCGCCAGCTACAAGCTGGTGGAAAAGGAGGTGCAGTTCGAGCGCGAGGTCCGGGTCGCCCGGTCGGGCATGACCATCGATTGCGACATCCTCAAGGTGTTTATGCGCCACGAGGACGATTCCGGTCCCGAAGGCGGCGGCGACGACCGGCTGCCGGGTACGGTGAAGTCCATCGTCGCCACCATCGGGTCCCGTCCCGGGGCCGTCGTCATCACCGGATACGACGTGAACGAACAGGGCGTGAACGGCGACATCCTTTACGTGGCCAGGGGAGGCCGCGCCGACTACGGTTACGACGAAAACCGGATCACCCTTACCGATCTGCGCAACGACCGGATTCCCGAAGTGGAATTCGGCATGGACCGGATATCCGACCGCATGCTCGATTTCACCTTCAGCGAGGGCGGCGGCAAGGGATCCTCCGCCTTGAGCGGCGGCATCGGCGCCATCACGCTCAATTCGCTTCAAACCCGGGGCGGTCAGGGCAGGGTGTTTCTTCGCCCGCGCGAGGGCGCGACCGGGGAGGCGGCGCTTCCCGTCGAGATCGTCTACAAGGGTGAAATGCGCTTCAGCGGCGGCGACAACCTGATCCGCTTCACCGATTCGGTGTTTCTCAAGCGCGGCTTCGCCGATTCGACGTCACTCAGGCGCGAGGGCCTGACCATCCGGTCCGAAAGCCTCGACGTCCGCCTACGCGCCGGGGACGCGGACCATGCCCGCATCGAGCGGGTGGTCGCCGAGGACAACGTGCTCATCAACGCCTCCGGCCGCCAAGCCTCGGCGCAGCGGGCCGAATACGACATGGACGACGTCAAGGGCGAGGACACGCTTCGCCTGTACGGCCCGCCGTCCAACACCCCTCCCCACCCATGGGTCAGCGACGACGAGGGTAATCGCATCGCCGCGCCCACGATCGTCATGCGGCGGTTGTCGGGAAACCGCGCGCGTCCGCGCCATCTGCTGCGCGCCTACGACGGCACCGTCACTTGCGACTTCGTCACCAAGGCGGCCAGCGTCGCCGAGCGCAACAAGGTCTTTTCCGTCAAGTGCGAAAAGGTGATGGAATACAACGAGTCCGACGGCATCGCCTGGTTCGACGGGCAGGTGCAGGCGACCTCCGACGCGCCCGAGGACAACTATGTGCTCACCAGCGACAAGCTGATCATTTATCTCACGGAAAAGCCCGATCCCGACGACCCGGAAAAGGCAATCGTCCGGCCGCGCCGCGTAGACGCAAATGGCAACGCGGTCCTGCGCCAGGATACCCGCATCTGCGAGGCGGGGCAGATCATCAGGGATTTCCCGACCGAACAGCTCGACGAGGGCGACATTTATCTCGAGGGCTTCGCCGGCGACGCGCTCAACCCGCCCAAGCCGGCCGTTTACCGCGACCAGGAGGGCGAGCGCATCCTTTCGCTGTTCGAGGCGCCGCGCATAAAGGCGTCGGCCACGGGCAATCTCGTGCAGGCCAACGGTCCGGGCAGGCTGTCCACCCCGGATGAAACGCCCGGGGCGCGCGCGGAAATCGAGTTTGCCGGCGCCGCCCGCTACGAGTCTTTCCAGGGCGGTCTGGTAAGCGAGGCCAAGTTCCGGCGCGGGGTGATGATGCGCCAGCCGTCGCGAAACCTGGTCATTGCCGCCGACGAGGTGGACGCCACCTTTTTCCAGGAGTCACCGGACCGGGGAATCGATCCCGGCGAATCGACGGTGGCCGCCATCGAACGGATCGGTAAGCTCCGCAAGACCGAGGCCCGGACCGGAGTGCGGGTTGAACACGGTCTTCCCCGGAGGGGCAGGCGCGTCGCTACCGGTGACAAGGGCGTGGTGGAATTCACCGAAACCGGCAATGTCATCACCCTTACCGTCGACCGCCGGCTTGGCGACCAGCGCTGGGTCATGGCGCGGGACCACGACGGCATGACCCTGTGGTCCACCCAGATCGAGGTCCGCGAGGCGCAGGGGGTCACCCGCGCCGCCGGGCCGGGCGAAATACAGATCCCCGGCGATCCCAAAAGCGACGGCCTGAACAAGATCCCGACCCGCATCGCCTACGGCGAGCGCGGGATGCTCGTCTACAACGAAATCGCCCTAAACATCCGCGCGGTGGACAACGTTCGCATCCTCCAGCCTTCGGCCGCCACCGGCAGTTGGCAACACCCCACCCTGGACGGACGCTGCGACCAGTTGGACATCACCCTGGCCGAGCCGCCCGCCGCGGGCGACGTCGAGAGCTCCGACGACGCGTTGTCCAAAGTCCTAAGGATGGACGCCGTCGGCGGCGTGCTGTTGCGGGTTTTCGCCGAGCCCGCCCCCGGCCAGCCCGAATCCGATTGGTTCAACCGCCCCGGAACCACCTTCTTCACCCGGGGCGACCAGGCCGTCTACGACGTGCCCGCCGGCCGCATCACCATGTCGGCGCTGCCGGGGCGGCAACCGCAACTGCTGTTGAACCTGGTGGACCCAGGTTCGACCCCGCGCCGCCAGCGGTTGCGGGCAGACCGATTCGTTCTCAACGCCAACGCCGTTCCCCGGCGCTGGTTCTTCGAGGGCCAGCTCGACAGCTCCACGCTTCAACCGGGCGAGCCGTTCGATTTCCTGGACTGAGGCGCGGCGATGGACGGAACGAACAATTACCATCGGCTGATCGAGGAGGCGGTGCGTCTGCTTGCCGAAGGCGACCCGGAGCAAGGCGCGACCCTGCTTTTCGACGCGTGGAGCCGGGATCGCGAAAACGCCGACCTCGCGGTGTCGTACGCCTGCTTGCTTGCCCGTATCGGAAGGGAGGCGGAAGCGGAGGAACTGTTCGCCGCCCTCGCGGACGAATCGCCCGGCGATGCCCGAGTGTGGAATAATTGGGGTTTCCTCCTCCTCGAACGGGGCGAGGTCGGCGGAGCCGTGGAGAAGCTGCGCCGGGCGCTCGAGCTCGAACCCGACGATTTCGAATCGTTGGTGAACCTCGCGATCGCGCTGGACCGGGGCGGCGACTCCGGAGCGGCGCTTTCGCATTACCGCCGGGCGGTGGAGATCAACCCGGAATCCTCGGTGGCGTACAATAACATGGGCGCGGCATTATGGCGGAGCGGCCGCGCGGAGGAGGCGCTCGACGCCTTCCGCGTAGCGCTGGCGATCAACCCCAGGGACGCGAGCGCCGCCAACAACATGGGAATCGTCAAGATGGCCGGGGACGACCATGCCGAGGCCGCCGCCTTCTTTCGGCAAGCACTGGAAATCGATCCCGCCGGCCCGGCCGCCGCGCGCAATCTCAAGGCCGCGAAGAAGCGGCTGTCCGCCTCCGGGAAGGAGAAGAAACCATGCGAAAAACCTCCATCCTTGTTCTGATCCTTGCGACTGTTTTCCCCGCCGTGGCTCCCGAAGCGGGGGCGGCCGGTTTTTTCGCCCGCTTCCGGGGCCGCGACGCGGCAGGCGCCGCCATGTTCCCCGAATCCGGCGACCTGCCGGGTCTCAAGCGCACCTCGAAGGTTCTTTCCTATAAGGGCGAAACGTTCCAGAAGCACTACGGCGCCGCCGGCAACCGCTACCTTCAATACGGAATGCGAAACCTGTTGGCGGCCGAGTACGAGTACGGCGAGGCGCACGGCATGCTGACCCTGGAGGTCGCGACCATGGAGTCGGCGATGTCGGCGGCCGGCCTTTTCCATTATCATCGCGGCGGGGTTCTCAAAAATACCGGGAGGGAGGTTCCGGTCGGCGTTGAGGGAGTTCTGGACGCGAAGCGGGACGGGCGAAACCTGTACTTCTACAAGTCGAACATCTTCGTCAAGGTGATCTACAGCGGAGAGGCGCCGGTTCCCGACCTGACGGCCGTGGCAAGAATGGTCGAATCCAAAATCAGCGGGCGGAGCGAGGAGCGCCCGGACGGTTTCCGCTATATCGACGTTCCCGGCGTCAATCGGGATACGGTGGGACTTACTCCCGGTTTCACCTTCAACATGACCTTCATGCCGCCGGCGGTCTGGGCCAGCGCCCCCGCCGGCGGCAGCACCGCTTCCGACCTGTTCGTCATCACCCGCCGTAATTACAAGGACGCGGCCCAGATCTATCGCGATTATGCGTCGTATCTGCGCCTGACCGGACAGAATTTCACCGAGTTTTCGCGCGGCAGGCAGAAGTTCACCCAGGCGGTGGATCCACAGCAGGGGCGGGTCATTTTCGCCGCATACAAAAACGCGGTCATCATCGCCGCCAGGCCGGACGGCTACGACAAGGGCGAGGCGCTGATCGAACAGGTGATGCGCCGGATCGACGAAGTCGGCGGCGGGCGCGGATAGACGGAGGGCGCCGGTGTCGAAACACCTCGCCATGTTGAAGTCCCGCCATCCCGGCCTGGCGCATCTGGACGAGCCGCTGCTGGCGGCCCGCGATTTGCTGATCCTCGCTTCGCGGAGGGGAAAAATACTTGCCGCCGGCAACGGCGGGTCCTGTTCGGACGCGCTGCACTTCTCCGGCGAGCTTCTCAAGTCCTTCCTGGCGCCTCGCCCGCTGGATGCGGCATTCGTTGGAAATATGCGCGGCTATCCCTTCGGCGGCGATATGTGCTGCCTGCTCGAGGGCGGCCTTCCGGTGGTGGTGCTGGGCCAGAACCCGGCTCTTCTTTCCGCCTATCTGAACGATCGCCGCGATTCGCGGGCGTTTCTGGCGCAGGAATGCGCGGCGCTGGCGCGCGCGGACGACGCGCTGGTGGCCTTCTCCACTTCGGGCGAGGCGGAAAACCTGGTGTGGGCGATGGCCGCGATGCGAGCCCGGGGCGGGCGGACGGTGGCTTTCACCGGACGCGGCGGCGGGCGGATGGGAGCGATGGCGGACGTGGAAATCCGTTCTCCCGCGGCGGAGACCGCCGGCGTACAGGAAGACCACGTGATCCTATACCATTGCCTCGCCGCCCTTGTCGAGGAGAGTGCTTTTCCCCCATAGGCGAGGAAGGTCGATGTCATTCGCAACGTGAATCTGAAGTTTTGCAAATTGGGCATTCAAACCGCCGAATGCCCAATTTGTAAAAATCGCGATCCTTGCGGCACTGGCGTTTTTGGCTTTTGCAAAGCGGCGATTGGCGGTTTAATCGCCGCTTTGCAAAACTTCGGATGAATCCCGGAAATGGATCTCCGGAAGCGTACGGACCTGCCGCCAGAGAATGAGTGCGTAGGTGTCAAATGCCGCCAGGCGTGGATCAAAGGCATCGCCGCGCTGGAGAAAGGGCCGCGCGCAGCGATCGGCCGGCGGCGGACGCCCGCTTCAGGGCAAGGGTGTTGGCGGCGACGGGAGTGCGGCTGGTGTGGCCGGCTTCGACCGAACCGAGATTGAGCAATCCAAGCGTATTGAAGACTGCCGCCGCGACCCTGCGCGCGGGTTCGAACATGGCGCGATAGTCGCCGCCGCCGGTGACGACAAGCATGCCGGCGCCGTTGCGGAATTCCGGCGACGGCTTGGCGAAACCGGCCGCCGCGAAGGCGAGCCATTCCGGTTCGAGCCGGCTGAAGGTGGCGATCAGCGGAGCGGTCAACGAGGTGAAATGCAGGGGCGACGCCACGACGAGTCCGCGCGCGGCGTGAAGGCGCTCCCGCGTCGCCGCCATATCGTCCCGCGCGTCGAGGGGGCAGCGCCCGCCGCGCGCGCATTCCATGCACGCGGTGCAGGATTCGATCCGCAGGATCGACAGGTGGATTACCTCGGCTTCCAATCCCGCCGCCTCGATGGTTTTCAGCGCCAGAAACATGCTTTGACCGTCGGGCGCGGGGGACCCGTTGAGAACGAGCAGGTCAGTCCGCATCCGGCCTCTCCAGCGAAGCCTGGCGTTGTCGTCTGGCGTTTTCGGCGGCGCGGCGGATGCGTTCGTCCGCGTGCTCCGCGATCGCGAGGCGCAAAAGCACCCGGTCGGCCGAGGGTTCGCGCATCATGGTCAACGCGTCGATTGCCCGAAGCCGCGAAGCTATCGGCTCGTCCTGCGAGGAAGCCATTTCGAACAGCTTGTCCACGGTCCGCCGGTCGCCGGTCACTATCAATTCGCGCATCGCCGACTGGGCTTTGGCGTAGTTTCCACGCGTCAGGCGGGAAGTCTTGCCGTTGAGCAGCAGGCCAGGCAGCAGGAGAAGCGAAGCGAACAGGCCGGCCAAAACCACGCCCATGCAGAACCAGGCCCACCGCGGGAGGACGGAGGGGATGTGAACAGGCACAATCTTGAAGGGCGCCTCCGAATCGTCCTCGTCTTCGGCCTCGACCGCGAGAAACTTCAGGAAATCGTCGTCGTTCAGGCTGTCCGGTGGTTGGTCGGAACGCCGATCGCCATCCGAACGCGGGTTCTCCCCGGAACGGGAGCTGCCGAGGTTGTTTGCCGCTCTCCGCAACGCGCCGGGATCCGAATTTTCGGCGGCGGCGAAGAAGTCGTCGATATCGTCTCTTTCGGGCTGGCCGGCCATGCTGAACCTTTAGGGCGCATCCAGTATTAAAAGTAACACCTGGACTAATCGGTCATGCACTCCCATAATAGAATTCAGAACCATGCTGTTGCTGTTATTTTTGGCTGACCCCTTGCGTCGGCATCTTCATCACTGGAATGAAACAATTTCATCCGTATGCGTTGAAATGATCCGGCGTTCCGGCGGAATAATCAGAAATTCATCGTCATTCCAGTCGCAGTTCACCAGTTTGTCCAGCAATCGGACATCGCCTTTTATTTCGTCATATTGCCAGCCCAGTTCATCCGCCTTTTGCTTTGCCAACACCCGGTGACTGTCCACATTGCCAAAAGAAACCTTGCCGCCGTCTTCCTTGACCACGCTCATGTCGATGAAGGTCATCCTTGAATAATTCTTCGGCCACTCGCCCAATGTTTCCATGAGATATTGCGCATTTTCCTCTCCGTATTCCTCAACATATTCCGCATGGCTTTTATTCAGGCCGAGCTTATTCACCACGGAATTTTGCGGCATAAAACCGTCTTCACGCTCAATCCAGCCCGATGACTTGTAGTAGACGCCGGGATTCGCGTCAAAATAGTCTTGATAACGCCTCCTTGAGCCAAGAAGAAGCGTGATGCAATCGTGCGCCCGGGGAATCGCCATTCTAACTTTGGCATGAAGGCCGCAAACGCCGTTATTGCACAGCCCGTACCCTAAAAGTATGGCCTCGTATTTCTCCGGATCGACCTGGTCAAGCTCCGCCTGCAAGGTCGCCTTCATCATTTCTCCACCGACGTCATGCAACCCTTTCGGCAAAAAAACCACGTTGACGATCTTGGGAGTTTGCGATAACAAATAGCATATCTCGCGAAACATGATTTCGCAAGCTATGAGTTTGTATCTCTTCTCTTGCCGTTTTATCATATGCGGATAAATATCGTTCATCTTGCGGCGACTTTCCCGATATGACATTTACCTTATCACAAAAGCTTCCAAAAAACAACCTTCGAAAAGGTGGATTGGTGAGCCGAGGCTGAGACTGTTGGAGAAAATCGGGCCAAGCGCCGCCCGATTTCCTTTAAAGATTCAGCCGCTTTCGTTTCAACGGGTTGTTTTTCGTCAACTCGACCCTAGCCGGCGACATTGCAAAAAAACGGTTCTGAAACGAATGCCTGAAACTTTGAAGGAAATCAATCGGCGGTTCGATTGATTTCCTTCAAAAGTCCGCTTTCGGCGGGCCGGGGAAAATTCCCGTGGAAAATTACCCATGATTGTGCGATCATGTCTTCGCCGTGAAGACCTGTTGATGCGCCGATTCCCAGACGATTCCATAAGCCGCTTTCGGAGCCGTCCCGTGTTGCGTTTTGAAAACATCTCCAAAACATACGGCCAGGTCCGCGCCCTGTCGAACGCATCGCTTGCGGTCGCCGGGGGGGAGATACGCGGCATCCTCGGCGGCAACGGTTCCGGCAAGTCCACGCTGGTCAAGATCGCGGGCGGGACCGTCGTTCCCGATTCCGGCGCGATTTACCTCGACGGCGCGCGGACCGCGATCGGTTCGCCGAAGGACGCGAAAAAGGCCGGAATAATCATGACCTCGCAGGAGCTGAGCATCGTCCCCAACCTGACGGTGGAAGAGAACCTGCTCCTGAGCCGCTTTCCGGCGCGCTTCGGCATCCTCTCCGACGCCCGGCGGGCGAGGCGGCTAAGCCGGGAGATGCTGGACCGGCTGGAACTGGGTCACCGCATCGATTCGGAGGTTGCCGGCCTTCCGGAAAACGAGTTGTACCTGCTCGAATTCGGCAAGGCGCTTATCCAGGACGGCGACATTCTTCTGCTTGACGAGATCACCTCCGCGCTGTACGACAATAACGTCGCGGTGGTGAGAAGCATCCTGCGGGAGTGCAAGGCGGCGAACAAAACGATTCTGTTCATCTCCCACCGCATGGAGGAGCTGTACAGCATTTGCGACTCCGTCACCGTCATGCGCAACGGCGAGGCGGTGGGCACTTTCGGCATCGCCGAAAAGAACGAAAACGAGTTGCTGACCCTGATGGCGGGACAGGTTTGCCCGGCTTCGGGCAAGGTCTCCGGAACGGGAAAGGCGGCGGACGCCCGGCCGGTCGTCGAGGCGGATAGTATTCCCATCCGGCAGTACCGCAAAAGCGTTTCCATCAAGGTCATGCCGGGCGAGATAATAGGCGTCGCCGGCTTGCAGGGGCACGGTCAGTCCGAAATCGTGCGCACCCTGCACGGCATGCGGGGCGAGGTGTCGATACGGATCGCCGGCAGGCCGACGACCATCAGGAGCCCCCGCCAAGCGGTGCGGCACGGCTTCGCCTTCATCAGCGGCGACCGGCAGACCGAGGGCGTATTCAAGGAGCACAGCGTCGGCGACAACCTCGCGGTGGTGGGCGAGCTGGCCAAGCGCGGGAAGGCGGCCGACGCGCGGAAAGCGCTCGACGCGATAAATGTCAAGTATTCCGGCATATTCCAGAAACTGACCTCGCTTTCCGGCGGCAACCAGCAAAAGGTGATCGTCGGGCGTTGGACCAGCACCGATCCCCTGCTCATCCTGGCCGACGATCCGACCAAGGGAATAGATGTGCGGGCAAGAAGCGATCTGCACGCCCTCTTCGCCGGGATGGCGAAACGGGGATCGGCCCTGGTCATGGTCTCCAGCGACGACAACGAACTGGTCTCGCTCTGCGCGCACTCCGACAACTCCCGCGTCATCGTGCTCTACGAGGGCGGGATCGTGGCGACACTGCGCGGCATGGACATCACGCGCGACAACATCATCGCGGCCGCGATTCCGCAAAAAGTGGGAGCCGGCGATGGCGCTCGCTAGATTCCTGGCCAAAAACGTGAAAAGGACCACGGCGCTGCCGGCGGTCCTGCTGTTTTTCACGCTCCTGACCGTGAACTTCTTCATCATGCCGGGGGCGCTGTCGAGATCCTTTCTCGTTTCGTTCCTCAACACCAACACCGCCGTCATCTGCCTGACCATGGGCGCCTCGGTCGTCATCATCGCGGGCGGGATCGACATCTCCCTCGGCCCCATGGTCTCGGTCGCCAACGTCATGCTGATCAAGCTGCTCGCCGCGGGAACGCATTACTCCGCCGCCATCCCGCTCACCGTCCTCGCCACGACCGCCATGGGTCTTCTCAACGGCGTCCTGGTGGCGGTTCTGCGCGGATCGTCGCTGCTCACCACCTTCGCCGCCTCCACGGTGTACAGCGGCATCGCCCTCCTGGTCATGCCCGTCCCCGGCGGGTCCGTGGCCAGGGAGATGACCGCCTTTTACAACGGCAGCCTCCTGGGCATACCGGCCACGGTTTTTTTCATTCTCGCGCCCTATGTCGTCTGGAAGGCGTTCAAGCGCACCCCGCACGGCATACGCCTGTACGCGGCGGGCAACAATCCCGCCAAGGCCTATTCCTCGGCGGTGAACGTGCCGGCGGAGAAGCTTTTCGCCTTTGGTTTCGCCGGCTTCTCGGCGGGGATAGGCACGGTGGCGCTGACCTCCTCCATCGGCTCGGGCGATCCGCTGATCGGCGCGCAGATGAGCATGATGGCGATTTCGGCCGCCGTCATCGGCGGCGTTTCGCTTTCCGGCGGCTACGGCGACATCACCGGCGGCATCTTCGGCAGCCTGTTTCTCGGCCTGATCACGGTGATCGTGCTGTCATCCAACATCAGCTCGTTCCTCCAGCAGTTCGTCAGCGGCGTGATCCTGCTCCTGGGAATGATCGGCGCGATGCTGTTCACTATGCGCCGCGGCGAGAAGGCGAGGCGAAGCGCCGACCGGGGCGGGGGGACGGCGCATGGCGAATAAGCCGCGGCGGACGCTCAACCTCGACAACATCCGCATATTCCTGCCGTCGGTGCTGGCGGTGATCGCCCTGCTGGTTCTCGGCCGGTACCTGTCCGGACGCTTCCTGACCGTCAAGAATCTGGGCAGCATCCTGATGACCTCGAGCATCCTCATGTTCGCCACGGTCGCGCAGAACATCGTCCTCATCAGCGGCAACAACGGGATCGACCTGTCCGTCGGCGCGGTCATGAGCATGACCGCGCTTCTCGGGCCCACCATCCCCATGGCGACCGTCGGGGAGTTCGCGCTGGCCATCGTGGCGGTGATGGGCATGGGCGCGGCGTGCGGCCTGATAAACGGGGCGGGAATCCGCCAGCTAGGCATCCCCGCCCTCATAATGACGCTGATAATGGCGGGCGTCGTCACCGGCTTCACCATGTACGTCACCAAGGGGCGGCCCGCCATCGAATTGAGCCCGCTGCTGCTGGGGGTCAGCAAAACCGTTTTTCCGATGTTCCGCGTGCTCACCCTGGCCGCCATCGCGGCGGTGGCCGCGCTCGAGATCATCCTCCGGAAAACCAGGATCGGCAGGTCCCTGACGCTGGTGGGCGACAATCCGCGCGCGGCGGAGCTGTGCGGACTGCGGGTGTCGCTGATCTCGGTGCTCGCCTATGTCTCCTCGGGCGCGATAGCCGGCTTCGCCGGGCTCATGCTGGTCGGCTACACCGGCAGCGCGGTAATGAAAATGGCCGACGGGTACACGCTGCTGTCGGTCGCGGCCGCGATAATCGGCGGCACCAGCGTTTCCGGCGGCAGGGGGAGCTTCATCGGCGGCGCGCTCGGCGCGATCGTCTTCGTCGTCCTGAACAGCATCCTGCAGGTGTTGCGCATTCCCGAAGGCGCCCGCTACGTCATCCAGGGCTGTCTGCTGGTCGTCATCCTGCTGACCAACAACCGCTCGCAAAAGCTGCGCCAGTAGCGACGCTTCGCCGCCTTTCGACCTTGACTTTTGAAGGGAAGCAAGCAAACCGCCGTTTGATTCCCTTCAAAGTTTCAGAAACGCTGGTGCCGCAAGTCCACTTGATCAACTTCATCCGGAAACCATACTGCCGATCAGGGCATTACGATGCAAGGGATCCGTAATCGAGTAGGCGGGTTCCTGCAAAAACCGCCGATCCCGTTCGGGATCGGCGGCGCGCCTCGCGGTCCTCCTCGGAACGGGCGTTTCACTCAACGCTTTCGCATGGCCCACGGCGTTTTATCGAGCCCGGAAAGCGCAATGCGGCATTTTGACCATAATCGAACCGCTTGTCATCAATACAGCACGTTTTGCGCTTCCCGGGAGTCGACGTTGTCCTTGGTCACGAAAATGATTCCGGTGTCGATCTCTTTCTCCAGCTTCTTCCCCTCGATCGCGTCCTGAGCCGCCTTCACCCCGAGATTTCCCATATTGTAAGGGCTTTGCACCGCTATCCCTTGCAACGTGCCGTCACGAATAAAGCCCTGAAGATTCTGATCGCCGTCGAAGCCGATCGCCGCGATCTTCCCGCTCCAACCGTTCTCCTTGATCGCACGCCCCATGCCGACCGCCGTCGGCTCGTTCGCCCCGAAGATCCCGATCAGGTCCGGGTTCGCGGAGAGCACGTCCGTCGTCTGATTCAGCGCGGTGATCATCTCCGCCTGAGAGTAATAGGTGTTCACGATCGTCAGCTTCGAATTCTTCTGGATATAGTCGCGGAATCCGCCGACTCGACCGATCTCCGAACCCACGCCCGCGATGTAGCTCATGATCGCGATCTTGCCCGTCTTGTCCGGACCACCCACCCGCTTGATCAGCTCGGCCGCGCACAGCTCGCCCGCAGCGAGGTTGTTCGTCGCCAGGAAAGAGTCGTACAGGTCGTCGCCGTTGATCAGCGAGTCGATGATGATCACCGGAATGCCTGCCTGCTTCGCCCGCCGCACCGGGGGCACCAGCGCGTCAGGGTCGCTCGGCGCAAGCACCAGCGCCTTCACCCCCCGGTTCACCGCGTTCTCCACCATGTTCACCTGTTCGACGATGTTCGTCTCCGCATCCGGACCGTTGAAGCTGATGAAGATGTCCTTGCCCGCCTTCTTCAACTCGCTCTCCGCGTCCAGGGAACCGGTGTTGACGTGTTGCCAGAAGCTGGAGTTCAGCGTCTTGACGATCACGGCGATCTCGTCCGCCGCCTTGACGCCCGACACCGACAGGACGGCGACCGCCAGACCCGCCAGGAACAGCATTCTCTTTCCGCGCATGCCAATTCTCCTTTATATTAAGAGCTTCGCCGCCACGGCGCGGCGCTGAATGCGTACCCCGCGCAAGGCTCAACGCGCAATCGGGGAAAAATACCGCGTCAAATATGCGCCGCCTCCCGACCGCCCTGCCAATGCCGGTTTCGAAAGCGCACGCTGCGCACTGCCCAACGCGAAATCAAGGTTTCAAGAACTGCGCATTACGCGCCGGCATTCAAGTTTTTTTCCGGTTCCGCAATTGGTCCACGGACACCGCGAGGATGATCACCAGCCCGATGAGGATCTGCTGCACGAAGCCCTGCACCCCGAACATGTTCAGTCCGTTGCGCAGAACCCCGATGATGAACGCGCCGATGATGGTCCCGGATATGCTCCCCATACCCCCCATCAGGCTCGTACCGCCGATGACCGCCGACGCGATCGCGTCCATCTCGAACGCCACCCCCGCGGTAGGCTGCACCGTCACCAGGCGCGACATGGTCACGATACCGGCAAGCGCGGCGAACCCGCCGCAGATCATGTACGCCGAGAACTTCACCTTCACCACGTTGATCCCCGAAAGCCGCGTCGCCTCCTCGTTCGAGCCGACCGCGTAGATGTACCGTCCAAGCTTGGTGCAGGAAAGAATGTAATGGAACGCCGCCGCCAAGACCACCATCAGGATCACCGCGTAGGGAATGCCCGGAAAGGCAACCACCTCGATCCCCCGGGCGTCGATCCGGTAGGTCGTGCCCGCCGCCGCGTTGCCGATGTCGCCGAAAGTCTCCGGAAGGCCCGGAATCGATCGCGCGTTCGTCACCAGAAGCGCCAGGCCGCGGGCGATCATCATCGTACCCAGCGTCGCGATGAACGGCGGCAGGCGCAAAAAGTTGACCATCCCCCCGTTCAGGAACCCGATGAAAACCCCGGCCAGCATCCCCACCAGGAAACTGGCGTAGACGTTCCACCCCCAGTTCTTCACCAGCATCCCCGCCACCACCCCCGACATCGCCAGAACCGATCCGATCGACAGGTCGATCCCGCCGGTGATGATCACGAACGTCACCCCGATCCCCGCCAGGGCGATCGTCGTCGTCTGCCGGCAAATGTTGATGAAGTTGTCCACCGTGCAGAAATTCCGCGCGATCAGCGAAAACACGATCAACAGCGCGACCAGGCCCGCAAGCGCCGCGAATTTTTGCAGCAGGTCGGCGTTCAGGACGGCCGCGGATTCGTCGTTCGCCGCCGCGGCGGCCGGATGGTTTGCCATTGCAGTCAGCCTTTCAGCCCTGGGGGAGGGAAAACGCTCCCATGCGCAACGCGCAACCGGGGAAAACCGCCGCGTTCATCGATCGCCCCCTTCAGCCCCCTGCTTGCCGTTCGCGGACAGAAAAGACGATTCCCGAAATCACGATTTCCCGCCGTTTCCAGCGTCCGCCGGGGGTCACGACAGCCCGGCCGCGTAATGCAGTATCTTCTCCTGCGTCGCACCGGCCACGTCCATCACCGTCGCGATCCGCCCCTGCGACATCACCATGATCCGGTCGCTCATCCCCAGGATCTCGGGAAGCTCCGACGAGATCATGATGATCCCCGCGCCCTTCGCCGCGAGGCCGTCCATCAACTCGTAGATCGCGTACTTCGCCCCTACGTCGATCCCCCGCGTCGGCTCGTCGAAAATCAGCACCCGCGCGCTGCGGAACAGCCATTTCGCGATCACCACCTTCTGCTGGTTCCCGCCCGAGAGGTTTTTCACCACCTGCGACACCGACGGGGTCCTGATGTCGAGGCTCTTCACGAAGCGCTGCGTCGCCTCCTTCTCCAAACGCTTCAGGATGCGGCCGCTCCGCGTGCTCACCTCGTCAAGGTACGCCATCGTGATGTTTTCCGAAAGACGCATGTTCAGCGCCAGGCCGAACGTCTTGCGATCCTCCGAAAGATACCCGATCCCCGCCTGGATCGCGTCAAGGGGGCTGCTCACCGACACCGGCCTCCCGTCCACCAGGATCTCGCCGCCCGCCTTCCGGTCCGCGCCGAAAATCATGCGCGCCAGCTCCGTCCGGCCAGCGCCCATCAACCCCGCGACGCCGAGGATCTCCCCCGCCCGAAGCGTGAAGGACGCCTGCTCCGCCTCCCCCCGGCGCCGCAGGCCGCGGACCTCCAGAATCACCCGCTCCGTTGGAACGTGCTTCTTGCGAGGGAATTTGTTCTCCATCTCCCGGCCGACCATCCGCTTCACGATCTCGTCGAGCGTCAGGTCCTGGTAGGCGTCGGTCGACACGTACTGCCCGTCGCGGAAAATGGTCACCCGGTCCGCGATCTCCCTGATCTCCTCCAGACGGTGCGAAATGTAAATGATCCCCACCCCCTGCCCGCGAAGCGAGCGGATCACCTTGAAGAGCTCCTCGATCTCCGACGCGGTCAGCGCGGACGTCGGCTCGTCCATGATCAATACGTCCGAGTCGTACGACAGAGCCTTCGCCACCTCCACCATCTGCTGCTTCGACACGGGAAGATTCTTCACCAAAGCGGTCGGCTTGACGTCCGCGTTCAACCGTTTCAGGATCTCCGAAGCGTCCCGGTTCATCTTCGCCCCGTCGATGGTGAAGCCCATCCTCACCGGCTCCTTGCCGATGAAAATGTTCTGCGCCACAGTGAGATGCGGAATGAGATTCAATTCCTGGTAGATGATGCCGATGCCGGCGCGAAGGGATTCCGTGGCGTCACGGAACGTGATCGGCGCGCCCTTGAAAAACACCGTCCCCGAATCGGGGCGGTACACGCCCGACAAGATCTTCATCAACGTCGACTTGCCCGCTCCGTTCTCCCCCAAGAGAACATGAACCTCGCCCCGGCGCAATTCCAGGCGGACGCCGTCCAGCGCCTTGACGCCGGGGAAGGATTTGGAAACATCGTCTACCATGAGCAAGGTCGTCATAAGCGCCGGGCCCCCTTTCGGGAAGGTGAAGCGTCTAGACGCATAATTTTACGGATGGAATCGAAGATGTCCGGCCTCATCCGGATCCCGATTCCTTCCGCAATACCGGTGCCAAGCGGGAAGGGTTTATCAATAGAGTAACGGCGCGCTTTTTTCTGTCAAGGGCGATGTCGGGAAAACCATCGGCGCCCGGGCGCCCGCGGGGCCGCGTTCGCCGTCGACGGCGCCGGACCAAGCTTCCGCCGGGCGGACGGATTCAGCCGATTACCGCATGTGCGAGGAGCCGAACCAGCGCGGCGAAGCCGACGCCGAGCCAGAAGCGGGGATCCGCCCACCAGGTGCGACGGGGCGCGGGAGCCTGTCCGGAGGCGACGTCCACGGAGAGGGTCTCCAGGGTGCGCTTGATCGAGGACGGCGGAAGCTGTTCCTCGATCAGCTTCGCGATTTCGTACGACATCTCGCCGGCGTTGCGGTAACGTTTTTCGATGGCGGGCTGGGTCGCCTTGCGCACCACCCGGTCAATGCCGCTGCTGAAGGCGGCCGAAGGGGCGAGCGCCTTGATGTCGACCTCGCCCAGGGGATTGCGGGCGGCGCGCAGGGAGTCGTGGAACGACGGCTGCCGGTACACCCGGGTCAGGGTCATCAATTCGGCAAGCATCAATCCCAGGGCGAAGACGTCCGACGCCGGGCCGATGTCGCCGAAATCCCCCCTGGCCTGCTCCGGGCTCATATAGGCGGGCGTGCCGGCGATCGATCCCCCGAAGGCGTTAAGATTCGAACCCTGGCGCACCGTCGCCACCGGTTCCTCCGAGCCGTCCTCGGAAACGGCCACGGTCTTCGCCAGGCCCCAATCCATGATCTGCACTTCGCCGTACTCGCCGATAAGGATGTTGCCGGGCTTGAGGTCGCGGTGCACCACGCCCTTGGCGTGCGCATAGGCCATGCCCTGGCAGAGGCGCTGGAACAGCCGCAGCCGCGCGAGGTAATTGTACTGGCGCGTCAGGTCCCGGTCGCCGATGCGCAGATGGTTGATGATATCCCCGAGCGATTTGCCCTTCACCAGTTTCATGCTGAAATACGGCATGCCCCCCGGCATGATGCCGAGTTCGTGGACCGGCACCACGGAAGGGTGTTCGAGCTGGGCGGTTATCTGGGCCTCGGCGATGAAGCGGGCGACGCCGTCGCGCGACAAACCCTCGCCGTCGTGCAGGATCTTGATCGCCACCTCGCGCCCGAGGTGCTGGTCGCGCGCCCCGATGACCTGACCGATCGACCCCGACCCGAGTTCCTGGCCGATCAGGTAACGGGCCGGACCGTCGTCGATCTCCTCGGTGAACGAGGGCCGGAAGTCCTGCAGATGCCGCAACAGGGTGTTCAGATCCATCGCCTGTTTCAGGATCGGGGGTGGATGTCCGTCGAAGTCGGCGGTTTCGGTGGCGCGGCCGGGGGCTGGCTGACTCACGACGACTCCTCCCATTTCGGGGGTTCGGCAAGGATCC
>JAISXA010000087.1 GCA_031270685.1 Planctomycetota bacterium
CTCCTAAACCAACCACAAACAGGCGCTACGCCCCCAGCCCCCTCTCTTGGCGCGGTTATTTCACGCCCCAAAAACCTGATCACGTCCCTTTTCACCCACAAATTCGTCGGAAGACCCGAATTATTCATACCCATGAGTCGTCTTCCTTTCGCGGGCGGGATGATTCTTTTGGGGAGAATTTTTATGTCATAACCGTCCGTTTGGCCACATCTCCCCCTTTCCCCCATCCGCCATGGCGGCGGCTAAAGGCGGGGACAACCAAGTTGTGGAGGATTCAGAGCCGGGGCCGGAACCACGTGAAGGAATGGCGGGGTGGATTTCTCCACTTCCGGGTGCGGACCGGAGCCGGTGGCGGAAAGCGCGAGGACGGACGTCATTTTTCAAAACGCATCCACAGCGCCAGCCAGCATGCGCCGAGTCCCCGGGAAAGCTTGAAGACTAGACGCCGCCCCTGTCTTTCGAGGACTCCGGCGGCGTTGAGGAACACTTCCTGGAACCTGCCCAAGCCCATCCCATCCGCTTGGTTGGCGGGTGGATTTGGCCTCGGGTCGGAGGCGGCCTCAAGTTCTCCCCGGAGCAGATTGGCGAAATTGAAGGCGATGCAGGCCAGTTGCAGGGTGGCGTCGTTTTCAGCGAGATTCCTTGCCGAAAGACTTGTCCCCACCGCAGCGTTGCGTTCGCCAAGCCGATCCTCGGATGTCCCGCGCCGGCGATAGATGTCTTGAGTCTGGTCGGCGTCGACGCGGAGAATGACGCATTGGGCGCAGCGTTCGGCGGCGGGAAATGCCTGGCGACGAGGTCGCCGCGGGCTTGGCGGATCTGATGGTTGACTAGGCGCCGATCCCGGAGGTCAGGCAGGTTTTTGGCGAGGGTAGCGGTGGCGGACAATTGTCCGCTCGCCTCTGGAGCCGGGGGCGAAGGCGGGGAACGTCGTCAAACGTTTCCCTGCCAAAGGCGATGCGTACCCCGGTTTCAACGCCCTTTCCGGACTCGGGCCGGCCGGCAACCGGGCGGAAATGCCGGAGCATCTCGACGGAAATCGGTTTGCCGCGTTAGGATGCGCTTGTCGTAAGGCGACTCAGGTGGCGATGCGTTGCTCCTTCGCCTTGATGGAAGGTATCTTTCTTGCGTAGTATATGCTGCTGCGATTGATGTTCAACAATTTCACTTGCCTGATCAGGGGCAGGTTGGGGTTGTCCGATTCCACCGCCGCCTTGCGCTCCGAAACCGTCATTCGTTGCAGCGCCCGCTGGAGCCACTCGTTTTCCACCACGAGACGGTCGATTTCGCGTTCCTTTTCCTTCACCTCGCGATGTTTCGGGTCTTCATGAAGATCTCCGCTCATCGCCACCGGAGCCGCCAGCACCACCGTCTTTTTCCAAGCATGGATCAGGGACGGATTGACCTGATGCTTTTTCGCGAGTTCGTCGGTAGTGAACTTCCCCTTGATGGCCTCCAAAGCAACCATCGCCTTGAATTCAGGCGTGTGCGTCCTCCTCTTTTCGCTCATCTGCGCATCCTCCCGGCCGGCTGGAATTGAATATTTCGTCATTCTTATAATCGCGGTTTCCGGCGACCGGTCACCGGTTTTTCATGTTTTCCGTCCGAAGTTGCTGCCTGGCCGGATCGGAAATCCGCCGGTTTTCTTGAAATTTACGTTACCTTTTAACCATTACCCGATTATATTATATGAAGTGAGATGCGTTCCCCAGGGATGACTCGGCGAACTGTCGTCCCGGATCGGGGTCGGGACGCGCGGTTGTGTCGGGTTTTCGCGAAGTTACGCGCTTGACGGGGGGGCGAGCGGCCTCGGGAACGATGCCGCGGCGCGGAACGCGCGCACGGGATGGCGGAGGTTCTTTGTGGGAATCCGGCGACTACGCTCTCAAGGCGTTTTGGGGATCATATGACCAGATATAACTGGCTGCCCGCAAAATGGCAAGGAATCGGTAGGTGGACGAAGAGGCTTTTTCCGCAGACGACGATTATAAACTGGTCGTGAAGGCCCAGGCCGGCGACGCCGGTGCGTACGATGAATTGATGTTGCGGTATCAACAGATTATCGGAAGGCAAATGGCGCGGTTTTCCAACGATCCGGCGGTCAGGGAAGAATTGACGCAAAATGTTTTCGTGAACGCTTATTTCGCGCTTGGCAACTATAGGCCGCTCGCCCCGTTTTCGAACTGGCTGAAGGTCGTAGCGAACAGGACGGGGTATGATTACTGGCGCGAATCGTACAAAAGAAACCGTTTTATGTCCCTGAGCAGGATCGACGAGTCCGAGTTGGGCGCCAGGGAGGATCCCGATCCCGGTGGGGACCGCTGGGAGGAATTGACGGAGAACATGAACCTCTTGAAACCTGAGGAAAGGCAGGTATTGTACATGCAGTATTTGGACGGGATGAGCATCGAGACCATCGCGGCGGCGATGGGATGGAGCAGGGTGCAGACGAAAATGCGTTCTTTCCGGGCAAGGCGGAAATTGCGCGCCATTTTGAAATCCCGAAACAAATGATGGAGTGGAATTGGCGCGGCGGGCGCGGAGGTTATTCCCGGCGACCCGCTACGATGCCGCGACTTTGCCGAAGGACCGGGCAAGGGATCGCCGGCGCCGGAAACAAGGGATGAAAGACCAATCATGGACGAGACCGGATTTTTTCACGAGTTGGCAGAATCGTACGCGAACCTTCCCTGCGAGATTAACGATGTGCGCGCCGAGGTTTGGCGCCGGATCAACGGATTGCGGCCTGCGCATTCTGTCGCGCCGGAGCCGGAAATCCCGCGCGACACCGAATTCTTTCCCATTGGAGTCGGCGCGGCGGCCGCGCTGGTGATTTTGGCCGGTTCGGGCGTGATCCTCTACGGCGTTCACTACCTGATACGCGACCTTTTATGGACGGGCCAGTATTACGCCCTGTTTTTAAACTATTTTTAGCGGCCAGGACGGTAGCCGGCGACTGCCGGCATCCCCGTAGGCCAATAACGTCCGGCCGGCGTTGGAGTGGTTTTATATTCCGCGCGGTTTGGAATTGTGAAAACAACAATTCCAAACCGCGCGGGGGAAAACCTCGGGCGGGCGGTTTCACGCAAACGTCGGAATGAATCCTCCGTTTGCGCCGTTGTAAAACCCGAGGCGAGCGTTTTCACAATTTCAGCGCGCGCCCGGTATATCGAGTCCGGGATTATAGAACAATCAGAGCCCATGGTTTGAGGGTCCCGATACCCAGCAAAGTGACGTCGACATGACTGAAGTCCGGGTTCCCCGTATATCGCGAAAACGATTTTATTTGGTGGGCTTTCTGGTGTTTATCGCCGGATTGGTCTGCGGGTCCCTGATCGGCATGTTCGGCTTGCGATACATCTTCTTTCATTTCAGGCCCACACACGAGGAAGTCATCGCCGAAATTGCCGAACGGATAATAAATGATTTCCAATTGCCGCAGACGGTTCGCCCCGAAATGGAAGCCGAAGTCCGCTCCCTGTTGGCCAGCATCCGCGACGCGATGGCGGGAACGCGCAGCCGGATCGATTCCCTCCTCGACGAGCGCGCGGAACGGCTCGGGCGTTTCATGCCGGACGGCGCTCGTTTGGAACGCTGGATGAAGGAATACACTCGCTACTTCCGCAGGCCGCCGCCGTTCCCTCCTCCCCCGCAGCCCGCTCCCCGCGATCACGCCGTGGAAGAGAACTGACCTCCCTCGACGCGCCGACCGTTCGGACGTTCATGAAACATGAACCCGCTTTATTCACATCCCTCTGAATAATAAGAGAAGGGAAGCCCCGTAGAAGGCCACAGATTAGGGTGAATCCGACCGGCTCGCCCACGACCCCGCCTTCAGGACCGCCGTTTGGGACCGGCCAGGGTGCGAAGCGGCGGACGAGCGCCTCGCCTCGCAACCCACCGCGTCGCGGCTCGTCTCCCTCCTGGCCGGCTGGCACAACCGCGAGGAACTCCGCCAATTCCTCCACCAACCCGTTCTCCGCCATCAGCGCCAAGGCGGCGGCGAGCGAAAAGTGCGTCTCGGGGTGGT
>JAISXA010000142.1 GCA_031270685.1 Planctomycetota bacterium
ACATCCGCGATTACGTCGGCCTCGAGCTGGATCCCAAGGTCAAGGGCGTGTTCGACCGCTGGTTGGCGTCGGAGAGGCAAATCAAGGAGGCGGAGCGCTACTACCAGGGCGGCAACAAGATACTCAATCTGCTCGGCGACGACGACAAGCGCAAGCAGGCGGAGGAGCGGCTGGCCCGCAATCGCGAGCGGATCAAGGCGCGCTACGCCGCCGAACTGGCGGCCGGCCGGGTCAAGGCGCTGGAGGAGTCGGAGGGAAGCCGGGAAGCGGCGGCGACGGCGCTAAGGGCGCGCCCCGTCTACCAGGCGCTGGAGCGCGCCCGCGCCGCCGGCCTCGACCGCGAGACGGCGACGGCCATGGTCGGCGAGCAGACGGTGCTGGACATCATCGACCGGCACGGCGACGTGTTCAAGTCGCCGGCCGTCAAACCGGTCCCGTCGGCGCAGGGCAAGCGCGGGAAGCGCGGCGAACCGACCGAGGCGGTCGACGCCTTCGCCGTCGACCTGTTCGACGAATCGGCCGGCGCGGCCGGCGATATCGACGCGTTTGTCGCCAACCTGGAGGCGATCAGGCCGGCGCTGAAGAAAGTCGGCTACTGGGAAAAAGACGGACTTGAACTGTTCCTCGCCGACCTGGCCGAGGCCGCGCCCCTGGCCGAGGCGGTGAAGAAGGAAGGTCCGCACGCGCGGCGCAAGCGGGTTTACGAGGCGCTGGAAAGCGTCAGGGCGGCCGGCGGCATAGACATGGACGCGGCGCTGGAGGCGGTTGACGAGGCCGGAATCGACGCCATTGTCGAACGCCACGGGGAAAACGTGTTCCGCCCCGACCGGGCGGGCATGATCGACCAGATCGCTTTCGCCGCCGGCTTCGACGGCGGGGACGCCATGCTGAACGCCATGGCCAGGGCCGAACGCCTGGACGAGGCGCTGGCGCGGGAGACGGAGCGGGAAGCGCGGCTGCGGGAAAAAGGGGCGCGGAAATGGGCGACCGAGGCGGTCGACGCCTTCGCCGAACCGCTGGACGCCGAGGCCGCCATGCACCACCCGGACGAGGACATCGCGGCGGAAAACATCGACATCGTCCGCAAAGCGGTGCACGGGACGCTTTCCGCCGAACAGCGCCGGCGGCAACAGTATGCCGACCGCCGGCTGATCACCCTGCGCGCCCGGCGCGAGGTGGAGAAGATGCCGCTGCGCGAGTCGGCCAATTACCACCCCTGGGCGTTGGCGGAGCAGCGGGCGTCGGTGCGCGCCGCCGAGGCGGCCGCCGCCGGCGACAAGATGGAGGCGCTCAAATACCTGGACCGGCAACAGCACCTGCACGCCAAGGTGACCGAGGCGTTCCGCATCCGGCGCGAGGAGCAGAAATTCACAGCCAAATACGGCTACCGCGCGGCGCGCTCGGAACTGTCCACGGTGGAGTATGCGTACCGCGAGCCGGTCCGGGACATCCTGACCTGGCTGGGGATCGTCAAGTCGAAGGCGTTTTTACCCGACCACAGCGAACCGAACCGGCTGATCCTCCCCGTCGAATCCGACGGCATGACCGACGAACGCGGCCGGAAGGTGGACGAGGATCTTGACGTTTTCCTGCCGCCGCTGAAGACGGTGATCGCCAAATGGATCCGCGAAAAGCGCCTGCCCAGGGATTACCAGCGCCTGACCGACCTTACCGCCATCCAGATGCGCGAGGTTGACGAGGCGGTGAACGCGCTGATGAACCGGGGGCGCGGCGCGCTGTACGCGCTCCAGGACGACCGGGCGAAGACGGCCAAGGAATTGCGCGACGCGGTCCTGGAAACGCTTAAGACCCTGCCCGACCACAAGCGCGGCGACGACCGGGGGATGGTCGGGCGCGCCCGCAAGGCATTCCGCAATTATATTACCGGAAACCTGATGATGAATCGCATCGCCGAGGAAGCCGACGGCAACCCCACGCTCCAGGGCCGCGAGAAGGGCTTGCTGCGGACCATCATCGACCGGATACGCGGCGCCGAGGTCGACCAGATCCGGATGCTGGACGAGTTCCGGGAAGAAAGCGAAAAGGATTTCGCCGCGCTGGACGGCTTCGCGCGGCGGATGAAAAAGCAATCCGGCTCGAAATTCTTTCCCGTCGACGGCGCGGAAGTGCCGGCGATCATCCAGGAAAAAAAGGACTACTCGACTTACGACGCCGACATGCTGACCACCATATTCTTCAACATGGGCAACCGGGACAACCTTTACACGCTCCAAGAAGGCTTCGGCCTCACCGACGCCGACTTGCGGCGCCTGGCCGCCCTGGCCACGGCGGCGGAATGGCAGGCGATCCAGAACATCGGTTCGCGGCTGGAAAGGTTTTTTCCGCTGCTGGACGAGGTCTATTTCCGGCAGAACAACAAGCACCTGGCCAAGGTGGCGCCGACGCCGTTCGTGGTGCCGGAGACGGCGGACGGCCAAACCGTCTCATTGGCGGGGTGGTATTACCCGAAAGTTTACGATCCGGAATTGAGCGAGCGGAGCGGCCAACTGGCGGAGATGGACGATTTCCGGTCCATGATGCAGGCGATACACAGCCCGACCAAGCCGATCGACGGTTTCACCCGCGCCCGGGCGGTGGACGAGGACGGCAACCCGGTGGTCACCCGGCCGCTGCTGCTGCGCTCGTCGGTGCTGGTCGACCATCTGACCAACGCCACCCGCTGGATCACCCACGCCGAACCGCTGCTGGAATTCCGGCGGCTGACCATGGACTCGAACTTCAGGGACATGTTTATCCGGAAGCTGGGGGCGGAGAAATACCGCTACCTGCGGGAATGGACGAATCGCATGGCGCGGCCGGAAAAGGGCCTGCGCGGCGTCAATCGAGTATTCACCCGCTTGCGGAATATGTCCACGATAGCTTCCCTTGGATTCAATCTCCTGTCCGCCATGCGACAAATCGAATCGATCGGCCTCGCGGCGGATAAAATGTCCCTGGCCAGCCGCGACAAGGCGAATGGCTGGTGGTGGCTGCTCCAGGGATTCAAGGAAATGGGCGCCGGCGGCATGACCAAAGGCTGGCTGGGCATGGACGCCGACGCGGTGGGCGAGATGCGCCGGCTGTCCAAGGTCGCCGACGCGCGGCTGAAAAACGTCAACAAGGACATCTGGGACTTGCGCCGGGGCATCGACCCGACCAAGGGGCGCGGCGTCCGCGTCGCCGGCCGCCGGCTGTCGCGGGACATGTTTTTTCATTTCACCTACGCCATGGACGGCTGGGTCAGCGGCATGGTCTGGTGGGGCGCGTACCGGCAGGCGATGGACGGCCACGCCGGCTTCGACCCGGAAGGAATGACCGACGGGCAAATCCAGGCCAAGGCGGTCGCCTACGCCGACGACGCGCTGCTTACGCAACAGTCGCCGTTTCAGGCCGATTACACGGCGTTCCAGGCCGACAAGGGCATAATCAGCCTTTATACGCAATTCATGGGCGGGGTCACCCCGTACTTTTCGCATACCGCCGGCGTCGCCCAGGGCTGGCGGCGGGGTCAGATTTCCAGCTGGGCCGCATTGCGGCATTTGATCAACGCTTACCTGGTGCCTCTTTTTATCGCCAAATTGCTAAAGCATATGTTGTTCGGCGATGACGACGACGAGGACGAGTCCTTCGGCAAGGATTTGGCCTGGGGCATGGTCGAATCAATGACCGCTCCCCTTCCGGGCGTGCGGGAAGGCGTTGGCGCGCTCCGTTACGGCTGGCAATCGTTCGTGCCGCCAAGCATCGGCACGCCGGCCAAGAATGTCGGCCGAATCAAAGCCGGGACAAAACGTCTTGTTTCCGACGGCGATATAGCGGCGGCGGCGAGCGAGTACGGCAAGGCGTTATCGCTGTTTGTCCCGATAGAGAAGCCGCTGCGCCAGCTGGGGCAGGCCGGCGAGGCGGTCGGAATCATTGAGGAGAGCGAATAATGGCGGTCGGTCCGTGCCGGACAGGCGGTCCCTTCGAACGTCCGGGGTTATTCAAACGCCCCGCTGGCGCATCATGACGGTCCGTGCCGGACACGCGGCCCCCGCCAACGTCCGGGGTCATTCAAACGCGCCGCTGGCGCATCATGACGGTCCGTGCCGGACACGCGGCCCCCGCGAACGTCCGGGGTTATTCAAACGCGCCGCTGGCGCATCATGACGGGAGGTTGAGTAAATGGCCGTTGAAACCACGGAAACGCGGATCGAATACCTTGGCGACGGGGCGGCGACGGAATTCAGCTTCCCCTTCCCGGTATTGGAGAAAAGCCATCTCGCGGTCGCGGCGGCGACGGACGCCGGAGCCGACGCCGGCTACGCCGAGGGCGCGGACTACACGGTCGCGCTTTCCGCCTCCGCCCTGGGCGAAGCCTACGCGGCCGTCGTCACTTTGTCCCAACCGCTCCCGGCCGGCTGGACGCTGGCGATAACCCGTGCCGTTCCGCTGACCCAGCAGACGCGGCTCCGCAACCACGAGGGGTTTTTCCCCGAGGCGGTGGAGAAATCGCTCGACAAGCTAACCATGATCGACCAGCAGCAGCAGGGGCTGATCGACCGCGCGCTCAAGGCGCCGCCCGGAAGCGTGCCGGAGGAATTGCTTGAATCGCTGATGGCAGCGGGCGAGCGCATCGACGGGGTGGAAAGCGCGGTCGCGGGACTGAACAGCGTCAAGGCCGACAAGACCGAACTGGCGGCGGAGACGACGGCCCGGCAGCAGGCGGACGCCGCGCTGGCGGCGGCGAAGGCGGACAAGACCGCGCTTGCGGCCGAGACGACGGCGAGAATAAGCGGGGACGATTCGCTGTCCTCCGCGCTGGCGACTGAAACCACCGCCCGGCAAAACGCCGATTCGGCATTGGCGGCGTCAAAAGCGGACAAGACCGACCTTGCCGCCGAAACCACCGCCCGGCAAAACGCCGACGCGGCGCTGACCACAGCCGTGGCCGCGACCTACGCGACGAAAACCGAGGTGTCAACCGGGCTGGCCGGCAAGGCCGGACTGACCCACGCCCCGCAACACGCGGCGGCCGGGGCGGATCCGGTCACCCCGGCGGCGATCGGCGCGGTCGCCACAAACGATTCACGGCTGAGCGACGCCCGCACGCCGACGGCGCACAAGGCCAGCCATGCCACAGGCGGGAGCGACGCCATCACCCCGGCGAGCATCGGGGCGGTGGCCACGAATGATTC
>JAISXA010000226.1 GCA_031270685.1 Planctomycetota bacterium
TGCGCGAAGCCGGCGTCGAAAGCCTCAGCGTCATCGGTTCGCTCGACGAAAAGGGCGAATTCGCCGGACTCGAGGACGACCTCATCGTCAACACGCTTCAGGACGACCGCGAGCGCGTCGAGGAGTGGGGCAACGGGATCATTCGCGACGTTCTCCGCGCCTCGGAAGCCGCCAAGCGGTTGCGCGCCCTTCTTTCCGGCGCCGAAGACTCCTCGCCCGAGGCGGTCGCCCAGGCGGTCAGGGAGTCGATGTCCAGCGCGCGCGAAGGCAGGGAGACCAAGCCGAAAATCACCGGCGCGTTTTTCCTCAAGGAGGTGGACGGGGACAGGGAAACGCTCGACCTCATGGAGCGCAACGTCCTCGCCGGGCTCGTGGCCGACCTTGAAAAACGCGACGATTTTTCGGAAGGCGGCGACGCCAGGAAGCTGGAGGAAAATCTGCTCAACCGCCTCGCCTGGCGCGTGGCCTGGTCGGGCGGCCTCGACCGCTCCCAATACGTGTGGGCGCTCCTGGAAATCTACAAGCGGCTGCGGCCCGGCACGCCCGCCTCGCGCGACAAGGCGCAGGAGCTGTTTTTCGAGCGCTTCTTCGACGAGAAGCGGTACAGCTTCGGCGAAATCGGCCGCTTCCGCCTCAACCGCAAATTCGACATTCGCGACGACGACCGCATGACCATGGCCGGCATCGATTTCCTGCACATCTGCAACTACCTGATCAAGCTGCGCGCGGACGAGGGCGTGATCGACGACATCGACCACCTCGAAAACCGCCGCATCCGCACCATAAAGGACCTGGTGATGTCGGAACTGCGCTCGGCGCTGGTGAAGCTGCGGCGCGGCGCGCGCGAGCAGATGGTCATCAAGGCCGCCGGCAACGAACAGGCCATCGTCGGCGACGTGTTCGGGTACGCCGTCTCCAATCCCGGCAATACGGAACTCGCCAAGAACCAGGTCCTGTCCGAAGCCGATTACAAGGCCGCGGTCAAGAAATGGGGCGCCGCCGCCTTCGAGGCGAAAAAACGGCCGCTCAAGCTTCTCGCGGCGGTGAAGCCCGATCCCCAGTTCCGGATCCAGATCGGCAAGATCGTCACCGAGGCGGAGGCCTCCGCCCTCGCCATCGAGGAAAGCAAGGCGGAATTCCAGGAACTGCCGGCCAAGTCATGGCTTGTCCTCGATCCGCTGGAGACCGGACTGGTCGAGGGCGACATCATCTCCGACGACGACTTCCAGGCGGTCCAGCGCAAGCACGGCTTGCAGGCCTTCACCGCCATGACCCTTTCCCTCAAGAAGGGCGAGGGCCTGGACGGCGGAGTCTACCGCGCCTACCAGGAAAAGTACGGCGACATCCCCGGCATGGCGATGCAAAACCTGATTCGCCCGCACCAGCTCCTGAACTCCATGACCGTCTCGTCCGCGATCGAGTACTTCTTCGCCCGGGGCGAACTGTCGCAGGTGGTGGACCAGTCGAATCCGCTGTCCCAGCTGGTCCACGAACGGCGCCTCTCCGCGCTCGGCCCGGGCGGCCTGAACCGCAAGCGCGCCGGCTTCGAGGTCCGCGACGTCCATACTTCGCATTACGGCCGCATCTGCCCGGTGGAGACGCCGGAAGGCACCAACATCGGCCTGATCGTGTCGCTGGCGAACTATTCCGCCGTCAACGAACTCGGGTTCCTCATCACCCCGTACTACCTGGTGCGGGAGCGCTGCATCACGAAGGAAGTCGTCTGGCTCCGCGCGGACGAGGAGGACAACCACTACATCGCCCAGGCGGACATCGAAGTCGACGCCAAGGGCGGGATCCGCGTCGAGCGGCCGATCTGCCGCCACAACGAGGAGTACATGATATGCAACGTCGACCAGGTGACCCTGATCGACGTCAGCCCCAAACAGATGGTCGGCATCTCCGCGTCGCTGATCCCCTTCCTGGAGCACGACGACGCGAACCGCGCGCTTATGGGCTCGAACATGCAGCGTCAGGCGGTGCCGCTGGTCCGTCCCGACATCCCGCTGGTCGGCACGGGCATGGAAAAGGACGTGGTCCGCCACTCCGGCATGGTCGCCCGCGCCCGCGAGGACGGCGAGGTGCTGTACGCCGACGCGTTGCGCATCGTGGTCAGCTCCCGGGAGCTCACCTCCGGCAAGCGCGTCTACAAGCTCCACAAGTACAAGGGCCTGAACGACGGCACCACCCTCAATCAGACTCCGCTGGTCCGGCGCGGCGACCGCGTCAAGAAGGGCGATCCGCTCTCCGAGGGCGCGGCCACCAAGGGCGGCGAACTGGCGCTGGGCAAAAACACCATGGTCGCGTTCCTCTCCTTCGAGGGCTGCAATTTCGAGGACGCGATCCTCTGTTCCGAAAAGCTGATCCGCGAGGACGCCTACACCTCGGTGCACATCGAGGAATTCCCCTGCGAGATCCGCGAAACGAAGGTCGGCGCGGAAGAGATCACCCGCGACATTCCCGGGGTCTCGGAAGCGGCGCTGGCGAATCTCGACGAAACCGGCCTCATCCGCATCGGCACCAAGGTGGAGCCGGGCGACATCCTCGTCGGCAAGATCGCGCCCAAGGCGAAAAGCGAGTTCTCCTCCGAGGAAAAACTCCTGCGCGCCATCTTCGGCCGCGCCGGCGAGGACGTGAAGAACGACTCCCTCATCGTGCCCCCCGGCACCGAAGGGTACGTCATCAACGTCAAGCGCTTCTCGCGCCGCGGCATCGGCGCCATGTCCGCCGATCTCGACCCCGAGGCCGGTCTGGCGCGCGCGCTCGAGGCGCTCGGCGAAATGGGCGGCGACGTCGAGACGGTCGCCCCGGCGGCCGCGCTGGGCGAGGATTCCGCGTCGCGCACCAAGAGGAACGACGACAAGTACAACCACGAGGCGGCGGTCAGGAACGCGATCAAGAAACTCGAGACCGTCACCCGCGAAAAGATCGTCGAGGAGATCAACCTCAAGTTCAGGCGCCTCGTCGACGCGCTGGGCGGCCATCCGGTCAACAAGCGCAGCGGCAAGGTGCTCAAGATTCCGCGCCAGTCCGATTACGAACGGATGATTGAAATCCAGGACCAGTGCCAGTTCGGCGATCTGGAGACGCCCCCCGCCCTGCGCGAGCGGATCAAGTCGATCTGTCTCGAGCACGACCGGCGCATCCGGTTCCTGAAAACGCGCTGCGAGGTCGAGGTCGACCGGCTGCGCCGCGGCGACGAGCTCCGCCCCGGCGTGCTCGAACTGGTGAAGGTCTACGTCGCGGTGAAGCGCAAGCTCTCCCTAGGCGACAAGATGGCGGGACGCCACGGCAACAAAGGCGTCGTCGCCCGCATCCTGCCCGAAGAGGACATGCCCTTCCTCGAGGATGGCACCCCGGTCGAAATGGTCCTGAACCCGCTGGGCGTCCCTTCGCGCATGAACGTCGGCCAGATTCTCGAGACCCATCTCGGCTGGGCCGGGTCGAAGCTCGGATTCCGCGCGGTGACCCCGGTGTTCGACGGCGCGACCGAGAGGGAGATCCACGAGGCGCTTCGCGAAGCCGGTCTGCCGGAGGACGGCAAGGCGGTGCTCTACGACGGCCGCACCGGCGAACCGTTCCACGAACCGGTCACCGTGGGCAACATGTACATGATCAAGCTGCACCACCTGGTCGCGGAGAAGATCCACGCCCGCGCCACCGGACCCTACAGCCTCATAACCCAGCAGCCGTTGGGCGGCAAGGCGAGGAACGGCGGCCAGCGCTTCGGCGAAATGGAAGTGTGGGCGCTCGAGGCCTACGGCGCGGCCAACATTCTCCAGGAGCTCCTGACCGTCAAGTCGGACGACGTGGACGGCAGGACCAAGATCTACGAGGCCATGGTCAAGGGAGAAAGCACGGTCGAGCCGGGCATGCCCGTGTCCTTCGACGTGCTGTGCAACGAGATACGCGGCATCGGCCTCAACATCAAGCTGGAGCGCTCCGGGCGGCAGCTGACGCGCAACGGGGAGAACTGAGCGGTCCCGAAGGGGGCGCGGCGGGCTCCGCCGGCATCTGGAAAGGAAGCGGAACATGGACCTGAACCAATTCGGCGTCGACGACATGCGGGGCATCGACAAGTCCTCGTTCTTCAAGTTCGACAAGCTCTATTTCCCCATGATCGCGCGGTTCCTGTTCATGGCGCTGGCGGCGGTCATCCTGCTTTCCGGCGCGGTGGGCGTGATGGTCAGCCTGGTCTCGATGTTCACGGCCGGGTTCCTCTCCGGCCTCTTCGGGATCGCGGCGTCGGCGGCATACGCCGTCGTCGCCGTCTTCTTCGTCCGCATCTGGTTCGAACTGATCCTGGTGGTGTTCAACATCAACGACGCGTTGCAGGAGATCAAGGTCAACCTGCGGAAATGACGCAACGGGAAGCGCGGCGCGGCGATCCGCGCCGCGGGGAAGTCCCGACGCGAAACACAGGTTCTTCCGCCGGCCGCTCGCGGCACGGATTTTCCGCGCGCGCGGGAGTCGATCCGGGAAGCGCCGTCAGGGCGTCCGACGGGGATAGAACGAGGATACGCACATGCCCGAAATGAGTTATGAACGCATCAACGACTATGCAGCCATCACTATCTCCCTCGCCAGCCCCAACGACATCCGTTCCTGGTCCTGGGGGGAGGTGAAGACCCCGGAAACGATCAACTACCGCACCTACCGCCCCGAAAAGGACGGCCTGTTCTGCGAGCGCATCTTCGGCCCGGAACGGGACTGGGAATGCTCCTGCGGCAAGTTCAAGGGCATCAAGTACAAGGACATCATTTGCGACCGCTGCGGCGTGAAGATCACCCATTCGAAGGTGCGCCGCACCCGCATGGGGCACATCAACCTCGCCGTGCCGGTGGTGCACATCTGGTTCTTCCGCGCCATGCCCTCCCGGCTCGGCGCGCTTCTGGGCATCAAGTCGACCGCCCTGCAGCAGATCATCTACTTCCAGCGCTACGTGGTCGTCGACCCGGGCGATACGCCGCTGAAACCGGCCGAGGTGCTCTCGGAAGAGGGCTACCGCGAGGCCAGGGACAAGTACGGCTCCTCGTTCAAGGCGATGATGGGCGCGGAATCGATTCGCGAGCTCCTGAAAAAACTCGACCTGCCGACGCTCGAGCAGGAATTGAAACGGGAACTGGCCGCCTGCACCCAGAAGCTGAAGACCGAGACGCTGGTGAAGCGGCTCCGGCTGGTCCAGGCGCTCATCGCCGGCAAGAACGATCCGTCGTGGATGGTCATGGACGTGGTTCCGGTCATCCCGCCCGATCTTCGCCCGCTGGTCCCGCTGGACAGCGGCAATTTCGCCACTTCCGACCTCAACGACCTCTACCGCCGGGTGATTTACCGCAACAACCGCCTGGCCAAGCTTCTGGACCTCAACGCGCCGGCGGTCATCGTCAGGAACGAAAAGCGGATGCTCCAGCAGGCGGTCGACGCCCTGTTCGACAACGGCCGCTGCAAACGGCCGGTCCAGGGCGCGGGCAACCGTCCCCTCAAGTCGCTCACCGACATGATCAAGGGCAAGCAGGGCCGCTTCCGCGCCAATCTGCTGGGCAAGCGCGTCGACTATTCCGCGCGTTCCGTCATCATCGTCGGCCCCGAACTGAGCCTCGACCAGGTCGGCCTGCCGAAGAAGATCGCGCTCGAACTGTTCCAGCCCTTCATCATCCGCAAACTCAAGGAAAAGGGCCTCGCCGACACCATCAAGTCGGCGAAGACCATGCTCGAGCGCAAGGACGAGGAAATCTGGGATGTTCTCGAGGAAGTGATCGAAGGCCACCCGGTCATGCTCAACCGCGCCCCCACCCTGCACCGCATGGGCATCCAGGCGTTCTATCCGGTGCTGGTCGAGGGCGAGGCCATACGCATACATCCCCTGGTCTGCTCGGGGTTCAACGCCGACTTCGACGGCGACCAGATGGCGGTGCACCTGCCGTTGACGGTCGAATCGCGGATCGAGGCGTCGCTGCTGATGATCTCGACGGCGAACATCTTCTCGCCCGCGCACGGCAACCCGGTCATCACCGCCGACCTCGACATCGTGCTCGGCTGCTATTACCTCAACCTTATCCGTCCCGGCCTCATGGGCGAGGGCATGGTGTTCCGCAGCATCATGGACGCGATCGAGGCGTACGAGGAAAACCTCGTCCACCTCGGCGCGCGGATCTATGTCCGCATGCCCGGGGAAATGGAAGTCGTCGTCGACGGCAAGGAGGACGATTTCGTCCGCATCGAATACGCGCGGGACGGGAACGGACAGGTCGGGAAGCGCATCCTCACCGCCGCCGAGGAGCCGAAGAAAGCCAGGCGGCGTTTCCTTCCGACCTCGGTCGGGCGCATCCTGTTCCACGACATGATGCCGGACGGCATGCCCTTCTACAATAAGCGCATGAACAAGAAGGCGCTCAACTCGGTGGTGTCGGATTGCCACCTTCGCCTTGGTCGCCGCGCGACCGTGGAATTCCTCGATTCCATGAAGGAGGCGGGATTCCACTACGCGACGCAGTCCGGCCTCTCCTTCGCCGCCTACGATCTGCGCACGCCCCCGAGCAAGGCGGCGATCATCGCCGTCGCCGAGGACAAGGTGGCCAGGATCGAGGAAGCCCACCAAATGGGCGACATCACCGACGGCGAACGCTACAACCAGATCGTCGACGCCTGGACCCACGTCACCGAGGCGATCACCGCCGATCTGCTGAAGGAACTGAAGGAGCACAAGGAGCGCGACGGCGAAGACTATCTCAACCCGATCTGGGCGATGTTCGATTCCGGCGCCAGAGGCTCCACCACCCAGATCCGCCAGCTCGCCGGCTTCCGCGGCCTGATGACCAAGCCGAACGGCAGGATCATCGAGACGCCGATCCGCGCGAACTTCCGCGAGGGACTGCGCGGTCTCGAATACTTCTCCTCGACCCACGGCGCGCGCAAGGGCCTGGCCGACACCGCGCTGAAGACGGCGGATTCGGGCTATCTCACCCGCAAACTGGTCGAAGTCGCGCAGGACGCGACCATCACCACCCTGGACTGCGGCACCGTCAACGGCGTCGCCAAGGGCGCGGTGACCTCCGGCGAACACGAGGAGGTGAGCCTGGCCGACAACATCTTCGGCCGCGTCGCCTGCGACAACATCGTGGACATCCTCACCGGCGAAATGGCGGCGGCGAAGGGGCAGCTCATCGACCGCAACGCCGCCAGGCGCATCCAGGAGCTGGACCTGGGCAAGATCCGCGTCCGCAGCCCGCTGGCCTGCGAATGCACCCACGGCATTTGCGCCAAGTGCTACGGCATGGACCTTTCCACCAACAAGCTGGTCGAGCCGGGGACGGCGGTCGGCGTCATCGCCGCCCAGTCCATCGGCGAGCCCGGCACGCAGCTCACCATGCGCACCTTCCACATCGGCGGCATCGCCAAGCACGCGGTGCGCGAATCCGAACTGCGCGCCGACGTCGGCGGCCACGTCAAGTTCGCCAACCTCAAGGTGGTGGACTCGGTCAGGAAGAACGAACGCGGCGAGGACGTCCGGGTTCCGGTGGTGCTTAACCGCAACGGCGCCGTGATCATCGCCGACGATCGCGGCCGCGAGATCGGCGAACCGATGGACGTGCCCGCCGGCGCCATTCTCAAGGTCAGGGAAGGCGAGGTGGTCAAGCCGCGCCAGACCCTCGCCAACTGGGACGCCTACAACACCCCGCTCCTCTCGGAGAAAGCCGGCCGCATCCGCTTCGAGGACATCGTCGAAGGCTCGACCATGCGCATGGAGACGGACGCGTCCGGCTTCGAGCGCAAGGTCATCCTCGAGCACAAGGGCGATCTGCAGCCGCAGATTCTCATTCTCGGCGAAGACCGCGAAAGCATCCTCGCCTACTACTCGGTGCCGGAAAAGGCCCACCTCCGCGTCGAGGAGGGCGAATTCGTCGAGGCCGGGGAGGAACTCGCCAGGACGCCGCGCGAAATGGGCACGACGCAGGACATCACCGGCGGCCTGCCCCGCGTCACCGAACTGTTCGAGGCCCGCAAGCCGAAAGACCCGGCGGTCATGTCCGAGATCGACGGCGTCGTCGAACTTGGCGAGCGCCGCCGCGGCAAGCGCCAGATCCTGGTCAAGTCCGACTCCGGGCAGGTGTTCGAGCACCTGGTCCCGCAGGGCAAACACGTCCGTGTCCACACCGGCGACCGGGTGAAGGCCGGCGAACCGCTGGTCGAAGGCCCGCTGGTGCCGCACGACATCCTCGCCATCTCCGGCGAGGAGGCGCTCCAGAACTACCTCTTGAGCGAAATCCAGAAGGTGTACCGCGCCCAGAACGTGCGCATCAACGACAAGCACATCGAGATCATCATCCGCCAGATGATGAACAAGGTGAAAATCGAGGATCCGGGCGACACCCAGCTTCTCCTCACCGACGCGGTCTCGAAGTCGCTCATCAACAAGGTCAACCGCGACGTGGTCGCGAAGGGCGGGCGCCCGGCGCAGTACGTCGGCGTCCTGCAGGGCGTGGCGCGGGCGAGCCTCTCGTCCGACTCGGTGGTCGCCGCCGCCTCCTTCCAGGAGACGACCCGCGTCCTCACCGACGCCGCCATGGCCGGACGCCGGGACAACCTGCGCGGCCTCAAGGAAAACGTGCTCATCGGCCGCATGATCCCGGCGGGAACCGGCTTCCCGCAACTGCGGAACTCGAACATCCGAACCCAGCCGCTGCCGCCCTCCGAAGCCGAACTCGACATCGCCCCCGAGGACGAGATCGGCAAGGAGCTGGAGAACATGCTGAATCTATGATTTCGGGAAGCGGGTTTGTTTTTGCGAAACTTCGGATGGAATTGAGTCGACAAACGTTTTGCGTTCCGGTATAGTGGCTGTTCCGGTTGCGCCGGGGAACCGCCGCAAGCGAAGTTTTCTTTCGTCAACCTCCCTTTCCTTCCGGCGGTGGCTGCCGGCCGGCGGGGGTTTTACCATAAACTATGCGAAAGCGGGAGGCCCCCGGCCTCCCCGGGTCGATAACCGCCAGCGCAAGCAAGAGGAACCATGCCTACGATCAATCAACTGGTCCGCAAAGGACGCAAGCAGCCGAAGTACAAGTCCAAGTCCCCGGTGCTAGAGAGTTGTCCGCAGCGCAAGGGCGTCTGCGTCCAGGTCAAGACCACCACCCCCAAGAAGCCGAACTCCGCGCTGCGGAAGATCGCCCGCGTGCGCCTGACCAACGGCAAGGAAGTGACGGTCTATATTCCGGGCGAAGGCCACAACCTTCAGGAACACTCGATCGTCCTGATTCGCGGCGGTCGCGTGCGCGACCTGCCCGGCGTCCGTTACCACGTCATTCGTGGCGTCTTCGACTGCGCCGGCGTCGAGAACCGCCGTCAGCAGCGCTCGAAATACGGCGCGAAGCAACCGAAGAAATGACCGAAGTTTCGCCAAGTATCCCTGGTTCCGCGAATCCGTATATTCGCGGCGTCATTGAAGAAATCCCGGCCGGCGCGATGCGCCGCCGACAGATTTGGGGAAAAACATGTCAGTGCGCAGCACCAACGTCACCGGTCCCGGCGTCAAGCCGGACGCCAGGTATGGCTCGCTCCTCGCTTCGAAGTTCATCAACTGTCTGATGCACGACGGCAAGAAGGCGGTGGCCGAAAAGATTTTCTACGGCGCGATGGCAATCATCGCCAAGCGCCTCCCCGAGGAGGAGCCGGTCAAGGTTTTCGAAACCGCCGTCAGCAACGTGAAGCCCCTCGTCGAGGTCAAGTCTCGGCGCGTCGGCGGCGCGAACTACCAGGTTCCGGTCCAGGTCAAGCCCAACCGCCAGCAGTCGCTCGCGATCCGCTGGGTGCTCGAGGCGACCCGCAAGAAATCCGGCCGCCCGATGCAGGAGCGGCTCGCCGACGAACTCATGGGCGCTTTCAAGCGCGAGGGCGCGGCCATGACGGTACGCGAAAACACCCACCGCATGGCCGAGGCCAACAAGGCGTTCGCCCACTTCGCCTGGTGACGCGATAAACACCACAACGCCATATTCGTGTCGACTTTTGGAGAGAATCAAACAAACCGCCGTTTGATTTCCTTTAATGTTTCAGGGCGTTCGTTTCAGAAACGTTTTTTTGCAATGTCGCCGGTTTGGGTCGAGTGGACAAAAAAACAACCCATTGAAACGAAAGCGGTTGAATCTTTAAAGGAAATCGGGCGGCGGTTGGCCCGATTTCCTTTAAAAGTCGACAAAGGGGTATCCTGTTTGGGTGGCGAAGGATACGCTTATCGTGCCGCGCCCGGTCGAAGTGACGGGAATCACGACGCCGGTGGAGAACATCGCCGCGATGTATGACGCAACGTTGCGCCGCAAACGGGGTGGGGTGGAGCATGGCGGTAATGGGCGGGACCGGCGAATCAAACCGCGAGCTTGTTAAAGACCTCGCTCCTTCCGCATTCTTTCGATTTTTCGCCGAAATCGCGGACATTCCCCGCGCCTCGGGAAACTGCGGCGCGATGGGAGACTACCTGGTCGCCTTCGCCGAGGCCAGGAACCTCGGGCACGTTCGCGACGCGGCCGGCAATGTCATTGTCAGGGCAAAGGCCCGGGGAACGGCTTCCACTTCCGGCGTGATTCTCCAGGCGCACCAGGACATGGTGGCGAACAAAATCCCGGGCAGCGGCCACGACTTCGCCCGGGATCCGATCAGGTTCGTCAGGGAGGGGGACTGGCTTCGCGCCGACGGCACCACGCTGGGCGCGGACAACGGCGCGGGGCTGGCGGCGATTCTCGCGATTCTCGACGCCGCCGACCTGGTCCATCCCCCGCTGGAGGCGCTTTTCACCGTCGACGAGGAGACGGCCATGACCGGCGCGCTCGCCGTGCGCGCCCACCAGTTGCGGGGCGAAACGCTCATCAATCTCGACTCCGAAGACTACGGCGTCGCCTTGGTGTCGAGCGCCGCCGGCGCGACCCATTCCCTCCGCCTCCCCGTCCTCCGGGCCGGGGGGGCGGAGGGCCCCCTCGGGCGCGTCGTGATCGGCGGTCTCAAGGGCGGGCATTCGGGCACGGAAATCGCCCGGGGGCGGGCCAACGCGTTCGTCCTGATGGCGCGGTTCCTTGCCGACGCCGCAGCGCGCGGCGTCGGGTTCGGGTTGTGCGCGTTCGACGGCGGACCGGTTCCGGTCGCGGACAATGCGATTCCGTCGCGGGCCGAGGCGGTGCTGATGTTCGATACGGAGCGGCGGGCGGAGCCGCTGGGACGGCTGGCGTCCGAATGGGAAACGGTCTTCCGGAACGAATACCGCGTCGCCGATTCCGGAATCCGGGTATCGGTCGCGGCGGGCGGCGGCCCCGCTCCGGCGCCGATCCGGGCGAAAAGCCGCGACCGCCTGCTCGCGGCGATCCGCCTCATGCCGTTCGGAGTCGTCCGCTTCGCCCGGGACGGGGAGGCGGAGAAAAAACCGTACCGCGACCTGTTGGTGGAGACGTCGAACAATCTCGGCTCGGCCCGGCTCGAAACGGACGCCGCGATCCTGCGCACGCTGACCAGGGGTTCGGTCCGCTCGCGCCTGGAGGAAACGACCGGGCGAATCGAAACGCTGGCGAAGCTGGTCGGCGGCGCGTTGCGGAAAGAAAACCATTTCCCCGGCTGGGAGACGGCGCACCCGCGCGGGCGCGTCCAGCGACTGTTCGCGGACAAGGGCTGGAAGCTGGTCGGCGTGCATGCCGGCCTCGAGTGCGGCGTGTTGGTCGAGGAACTGCGCCGCGCGGGAAGAACGCTTGACGCCATCTCGGTGGGGCCGGACATCGCCGGCGGGCATACCCCGGAGGAACGGCTGCGCATCGGATCGGTCGAACCGTTCTGGCGGGATCTGGTCGCGACGCTGGCGGAACTGTGATTCGGGAAATCCGGCCGAAAAGACTGCCTGGCATTAGCCCAAGTTCCGCCGTTTTGATTTCCATCCGAAGTTTTGCAAAGCGGCGATTAAACCGCCAATCGCCGCTTTGCAAAAATCAAAAACGCTTGTGCCGCAAGGATCGCGATTTTTACCAATTGGGCATTCGGCGGCCTGAATGCCCGCGCGGCGGGCGCCACCCGTACGCCAGCGAGGAGCTTGGCTATAATCGCGCCATACCCAAAAAGGCCGCCCCCGTCATTCCCGGCTATCCCTCCATGACGCTTAACGCATGAGCGAAGGCTTGTTCAAGCCCTCCGTTTTCGCAGCAGGGCATGACGAATGCGGCGATATCCAGCAGCGACCCGGGGGCATCCTCCGGGACGAAGGCCAGCGCGCACGCCTTCAGCATGGGATAGTCGGTCATGGCGTCGCCAGCGCCCATGGTGTGCGACATGGGAACGCCCAACCGCCCGGCGAGAAGGCGCGCCGCCGCGCCCTTTTCCGCGCCCGCGGCCACCACTTCCGCGAAATGCCGGCTGGCGAAGGCGAAATGATAACCCGAAGCGCCGAAAACGGTCTCGCCGCATTCCTGGAGCGCATCCACGTCCGGGCAGGTCAGGACCAACTTGAAAA
>JAISXA010000244.1 GCA_031270685.1 Planctomycetota bacterium
GGCACTTGGCGTACCGTTGTCCGTGAAAATGGTCGGGGCGGGCAAATGACCGTCCGAGCGATTCAAACGGCGCTACGGGGCCGGAAATAGCCTTATTCGAGGCGATAAGGCGGATGCGGCCGCCAGGCAATACCTTGACGAGGACGACGACGAATATTCCCCGCTTATGCCAAAAACGGACAGAAGGACACCCTGCCCCTGCGCCCGGAACTGGCGGCGGACCTTGAAAGGCGGATGGCGCTGTTCCTGCCAAACGCGAAAGCATTCCCTGGAATGTGGAGGGAGAAAGGCGCGGAAATGATTCGGATCGACCTTGAAGCGGCGGGAATCCTTAAGCGCGACGCGAAGGGCGAACTGATTATTACCGACGAATACGGCCTTGTGTACGACTTCCACGGCCTTCGGCACACCTTCGCGACATTGCTTAATCAAGCCCGTGTTCCGCTGTCGACGGCGCAAAAACTCATGCGGCACAGCGACCCTAAGCTGACGGCGAACATCTATACCCATGTCCTGGTCGAAGGGAAGGCGGAGGCCCTGGCGAAGTTGCCCGCCATTACAGCCAACAGCAGGGAAAACGCTAGGGAGACAGCAGCAGCCACAGGAACACTTGGCGACACTAACGGCGGACTTGTGGACGCTAAGGACTCGGAAATAAATTAAGTTTACACTTCCACAAGAAGAAGCGGTGCGCAGACTACAAAACGCTCGCCTCGGTGTAAACATTATTTCCTTACACGTCCTAACGGCGGACTTGTGGGTATTTCAGCGGAAACCGGGGTGGACACAGAAATGGACACACAAGTTTTAGCGAAGTTGCAGGCCATAATCGCCGAAGAAAACAATAGAGAAGCAGTCGTACCAATGGAAAACTTTATTGGTAACACCGGAATTGAGGGCGCAAATCCGGACACACCCAGGGACACAAACGCCCCGGATTTTGACGGATTTATAAGGACTTACAAGGAGCCGGGAAAGAGCGAAAAGTATAACATTGAAGTTATGCTAGGAAATGAAAAAGCCCCTGTGCCACAAGGGCAAACAGGGGTTTTCTATAGTGGAGCCGCCTCCGGGATTCGAACCCGGGATCTGCGGATTACAAATCCGCTGCTCTACCACTGAGCCAAGGCGGCGGAACGGCGCCGGACGAAGATGCGTGAAGGGTCCGGTCCGGCGGGCAAAGCTCAGATGTACGCGCCAACCCTTGGATGTCAATACCTTTTCAACCGATTTTGCGGAACGGGGCTCCGCCGGGAGCCGGGGATCGCTTGCCGCGGCGTCGGCGCGGAGCGTCCGCCCTCACATCGCCAGCGCCTCGGCGCGGAGCCGGTTGAGCTCGGTCTGGGTCCGGACCAGGCCGCTGTAAATGCCGCCTTTCGCCATCAATTCCTCGTGGGCGCCGACCTCCGCGATCCTTCCCTCCTCGATCACCACCAGGCGGCGGGCGTTCCTGAGCGTAGCCAGGCGGTGCGCGATGGCGATGACCGTGCGGTCGCGGATCAGTTCGGCGATGGCGTCCTGGATCGCCTTTTCCGTCTCGGAATCGACGCTCGAGGTCGCCTCGTCGAGCACCAGGATCGGCGGGTCGTGGAGAATGGCCCTGGCGATGGCGATGCGCTGGCGCTCGCCGCCCGAGAGGGTGACCCCCCCCTCGCCGACGATGGTGTCGTAGCCGAATTCCTTGTCGACGATGAAGTCGTGGGCGTGCGCCGCCTTCGCCGCCCGCGCCACCTCTTCGAAAGGGGTGTCCGGGTAGGCGTAACGGATGTTTTCCAGGAGCGACGCCCGGAACAGGAACGGCTCCTGCATGACCATGCCGATCTGCCGGCGCAGGTCGTGGAGCCGGAGGTTCCGGATCGGGAGGCCGTCGACGAGGATGTCGCCGGAGTCGACCTCGAAGAACCGGCAGAGCAGGTTGACGATGGTCGACTTGCCCGCGCCGGACCTGCCCACCAGCCCGATCATTTCGCCCGGCTTCACCTCCAGGCTTATTCCCTTGATCACCTCCTTGCCCCGCTCGTAGCTGAAACGAACGTCGCGGAATTCGATGGCGCCGCGCAGCCTTCCCACCGGTTCCGCCCCGGGGAGGTCGTAGCTCTCTCGGTCCGCGTCGAGGACGGCAAAAATGCGCTCCGCCGAGGCGAAGGCGTAGTTCATCCAGTTGGCGATGACGGTGAACCACTGCAGCGGGCCGTAGAACATCCACATATAACCGACATAGGCGGTGATGTCGCCGAGGCTGAGCGTTTCCCCGGCGCCCCCGGCCGCCACCCGGCGCGCCGCCAGAAACCAGACCAGCGCCACCCCCAGGGACATTATCCAGTACGTCCCCTCGCTGAAGGCGGAATAGGCGCGGTCGATCCGCACCACGATCCCGAACACGTCCCGGTTGAGCTCGCCGAAGCGTTCGGCGCGGTCGTCCTCCTGGCCGGCCGCCTTCACCGCCTTGATCCCGCGCATGGATTCGCCGAGCACGGTATGCAGCGTCGCCCAGCGGGCGCCCTCCTTCTGGAAGAGGCCGTGGAGGCTCTTCCAGATGCGGCGGACGCCGAGGATGAGCGCGGGCACGGGAATGAACACGATCAGGGCCAGCCGCCAGTCCAGATACAGGAGCACCGCCGCTATGGCGAAGAAGGAAAGGGCGTTCACGAACAGGTAGGGGAGGCCATCGACGAGAAAGTGTTGCAGTTCCTGGGTGTCGTGCATCACCCGCGAGACCAGTTCCCCCGCTTCGCGGCGGGCGAAGTAGCTCATGCGCAGCTTCTGGAGATGGTCGTGCAGCCCGGTCCTGAGGTCGGAGATGAGCCGCGCGGAAAGCCAGGAGGCGAGGTAGGTCGAAATGTAGCGGGCGACGAAGAAGACGACGCCGCAACAGATCATGCCGCCGACGAGTCGCGGCAGCCGGTCCAGACGGCCTTCCAGAATGACCCCGTCCGTGATCTCCTTGGTGAGGTAGGGCGGGCCGATCTGGGCGAGCACCCCGATCATCGTCCCGGCGATGAGCAGCGCCAGGCGAGCCCGGTAGGCGTCCAAGAGCGACAGCAGGCGGCGGAACACCGGGAAAAAGGCGACGCAAGCGGGGCAGGCCGCGCCGCGTTCGGGCAGCGGCCGCCCGCAGCGGGCGCACCACGCCGCCCCCTCGGGTTCGGGAACCGGCGCCGGACGTTGTTCGATCAGGTTGTTGAGCAGGCGGCAGAAGACCCCGAACTCCGGGACCAGCGCCCGGGTATATTTCACCAACCGCCTTTCCCCGCCGGCGGCGAGATCGGCGACCAGCGAGGCTCCGCCCAGCAGCTCGACGACGCGCACCTCCCCGATTTCCGCGAGATCGAGCGCGAGCGCCGGTTGGTCTTCGGCGGCGATTATCCTGTCGCCCTTGACGATGAGCCAGGAGCGACCGAAAGCGCCGTCCGCCCGGAGGTCGGAGTTTTGCGAAAACCGGACCGGTCCGGGGCTGGAAGGGCTGTCCAGCGCGGCCGCGAGGCCGGCCGGCAAGGGAACGTCGAGCATG
>JAISXA010000002.1 GCA_031270685.1 Planctomycetota bacterium
GTCTACCAGATGGTCTGCGGCAGTTGCCAGAGCCGCAATTACGTCGTCCGCCTCAAGAGGGAAAACAAGGCGCTCGAGGTAAAGAAGTACTGCCCCGAAGAACGCAAGCACACCCCGCATAAGGCGAAAAAAGCGTAGTATTCGGTCGTCGCCTTCGTTCCACGCGCCCGCGAATAATAAGCCCGGCCTTGAAGTCGGGCTTTTGGTTTTTTCACGCGACACCCACCGGGCCGCTGCACGGGACAGAAAGGCGCTTTGTTCGAATGTATGGAATGCGTCGACGGATCCCGGGGAGGGATCCGTCGATTGTTTCCGGGGGAGATGTCCGGTTGGCCGCTTCGCGCTTTACGTAGCTGCACCTTTGAGGGCGTTCAGCCAGTCCTGGATCGCGGCGCTGCCCCAATTGTTGAGCTCGAGAACGTTGGATGTCTCGGCGTCCTCGCCGGCGACAATGGCGGCGCTGTCGCCGCCGATTTCCACGCCCTCGAGCTGCGCGGCTCCGGTGTAGATGTCCCGCAGCGCCTGGTCGAGAACCGAGAGCGCGGCGGCGGGGTTTTCAGTCAGCGACGCCTTGCCGCCGTACCCGAGGTCGGCGAAACTGTAGCTCCGACCGTCGATCGTCACCCTGCCGAGCTGGGAGAGCGAATCGACCCGGTTCGCGCCGCTGGGGTTTTCGCTGGCGCCGGTTACGTCCACCTTCTTGCCGGGGGCGGTGAACAGGTATCCCTGGTTCTGCGTCAATTCGATGTAGTTTCCGTCGCCAAGATCGGATGTCTTGAGTCCCAATCCCTCGACTTCGCCGGAGGAGTTGCGGATAAGCTCCGCCTGGATGCCAAGCGTTTCGCTCGCGGCGTTGACGGCTTCGGCTATTTCCCCGGCGGTCGCGCCGGCGGCGAAGCTGAAGGCATACTCGCCTTTCGCCGTCTTGATGGTGAATTCCTGGACATCGGTGGTCTTTCCGCCGTAGATGCCGGTCGCGATTGCGGCGGCGGCGTCCCCGCCCCTGGCCACAACTTCGTCGGACCCCTTGACCGCGTCCGTGCCGGCGGCGGATTTCGAGGAACCCGCGTTCGCGAACAACGATCCGATGATCTGGTCGACGCGAACGAAGGCGTCTTTCCCGGTTTCCGAGGAGGTGAGTTTGACGCTGGCGGCGTTGCCGTTTTCGTCCATGACGACTTCGGCCTTGACCCCGGTCGCCGGGGAGTCGGCGTTGATCGCGGAGGCGATATCCTCCATGACGGTTCCGGCGCCGAAGCTGTAGGTTTTCTCGCCGGTCTTCCCGGCGACGGTGAAGGTCTCGTCGTCGGTAAGCAGGCGGAATCCGGCATTGGCGGTCAATGTCGCGGCGGCGGCGGACCTCGATTCGGTCGCCGAAGAATCGGAAGAGGAGGAAGAACCGCTGGTCACGAGTCCGCCGGCGATATTCTGCTGCATCTGCCCGAAAAGGTTGACGTAGTTGTCGTTGATGCTGTCCGGGTTGGTGATGGCGGCGAGGGCAAGGTTCCGCATGGCCTCAAGTTGCGAAAGCTCGTCGCCGTCGGCGGCGGTTTTTTCCGCGGTCGCCGCCGGAGCCTTGTAGGTGTAGGACGTAGCGTTGGTTTCGTCCGCCGGGGTGTAATAGTCGTTGAGAAGTTTGTCGGAAAGGAGGTCGTCGTACTTTTTGTCCTGCTTCACGCTCCCGGTTTCCTGCGCCTGGAGGAGCCTGGCATAGGCTTTTCCGTTCGCCCGCAGCATGCTCCATTGCTGGATGACGTCGTTCGAAAGAACGCCGCCGCTTGAACCGGCGCTTCCGAGAAGCGAATTGGCATTGGCGAGCTTGAGGCTGTTCAAGGCGCTCGTGTAATCGCTGCCATCGATGGTGGACATGTGGTTCCTCCATGTGGACTTTTAAAGTCCGCTTCCTGAAACGTGGACTTTTAAAGGAAATCAAACAAACCGCCGTTTGATTTCCTTTAAAGTTTCAGGGCGTTCGTTTCAGCTGCGTTTTTTTGCAACGTCGCGGGTTTGGGTCGAGTTGACGAGAAAACAACCCATTGAAACGAAAGCGGTTGAATCTTTAAAGGAAATCGGGCGGCGGTTGGCCGGATTTTCTTTAAAAGTCGACTGAAACCCGAAGTTTAGCAAAACTTCACCCAATTTCAAATATTATCGGCATTCGAATCGCCGACTTGAGGATTTCATCTGGTTTCAAACCCGCGTGATGATGGCAACAATGCCAGCGATTTGGTATAATGCGGACTTTTGAAGGAAATCAATCGAACCTCCGATTGGTTTCCCTCAAAAATTCACGATCCTTGCGACGCAAATGGTTTTGATTTCCGCAAAGCGGCGATTGGCGGTGTAATCGCCATTTCGCGAAACTTCAGTTCAATCATGGGGGGGGATGGCGGTTGACGAAGTTTATTCACACCAGCGACTGGCAACTTGGCATGACGCGCCGCTTTCTCGGGGACGGCGCCCATGAGCTGTACGACCAGGCGCGGTTCGACGCGATCCGCGCGATCGGAGGTCTGGCGGAGGCGGAACGCTGCGATTTCGTCGTGGTCGCCGGCGATGTGTTCGAATCCAACCGTATCGGACGCAAGACGCTTCTTCGCGCCCTGGAAGCCTTGCGACAGGTACCGGTTCCGGTATACCTTCTACCCGGGAACCACGATCCCCTTGCCGAGGGTTCCGTCTACCGTTCCCGGCGATTCGCGGACAACAAACCGGACAACGTGACCGTGCTCGCCGATCCCGCGCCGCTGACCGTCTCCACGGGCGTGGAAGTGACCGGGGCTCCGTGGCGATCCAAGCGGCCGGCGCGCAATCCCGTCCTCGATCTTCTCGACGCTCTCGAACCGGCGGGCGGGGCGCTGAGAGTCTGCGTGGCGCACGGCGGCGTTCTCGGGCCGTTCAATCCCGGCGACGAATGCGCCATTCCGGTGGACGCGCTGGAACAGGCGGTGCGGGATGGAAAGATACATTACGTCGCCTTGGGCGACAGGCATTCGGGAGAACAACTGGATTCGGCCGGAAGGGTGTGGTATTCCGGCACGCCGGAAGTCGTCGCCTTCAACGAGGTCAACCCCGGATTCGTCAACGTCGTGGATCTGGACCACGACCGCGCGGCGGTGCGCCGGGAAAGGATTGGCGCATGGCGTTTCGAGGAGATCGAACTGCGGAACCTTCTCGGCGGCGATGACCTTGCCGGGTTTTTCGCCCAGCTCTCCGCGCATCCGTCCAAGGATACGACGGCGGTAAGGCTGAAACTTTCGGGGACGCTTGGGGTGGAGGATATGGAAGCGCTTGGCCGCCGGATCGAGGATTTCCGCGACCTCTTCGCCTCGTTCGAGGTGGAGGAGGATATCCGCCTCAATTTCGGCGACCGGCCCGACGCGGATGAAAATCTCGGCGGTTTCGGCGCGGCGGCGGCGGCCGAGTTGCGGGACAGGATCGCCGCCGGCGGCGTTGACGCGCCCGCGGCCCAGGATGCGCTGCTGCTGCTGTTCCGGCTGGCGCGCGAGGAGGCGCGATGAAGCTGGTCAGGCTCCGCATCGCGAATTTCAGGGGCGTCAGGAAGGCGGAGGTGAATTTCGCCGGCCAGGGCGTCACCCTGGTCCAAGGCTCGAACGAAACGGGTAAAACCAGCCTCAAGGACTCGATCCGGCTGCTCTTCAAGTACAAGGACAACAGCGCCCACGCCGATATCCGCGACTTGCGGCCGGTGGGAGAGGACGTGGGGCCGGAGATTGAGTTGGAGGCGCGCGCCGGCGATCTTTGGTTCGTCTATCGGAAGGTATTTCTTAAAGACCGCAAGACCGAGTTGCGCCTATTGGGACCCGAGGAAAAACGCCTCGCCGGCACTCCGGCCCACGAGGAGGCGGAACGCATCCTCAACGAATCCTTGGACCGGGATCTCTGGGACGCGCTTGGCGTCGACCAGGGGGAAGGGGCGCTCCAACCGGATCTCGCCGGCTGCAAGCCGCTCATGGAGGCGTTGGACCGGGCATCCGGGGGCGGCGGCGCGTATGATGGCCTCGCCGAATCCCTATTCGGGAAGGTCCGTCAGGAATACCTGAAATACTACACTCCCACCGGCAAGGAGGGTCGCGATCTGGTTCTCTCGGCCGCGACGTTCGAGCGGGTGGCCTTCAGCGAGCGAACGTTGGGCGAGGCTGTCCGCGCGCTTGAGGACCAGGCCGCCAGGACGGAAAACCTCCGAAAGACCCTGGTGGACATGCATGGGCGGCGCGCCGAACTTTCGAAGGAACGCGACCGGCGGCGCGCCGAACTCGATATTGTGGAACGGCTTGAACGGGAGATCGCGGACGGCGGGCTGGAACTCATGGCGGCGGCGGGCCAACTGGCGGCGGCGGAGCGGCTGATTCGGGAACGCGACCGCCTGATCGGGGAAGAGAAAGGGATCGCCGAAGAATTGGACGCCGTGAACGGAACGCTTGCCCCGATCGCGGCCAAGGCGTCGGATTCGGAGGCGCGACTCGGAGCGGCGCGCTCGCGACTCGAGGAAACGAAGACCGCTCGCGACCTTGCCGACCTGACGTTCCGTCTGCGCCATCGGGATTCCGAATATTACGATGACCTCTTGCGCCTTGATTCGATGAAAAAGCGGAAGACGCGCTTTGACGAATCTCTTCGGCGGGCGGAAATCGCCGCCGAGGAGCTTGACCGAAACCCGGTGACCCGCGAATTGGTGGAACGCATCGCCAAGGGGGAATTGGAGGTCGCCAAGCTCGAAGGGCGGTTGGAGGCGGAAAACCCGCGCGTCCGGGTTCGCGGTTTGGGGGATGGGCGGATCGTGTTGAACGGCGAGGATGTCATCGCCCCGGCCGGCGAGCCGCTTGTTTATCCGGTTCGCGGCGACATGCGCATCGTCGTGCCCGGAAAGGTCGAGATCGTCGTCGAGGCGGGAACCGTCTCGCCCGACCTGGCCAAGACGCTCGAAAACGCCGGAATCGAGCTTGCCGCCCTTCTCGCCGCCGGCCGGGTGAGCGGGCTCGAGGCCGCTTATGCCGCCCTCGACCGCCGGGAGAAGGCGGTCGCCGCCCTCGCTAATCACGACCAGATCGCGGCGGAATGCCTCGCCGACCTGTCATACGGGGAGTTGACGGCGCGGATAGAGAGTCTCGAGAAAACGCTGCCTGCCTATCCGGAAAACCGTGGCGACCTGTGCGAAATGGCGTCGGGTTTGGATGCGGCGAGAAAGGCGCGCGATGAGGCGGAGAAGGAATTCCGCGATACCGACCTCGAGTACGTCAAAGCCCGCGATGCGCACGATTCCGCCCGCGAGTCCCACGAGACGCTGCGCCGTTCGCAGGTCGACGGCGTGGCGGAGGCGGGGGTTTTGCGCAAGCGCCTGGACCGGATCGTTGAGCGTTTAAACGCGGCGCGCGCGGAAGTTCCCGACGAAACGCTCGAGGACGCTTTCCGCGCGGCGGAAGACAAGGCGAAGCGGCACGACGATCGGCTCAAGGCCAGGACCGCCTCCCTCGCGGAAAAGGATCCTGAAAACGTTCGGCTGTTGTTCAATACAAGCGTCGAGTCGCTCGATTCGCTTCTTGAACGGCAAAAGGCCGCGGAAAAGGAGCTTGTCGGCCTTGAAAGCGCCATGGAGGCGACAGGAGACCGGGGCGTGTTCGAGGAATTGCAGGAAGCCGCGGCGGCGACTGAAACCGCGCGGTTGGCGGACAGGGCGCTCCGCAGGCGGGCGGAAGCCGCCAGGCTGCTTCATGAAACAGTGGCGCGCCACCGCGACCGGATGCGGAAGCGGTACGTCCTCCCCCTCAAGAACGAGGTCGAGCGCCTCGGCAGGATGATTTTCGGCTCCACCTTCAAGGTGACGATCGATGACGCCGACTTGAGCATAACCGACCGGACGCTGGAGGGGCGGACGGTCGCTTTCCGCCAGCTCAGCGGCGGGGCGAAAGAGCAGCTCGCCCTTGTCTACAGGGCCGCGTGCTCCACTATGGCGGGAGTCGCCGCTCCTCCGGTAATTCTTGATGATGCCTTGGGTTATACCGATCCGCAGCGCCTATTGGCCATGGGCGCGGTGCTTGCGAAGGTGGCGCGCGAAACGCAGGTCGTCATTTTTACCTGCATTCCGGACAGATACAGGAATATCGGCGACGCGAGGATTGTCGAGTTGCCGTAATTTTCCTTTTGACCTTTCCGGCAAACCTGATACCATAATACCATAAACTTTCAGTCGCTTTTTAGACTGTTTGGCTGTTTTATGTAAACTGTTTCGTGTATGCCGAAGCAGGTTATTGGTTGTTTGTTTTTACTGGATTATTGCAAATTGGGCATTCAAACCGCCGAACGCCCAAAAGGAGTACGTTATGCCGGATTCACCGCCCCTGACGCTTCAGCCGCCTTCCGCCGAACTATCGGCAAAAATCGCCAATACCATCAGATTTCTGGCTGCGGACGGGGTGCAGAAAGCCAATTCCGGGCACCCGGGCCTTCCCATGGGTTCCTCCGAGATCGCGACCGTTCTGATGACCCGGTTCCTCCGCATCGACCCAAAAGACGACAAATGGCTCAACCGCGACCGGTTCGTGCTTTCCGCCGGGCATGCGTCGATGCTTCTCTATTCCATGCTGTATTTCCAGGGATTCCTCACCCTCGATGACCTTAAGAACTTCCGCCAACTCGGTTCCCGCACCCCGGGGCATCCCGAATACGGCGACACGCCCGGCGTGGAGGCGACCACCGGCCCGCTGGGGGCCGGCTTCGCCATGGCCGCGGGCATGGCGCTCGGCGAGCGCATGTTGGCCGAGATGTACAACACCCCCAAATTCGATGTCGTCGACCACTACGTCTACGTTCTCATGGGCGACGGCTGCCACATGGAGGGCGTTACCAACGAGGCCGCCAGCCTCGCCGGGCACCTGAAGCTTGGCCGGCTTATCGCCATTTACGACGACAACGAGATTTCCATCGAGGGAGACACCGGGCTGGCGTTCACCGAAAACGTCAACCAGCGCTACGAAGCACTAGGCTGGCACGTTCAGGACATCGACGGGCACGACTGCGAAGCGATCGCCCGCGCCATCGGCAACGCGCAGGCGGAGACCTCCCGGCCCAGCCTCATCGTCGCCCATACCACCATCGGCAAGGGCGCTCCCCACAAGCAGGGCACCCACGGCGTCCACGGCGAGCCCCTCGGCGCCGACGAAATCGCCGCTGCCAAGGCCGCGATGGGCTGGCCTTCCGAAGATTTCCATGTCCCGCAGGAAGTCCGGGACTACTTCGACGTCCGGCGCGGCGAGTGGATGGCGATCCGCAACGAATGGAACGACCTTTTCGCCGCCTACGAGAAGAAACACCGCTCCACCGCGCGCGACCTTTTGCGCGTGGTCTCCGGCGAGCTTCCCAAGCAGTGGAAGAAGGCCTGCCCCGAATTCGCGGCCGGCAAGGCGATCGCCACCCGCGTCAGCGGCGGCGAGATCATGAACCGGTTCGGCGAGGCGATTCCCGAGCTGGTCGGCGGTTCCGCCGACCTCGCGCCTTCCACCAAGACCGAGATCAAGACCGGCCAGTACCCGGATTACGTCGCCCCGGGCGCCTTCCTCGGCCGCAACATCCACTATGGCGTGCGCGAACACGCCATGGGCTGGATGACGGACGGACTGGCGCTGCACGGCGGGTTCATTCCGTATTGCGCGACCTTCATGGTCTTCCACGACTATATGCGCCCGACCGTGCGCCTGGCCGCGCTGATGCGTCGGCGTGCAATCTTCGTGTACACCCACGACAGCATCTACGTCGGCGAGGACGGCCCGACCCACCAGCCGATCGAACAGCTCGCCTCGCTGCGCTTGACGCCGCGCGTGCAGGTGTGGCGCCCCTGCGACGCCAACGAGGCGATCTACGCCTGGCAGTCGGCGATCGAACGCAAGGACGGTCCCACCTGCCTGGCAATGACCCGCCAGAACCTCATGACCCTCGATCGCGGGAAGTACGCCCCGGCGCGCGACGCCCTCAAGGGCATGTACGTCCTCGATTCCGAGGGCGGCAAGTCGGCCGAGATCCTCGTCATCGCGACCGGAAGCGAAGTTCATCTCGCCCTCGCGGTCGCGGACGCCCTGCGCGAACAGGGGCGCGGCGTCAGGGTGGTGAGCGCGCCGTGCCTCGAGGTTTTCAAGCGGCAGGCCGATGGCTACCGCAAGAAGGTGTTCCCCAAGCGGCTCAAAAAGCGCCTGGTCATGGAGGCCGGCGTCGTGCAGGGCTGGGAGGGGATTCTCGGCGAATCCGGCATTTTCATCGGCATGGAAGATTTCGGACATTCCGGCCCGGCGTCCATGGTGGCGGAGAGATGCGGTTTCACCGTGCCCGCCATACTGGGAAAGATCTCGCTGGCGGGTTGGTGAGAAGGATAAGGCGGCGGGGCGGCATTCCGGGACTGTCCCGTTTTCCCCGGTTCCTGTCCATTGCCCGTCATCGCCAGCGATGTCCAGTTCCTATGACGCTCCTATGACGCTGATCCGAGGAATGTTTTTTTTGCTCATCGCGTTCTCCCTCGGCGCCGCCCATGCCGCCGGCGCCGCTGGCATTTCCCCCGCCGACCGTCTTCGCCTCGCCCGGAACATCCGCTTCCACGACTTCGAAAACCTTGGCGATCCGGAGACCGGCCTGCCTTCGCCGCTGTCGGCCGATCTCGACGTCGACGGCTGGCCCGATTTCTGGGAGCCGGTCAGGGCGGTCGGCTATCCGGAATACCTCGTTTCCAGCATCGCCATCGTCCGCGACTCCTCTCCGTTCGTCTCCGGCGCCTACCGCGACGTGGACAATCACGTCCTGCGCATGGCGTTCGACGGTTCGCGGGTGGGCGTTCGAACCAGTGTTCCGGTTCCGGTCGACCCCGATCTCGCTTACGAATTTTCACTCAAGGCCAGGGACAGCGGTCTCGAAGGGGCGGTGATCCGCGCCGGCGTCGAATGGATGCGGGTCGACGCAACCGCCACCGAATACCTCCGCCGCGACCATATCCCCGGTTTTCTCCCCGGCCAGGCGGATTGGCCGGTCGCCCCGCTTTCGGCGCTTATTTCGGAGCCTCCCGGGGATGCGAACGCGGCGCGGCTGTTCGTCATTCTCGAAGGGGATCCCGATCAACCCGGGCTTGCGCGCCACGGTTCAATATGGATAGACGACATCCGCCTGCGGCAAATGCCGAACATCCGCGTCGAGGCGGGTCCAGGGGACGTCGGGTCGCTGAGGGTGGCGGTGGCGTACACCGGCCTGGCGGACAACGTTCCCGATCCCGACCATCCGGGATATTTTCGCGGAAGTAGATATTCCAGGCGGGTGGAGGTCGCTGACGTCCAGGGAAGGCGGCTGCCGCTTCCGGTTCCCGCGCTTCTGCCGCTTTCTCCCGAAAACGGGATCGCCGGGGAGGAAATCGCCTTTCCCGCCGACCGCTACGGGGTGTACTACCTCAATCTTCGGCTTTACGACGCCGACGAGCGGCTTGCCGCCGATATGACCCGCGCGGTCGCGGTGATGCGCGAAAGGCGCGCCGGCGCAGATTTCAACCTGCGGTCGGGAAAGCCGACCTTTGGCGTCTCCGCCGGTTCCCCTTCCGAAAACATTCTTCGAACCCGCGGGCTCCTGGGACGCCTTATCGCCGGCGGCGGCGTCCGGATGGTGAAAATCGCGCCCTGGCCGGCCGACTTGCGATCCGGCGACGATCCGTCCGGGTATCACCAACTCCTGGCCGAGGAGATTCGGCGGCTGCGCTCGTCCGGCATTCAGACGACCGGAATGATCGCGCCGCCGCTGGATGGCGGGGACGGGGAGAATGGGACGGGCATCGCGGCCGACATCGAGGAACGGACGAAGCAATTGGGCGATCTGGTGCGAAACGCCGGGCGGCGGCTTGGACTGTATATTGACGGCTGGCAATGGGGTGGTGACGCCGATGCCAGCCTGGACGCGGAGGCGCCGCCGCCGCCGGCGCTCTCCGGGCTTCTCGGCATCGTCGGGGAGTTCTCGGGCGGCATGCCGATGATCTGGAAGCTGCGGCTGGACGGCCTGCGCGGCCGACAGCCGCCGAGCCCGGCCGAGTTTGGCGTCGTTGACGTGTTCGTTCCGTCGGGCGAGCCGCCCGGCCGGATCTGGTCGGAACTTGCGCGGGTGTTTCCCTGGCTCTACCTGCCGTTCCACGAGGAGCGCGGCCGGATCTACCCCCCGGCGGAGTTGACCCGGTTGGCATCGCCTCCGCCCGCCGACAGTCTTGAGACCGCCGAGCGCGAGCGCGACCGCCGAGGCTCTTGGATAACCATCGAATCGGAAAAGGCGGGGACGATGGAACCCAACGCCTGGAGCGAGCGGCGGCAACTCGAAGGGATGATGATCAAGGCGGTTCGCGCGGCGGCGTTGGCCCCGGAGGCGCTTTATCTTGGCGACCTGTTCGATCCGGAACGCGGACATTTCCGGACCGGTTCCTTGACTCGGGGCTTTTCCCCGGAAACCTCGGCACGGCCGACCTATCTGGCGCTCGGGACGATATCGGATCTTTTGGAAGGCGCGGAATACCTCGGCCCTCTTCGCTTGCTCGAACCTTTCGAAGCCCAGGCGTTCCGGCGCCCGGGGTCCGATGAGGCGGTTATCGTCATTTGGCACAATGGCCCGGACGGCGAGCGCAGACTCGACCGGGGCGAGATCGCCGACGGACCGCCGCTTTCACTCATCGACTGGGCCGGCAACCGCGCGCCGCTCCCGGCTTCCGTCCCGGTATGGAGAACGCCCTCCTTCATTTCCGGCCTTCCGGCTTCGCTTGCGTTGACGCGGATGAGCGTCCGGATCTCCCCGGAACCGCCGATGCTCGCGGTCAACCGGCGACAGACGCAGATTCTCGAGGTGGCGAATCATCTGGCGTCGCAGGCGCCGCTCCGCTTCCGGCTCAACTATGCCGCGCGCTCCAGGGACGGCGGCATGGAAGGGGGATGGGTGAACATGCCCGCGGAGCTGGCGGCGAATCTGCCTCCCGCGACCGATCCTCCAAGTCCGACCCCGATTCGGTATATCGTCTCTCCGGACCCCAACAGTTCGATTCAGGACGTGTTCCGGGACTCTTCGGATAGATCCGGCGGAAAGCTGGTGCAGGCGCGCATGCGCGTCAATTCCAGCCCTCCGGCGGACATGGTGCTGTATCTCGGCTTCAACCTGCGGTCCGATCTGGAGGTCGACGTTCGCGAACTGACGCGCGTGGACGATCCGAATTTCTGCACGCTGCAGCTTCGCGTCCGCTGGTTCCCGGCGACCGGAGCCCGGCGGCGCGGGACGATCAGTCTTCGCCCGTTCCATCTCAAACGGGGCGACATGCGGGAGACGGCCCCGCTTCCGGTCTTCGTCCCCGCCTCCCCCGCCGCGTCGCGCGGCGACCAGTCGCTGGCGTATGAGACGGTGGAGCTCCGGATTCCGCGCCATCCGGCCCGACAGACGTGGGTCGGCCTAAACGAGGAGGGCGGGGGTGGATTTTACCTCGCCGACGTCACCGCCATGGTGAACGCCGCCGCCCGCTGATTTCGCCTTTCGTGGCGGTTTGGCGCGCGTCCGCCGCGAATTCATCCCATTGGCTGGACGCGGGAGAGAACCTGCACCCCTTGAGTTAGCACTCGAAGAGGACGGTGGCTTTCGGGTGCGCATTGACGTACTCGGCCGCGAGCCGGCAATCACGCCGGCGGGGCATCCGCGGCCATTCCGGAGAGTTTGACCACATCCGCCAGTACCGCCTCGACGTCGAGCAGGATCTTGATCTTTTCGCCGACCTTGGCGAGCCCGATCACTTCGTTCTGTCCGCTGGAGGTCATGTTCGGCGGCTCCTCGATCTGGCCGGCGACGATGTCGACCACGTCCCGTACCTCATCGACCACCATTCCGGCCGAGGATTCCCCGAGATTGACGAGAATCAGGCAGGTCAGCGGGGTGTAGTCGATTTCCGGCATCCCCATTCTGAGCCTGGCGCTGATCACCGGGGACACCGCGTTCCTCACATTGACGACGCCGAGGAAAAAGCGCGGGACGTTGGGAATCGGGGTGATGGTCTGCATGCCCATGATCCCCTGGACCTTGAGGGCTTCGATGCCGTATTCCTCGTCGCCCAGGGCGAAGGTGAGATATTTGCCTTCCAGTTTCCTGACTTTTCCGGTCATGACTGCCTCCTGACGGGCCTATCGATTTACGCCTCCAAGCGGCCAATTATATCGTCGACCGCGAGGTTGTGCAAGCGCAGCCATTCGTCGAGGTCGTCCAGGATGCGCGGCGCGATCCCCGGCTCGACGAGATTCATCGCCCCGATCTGCGCCGCCGACGCGCCGGCGAGAAGAAACGCCACGACCTCCCGCGCGCTTCGGACGCCGCCGACGCCCACAACCGGGCAATCGACCGCGCGCGCGATTTGCCACACCATTCTCAAGGCGACGGGATGCACCGCCGGGCCGGAAAGCCCGCCGGTGACGTTGGCCAGAACGGGTTTGCGCGTTTCGATGTCCACCGCCATGCCGATGAGGGTATTGACGGCCACCAGCGCGTCGGCGCCGGCGTCGGCCGCCGCCTTCGCGATGGCGACGATGTCGGTGACGTTCGGGGAAAGCTTGACCCACAGCGGCATCGCCCCGCTCACCTTCTTGAGCTTTTTCACCAGACCGGCCGCGGCCGCGGAACAAACGCCGAAAGCGATGCCCCCATCCCTGACGTTCGGGCAGGAGATGTTCACCTCGATCGCGTCTATGGGCGCGGCGGCGAGCCGCGACACCAGCTCGACATACTCCTCCTCGCATTTGCCGGCGGCGTTGACGACGACGCGCCTGGCGCGTTCGCGCAGCGGCGGCAGCAACTCCGCCAGGAAGAAGTCGACACCTTCGTTCTGGAGGCCGATGGCGTTAAGCATCCCGGACGGCGTCTCGGCGATTCGCGGCGGCGGATTGCCCCGCGTCGGCTTCAGGGTCACGGACTTGGTGACGACGGCGCCCAGTCTGCCGATATCGTAAAAATCGGCGAACTCCTTGCCGCTGCCGAAGACGCCGGACGCGGACATTACCGGATTGTCAAGCGCGAGCGCACCTATTCGCGTTCCCAGGCGCGGGTTCGCCGTCATGGGTTTGTTCCGTGTATTTTGTTCCATGCATCTCCAGGTTGACTCTTGCAAGGATATTAAACAAACCGCCGTTTGCCTTCCCTCAAAGTCGGCGTCCAGAGGATACCGTTTTTTGCAAATATGCTCAATGTGGACTTTTGGAGAAAACCGGGCTAACCGCCGCCCGATTTCCCTTAACGAATTATTCATACCCATGAGTCATCTTCCATTCCCGTGCGGGATGGTTCTTTTGGGGAGAATATTTCTGTCATTACCGCCTATTTGGGCACATCTCCCCCTTTCCCCCATCCGCCATGGCGGCGGTTGAAGGCGGGGACAACCAAGTTGTGGAGGATTCAGAGCCGGGGCCGGAACCACGGGAAGGAATGACGGGGCGGATTTCTCCACTTCCGGGTGCGGACCGGAGCCGGTGGCGGAAAGCGCGAGGACGGACGCCATTTTTCAAAACGCGTCCACAGCGCCAGCCAGCATGCGCCGAGTCCCCGGGAAAGCTTGAAGAC
>JAISXA010000038.1 GCA_031270685.1 Planctomycetota bacterium
CAGTGAAAGAGGAATGCGCTTCATGGTAGGCCGCGACAAGGGGAGACCGAAGGAGCGGCCGAAGGAGTCGTGGGAGTCGGAAAGCGGCATAGTAGCGCAAGCCTCCGTGAGGAGAAGGACGCCGGGGAACGTACGCGGGAACGGTGCGGACCCGGAAGGAGCGAAGGCCGCTTGTGTGAAGACGAACTTCAACGGGGAGACATGGTCCAGACGCTGAACTGGAATGCCATGACAACGGAACCGGAGAAGGTAGCGGAAAGGATAAGGCGAGACGTCTTCACGGAGGAGCCGTATGGTCGAAATGTCCTCGTACGGTTCTGGCGAGGGGCGGGGACGGGAAACCTCCCCGCCTACTCTACGTGTGACCAGGCAAGGCCGGGTCACACCACTGAACGCTTACCAATTCGGGACGACCAGGGGAGGACGGCCTCGGCCTCCCCTGGTCATGCCGCGAACATCGCCGATGAAGCGGTCAGTTCTGGAACCACTTGTTGGTGATTTCCTTGTATTCGCCGGATTCCCGGATCGCCTTCAGGCCGGCGTTGATCTTGTTCAGCAATTCGGAATTGCCCTTCTTCACCGCCATCCCGTATTCCTCCACGCTCATGGGCGGGCTGCTGATGCGGATGCCGGGGATCTTTTCCACATAGGCGCGGGCGACGGGCAGGTCGACGACGACGGCGTCGATGCGGCCGATGCGCAGTTCGGAGAAGACCTCGTTGTATTTGCGGAACTGCTTGAGGTCCGGGTTGTTCTCGCCCATCACCTCCTCGGCCATGCCCGCGCCGGTGGTGCCGAGCTGCACCCCGACCAGCTTGCCCTTGACGTCCCCGATCTTTTCGAACCCCGGGGTCTTTTCCTGCACCACTATGACCTGGGCGGCGTTATAATACGGCTCGGAGAAATCGACCTTTTCCTTGCGCGCCTCGGTGATGGTCATGCCCGAGATCACCGCGTCGAGCTTGCCGGATTCCAGACCCTCGATGAGGGTGTCGAAAGACTGGTTGTGCAGGCGCACCTCGAAGCCGCCCGCGCGGGCGACCGCGTGGACGACGTCAATGTCGTAGCCGATGATGTTGTTGTCGTCGTCGGTGAATTCGAAAGGCATGAACTCGGCGTTCGTGCCGACCACAACCTCGCCGGCCCGCGCCGTCAGCGCCAGGACCATGACCAGCGCCAGAACCGCTTGTAAAAATCTCGACATTCCCTGACTCCTTTCAAAAAAGAGTAAGCGTTTCCATTTTGCCAAGCGGCGATTGGCGGTTTAACCGCCACTTGGCGACACTTCAGCCATTATTCTCAATTCGCCAGGCTGTCGCGCAACGCCTCGAGTTCGCCCATCTGGCGCGCGAGTTCAGCCTTGCGCTCCTCTTCGCGCCGAACCACCTCCGGCGGAGCCTTGCTGGTGAATTCGTGGTTGCGGAGTTTTTCGTTGAGCCGCACCAGGGTGTCCCGTTTCCTGTCGAACTCCTTTTCGATGCGTTTTCGCTCGAGATCCACGTCCATCAGGCCGGCCAGCGGCAGGTACACCTGGAGGCCAGTCATGACCTCGGCCGCCGACTGCGCGGGCTTCCCGAGGTCGATGCCGAGGTCGAGGCTTTCAGCGCCCGCCTGCGCCTTTATCATGTCGACGAGGGGCAGCAGCGCGTCGCGGATTCCCGCCTCGGCGGCGCTGACCGTCACCGCGAGTCGCGCCTTCGGAGATAGGTTGAATTTGGCGCGGATGTTCCGGATGGCCCGGATCACGCCCATCGCCTGCTCCATGTCGGCTTCCACTTTCGCGTCGGCCCAGGACGGATCCGCCTCCGGCCACGGCGCGCGCACCAGAAGCGGCGCAGCCGGCTCCGGAACGCCCAAGCCGCGCGACGGCGCGACGGCGGCGAGAAGGCGCCACACCTCCTCGCTAAAGAAGGGCGTCACCGGATGCAACAGCCGCAACAGGTTGTCGAGCACCCAGGTCAGGACGCGCGCGGGAACGGCCGCGCTGTCGCCTCCGAACCTTGGCTTGACCAGTTCCAGGTACCAGTCGCAGACGTCGCCCCATGCGAATTCGTACAGCGTCTTGGCGTATTCGTGGAAGCGGTAGCCGGAAAGCTGCCGGCCGGCCTCCCCGATCGCCTTCCCCAGTCCGGAAAGTATCCAGCGGTCGGCAAAGTCGAGATCCTCGAGGGCGAGCGGCCCGGTTCCCTGGTCGACGCCGGAAAGGCGCATCAGCACGAAGCGGCTGGCGTTCCACATTTTATTGATGAAGTTCCGCCCCATCTCGAAGCGGGTGGGGGACAGCTTGATGTCCTGCCCGTCGGTGGTGAGCGTGCACAGCGTGTAGCGCACGGCGTCCGCGCCGTAGGCTTCGTACGCGAACTCCTTGCCGAAGCGGCGCTGTTTGCCGCCCTGGATCATGACCAGCGGGTCGATGCCGTTTTCGCGCGACTTCGACATGCGGGCGCCGAATTCGTCGAGAATGGTGCCGTTGATGCACACCTCCGGGAACGGGATGTCCCTCATGAAATGCAGACCCATCATGACCATCCGCGCCACCCAGAAATAGATGATGTCGCGGGCGGTGACCAGGACCGACGTCGGGTAGTAGTAGTCCAGCTCCGGCGTCTCCTCCGGCCAGCCGAAGGTGGAGAACGGCCACAGCGCCGAGCTGAACCAGGTGTCCAGCACGTCCGGATCCTGCGCGATGTCGTCGGAGCCGCACTTGGAACAGACGGTGGGATCCTCGACGGCGACGGTCATTTCGCCGCACGCGCCGCAGTGCCACACCGGGATGCGGTGCCCCCACCAGATCTGGCGGGAGATGCACCAGTCGCGCACATTTTCCAGCCAGGACAGATACACCCTTTCCCAGCGTCCGGGCACGAATTTGATCTTGCCGTCCTTCGACGCCTGTATCGCCTTGTCGGCCAGCGGACGCATGCTTACAAACCACTGCTCGGAAAGGAACGGCTCGACAATCTGGCCGCAACGGTAGCATTGCCCGACGGAGTTCTTGTGCTCCTCGACCTTTGCGAGCAGTCCGAGTTCATCGAGTTCCTCCACGAGCTTCTTCCGGGCGCGGAAGCGGTCGAGGCCAGCGTATTTGCCGGCGGCCTCGGTCATGGTTCCGTCCGGGCCGATGACGGTTATCTGCTCCAGGTCGTGGCGCAATCCGGCCTCGAAGTCGTTCGGATCGTGGGCGGGGGTGATTTTCACCACGCCGCTGCCGAAAGCCGGGTCCACCATCGCGTCGGCGATGACCGGAAGCTCCCGGTTCATGACCGGAAGGATGACGACGGCGCCCACCAGGTCCGCGTAGCGCTTGTCGTCCGGGTGCACCGCGACCGCCGTGTCGCCGAGCATCGTCTCCGGGCGCGTCGTGGCGACGGTCAGTATCTTTTTCGACCCTTTGACGGGGTAGCGGACATGCCAGAGGCTGGATTGCTTTTCCTCGTGCTCGATCTCGTCGTCGGACAGCGCGGTGTGGCAGCGCACGCACCAGTTGATGAGGCGCCGGCCGCGATAGACCAACCCGTCGTTATAGAGCCTGACGAAGACTTCCCGGACCGCGCGGGAAAGCCCCTCGTCCATGGTGAAACGCTCGCGCCTCCAGTCGCAGGAGCAGCCGAGGCGCTTGAGCTGGGTGACGATGGTCGACCCGTACTTCTCGCGCCATTGCCAGACGCGCTTGACGAATTCCTCGCGGCCGAGGGTGTCGCGGTGCAGACCCTCCTCGGCGAGGGCGCGTTCGACGACGTTCTGGGTCGCGATGCCGGCGTGGTCGGTGCCCGGCATCCACAGGGTCTCGAACCCGCGCATGCGCGCATGGCGGACGAGGATGTCCTGAAGGGTGTTGTTGAGCGCATGCCCCATGTGCAGAATCCCGGTGACGTTCGGCGGCGGGATCACGATGCTGTACGGTTTTTTCGCCCGGTTGGGCTCTGAGCGGAAGCTCCCCTCCTTAAGCCATGCTTCAAGCCATCTGGGTTCGACATCGGCGGGTATGTAATGCTTGGGCAACTGTTCGGCGAAATTATCGCCTTTCGCGTCTGGCATGGTCGATATTCCTTTGGAGCGACGAATCGGCGGCTGGCCGGCGGTTGCTTTCCAAGGCCGCCCCGTATAAACGGGCGACCACACGGGCGTTTCGGTAAATGCCGCACCCGTCCGGAACCGAACGCGAAAGCGCGCGGCCAGCGTCCGGTCCGGCATGATATTTCTCAAATATGCTCGGCAACGTATTCTCGCCCAAGAAACACATTTTTGCAACCGTCTTTTGGCGGACTTTTGGAGGAAATCGGGCCAACCACCGCCCGATTTCCTGTTATGAAGTCTGGTGTCAAGAGGATATAATCGTGATTCAGAAAAAGCCGACACCTCACGTTTATTAAAGGAAATCGATCCAAGCGCCGA
>JAISXA010000071.1 GCA_031270685.1 Planctomycetota bacterium
GCTTTCGGTGGCGGCGGCTTGGGCGCGGGCGACAGGGCGACCCGATTCGAATCTATGGCCGTTTCGCCGCCGGCGAGCGTTTTGACGGCGGCGCGCACCCAGTGCGTCCCCGTTTCATAGTGTATGGAGCGGTCTGGCTGGTCCGGATAGAGCGCGAAGGTGAAAAACCGCCGTCATCCAAAGAGAATGGTACGGCGAAAAGGACTGCGTCTCCTTCCTCGACGCACTGGCCGATGTGCGCCAACAGCTATGGGGCGAAAGAATTATTGCCATGTCGTGCTCACGTTCCGACCTTGCGATAATTCAAGAATTACTTGTCAATGCTCTCGCTTGGGCTACATAATTTTAAAATCCACTGAATGAAAATTGCTATAATACCTTCCACTTTCCGCAGTGAATTTTACCAACTGGGCATTCAGCGGTTTGAATGCCCAATCGGCAAAAGTTCGATGAAATCGCCCTAGTCTTCGAAATTGAGGAACTGCCAGCCGACCTTGGCCTCCGCCTTCTTGCCGCTTTTCGAGGTCAGGCGCACCCGGTTGTCGTCGAGCGGGTCGATGGACTTCACGTGGTCGAAGCCGGCGGGCACCGGCGTCGCCGCCATGATGTACGGGACGGAGAACGTTTCATCGGCCTTGAAGTTCCTGAAGGTCGCAATGCCCTTCTTCGAGATCGGGTTCGGCCTGGCGGAGGCGGCGATCCCGAAATGGAAGTAGGCGGTAACCTCCTCGATGCCGAGGACGCAGGCGTGGCGGCCGTTCCAGGGCGGGTAGTGGCGGCCGCGGTTGCTGTGCCAGAGCACGGTCGAGGCCAGCTTCTTCGGGTCCTTTAGCGCGAACCAGGCCATGCGCTCGCCGGGGTACACGGCGGCGGACCAGGCGAAGGGCCCCTTGCCGTCGGAACACACCATAACCAGGTCCTCGAAGCCGAGTCTGGCGGGATAGACGCTCAGATCGGCGAAGCCGCCGGTCGCGAGGGGCACCTTGTCCAGGCTCTTGAATTCCGCGCCCTGCTTGAGGCTCTGGTAGCCGCCTTCCTCCGCCTTCTCGAACGGCGCCGGCAGCACCTGGCCGAACTTGAACTTCGAGATCGAGATCAGGCCCGCGCCCTGCTTGTCCCATTTGAGCATGGCGTGGTGGCCGTAATCCATCGGCCCGGTCATGCCGCCGATGTCGTGGTGGATGTAAATGGCGTGGTCGCCCTTGCGCAACGCGATCGACTTCCTGACCTTGGCCTTGCGGATCTTGGCGTCCAGCTCGGCGGTCATGAACACGCAGTCGCCGCCGCAGCCGCATTCGCAGTCCGGCCCGGTGACGCCCATCCGGACGAGCTTCCAGTCGCGGTGGGCGGTCTCGCCGTGCCCGGGGAATTTTTCCCCGCCCAGGGGTTCCTCGTTGCCGCCGAAGGGCATGCAGAAGAAGTCGCCGCGCAGCACGCCCAGCATGGCCCCGTGCGCCTTGACCGCGTTCTCGTCGTACCACGGCGCGACGGAAAGCGGGGAAAACCCGCGCCCGTTCCGGAAGAAGGAGACCGGTCCCATGTGTCCGCCCCGCTTGGTGAGGGAGACCTCCACCTCGTCGTTGGCGATGGTCCACGATTCCTGCCCGAGGATCTTCCTCAATTTCGTCGCGGGCGCCTTTACGGCGCTTTTCCCCGCGGCCGGCTTGGCCGCCTTCACCGTCGCTTTTCTCGCCATTACTGCTCCTTTCAAAATGATGATCCAATAACCGCTGTATACCTCACGCTTTCCGAATGAAATTGGATTCCGGCGCAAAAAAAACCTCCCGAAAAACGGGAGGCCGGCCGGGAGGTTCAGATCTTCATCAGGGACATGTTCACCGAGAATGTAGCCCTATCACCCGGCTTGATCGGCATTTCCGGCAGTTCGAAGTCGACGGACACCGAGGTCATGCCGCGATAGTGCGAGATGGAGTAGTTGTTGCCGACGATCACCGAGGGGACGCTGATCTTGTCGAACTTGTATTCGGTGGCGGAAAGCGCGGCCTTGGTCTGACCGGCGATGATGTTGGCGATTTCGGAAAGGCCGTCGAGCGCCTGGTTGTCGAGCGTTTCCAGCGTTTCGCCGAGCATCCGGCCGGCGAGGAAGCAGGCGGTGTTCTCGGAGGTGTTGATGAACATCGAGCCGCTGATCGGGCCGACGAAGCCGACGATGGAGGAGACGTCGCCCCGGCACTGGAGGAACTTGCTGATGCCGACGGGATTCGGCTTCAGTCCCGCCATCATCAGCCCGTCGCGGGCGCTTTTGACGATAACCATAACCAGCTGTTCATCGAGCTGCAAAAGTTTGGTGGTGTCGGACATGATCGCTTCTCCCGGGCGGCGCCCAAATATGCGCTGTGATAAAGCGCAAATTCTCAAGGCTAAATCGACCAAACGACTTGTCAAGCGAAAAGATGGCACGGGAAAAATTTCATGCGTGAGCCTCGCGGAAAACGCCGCCGCGTTCAGGCCGGTTCCGCATTCGCCGCCCCGACCGCCGCATCGACGGTCCCGTTCAAGCGTTCGCCCTCCACCGCACGCTTGCCCCAGATGCGCCGGTTGAGGTTCAACTGCCCGACGATGCCGGTAAAGAAGCGGATGTCGTCGAAAATCCCCGCGTAAATCCTCGGGTTTTTCAGGGTGGAAAAGAAGCTGAATTCGAACGCGATATGGTTGCGCTGCTTTGCCCAACGCCACGGCGATACCCCCCCGGATGCGGGAAAGACGCGGTTGTCGCTTCGCCGCGGACGCTTCGCGGCGTCAGGCGTTGAACAGCGCGCCGACGTCCGGATTGTCCCGTTCCCGCTCGGCCGCCTCGAGGAGCGGCTTTTTCTTGAAGGAGAACCAGTTCGCCACGATAGCGCCGGGAAACATCTCGAGTCCGGTGTTGTAGCTGACGACGGCGGCGTTGTACGCCCTGCGGGAGGCGGCGAGCTG
>JAISXA010000117.1 GCA_031270685.1 Planctomycetota bacterium
CTGAAGTTTTGCAAACCGGCGATTACACCGCCAATCGCCGGTTTGCAAAAATCGAAAAACGCCTGTGTCGCAAAGGTGGTGATTTTTACAAATTGGGCCTTCGGCGGTGTGAAGGTCCAATTTGCAAAACTTCAGTTAATAATAGTCTTTCATTCGGGTCGCCGCACTCACTCCACAGGCACGTCGGCGAGGCGCGCGTCCATCCAAGCCTTGAGCGCATCCATGCCAGCCCGAGTGTCCGGATAGACGCCATCCGCGATGGCGTGCAGAGTTTGCGCCCAGCTACGGGAGATCTCGAAGAAATGGGGATTCGGGGTGAAATAAATCCTCGTGTTCTCGATGATCCGGGAAAAGACGTCGGCGAAGCCGGCCATCGCCGCGATCTTGCCCTGGAAGGCGAGGCTCTCGAACACCGATCGACGGGGCGGGTTAATCGACTTCTGCTCAAGCACCGACCAGAGCTGGAACTCTCTTGAGGTGAAATATTGGATAAACATCCAAGCCGCGTCGGGATGCCCGGATTTGGCGTTGATCGCCAGACCCCACACCCAAAGATTGGATTTCACTTCCTGCGCCCCCAGGGGGGCGGGCGGCGGCGCGAAGGCCAGCTTGCCCGCCTGCGGCGACGCGCCGGGGACATTCTGGAAATAACCCAGGATGTCGGCGTCGAACATGATCGCGGCCCGGCGCTCGCCGAGGGCGTTGCCGCAGCCATACCAGTCGTAGTTGCGCCAGTCCCTCGGGCCGCCCTCCTCCAGCATCTTCAGCCATAGGTCGGTGACGGCGACCGCCTCCGGCGAATTGACCTTCGACACCAGGCGTCCGTCCTCGATTTCCATGTCCCTGGCTCCGTAATTGACGAATGCGGTCATGTATCCGGCGTGGAGCGTATTCCAGTCGGCAAGCCCGCGCGCCGCGATGCCGAAGGTGCCCTCGCCTTCGAACTCGCGCAACTTACGCCCGGTTTCGATCAACTCCCGCATGGTGGTCGGCGCGCGCAGGCGGTTGTTTACCAGCACCTCGCCGTTGTAGGTGAGGCAGTTGGCTTCGAAGCCGATCGGCAGGGCCCACAGCTTGCCGTCGCCGGTGGGATGCCCGGCCACGCCGTCCCAGCGGAACGCGCCCGATATTCCGGGGAAAAAATCGCGGTAGGTGTAATTCGAACGGGTCATCAGCGGATTGGATAGCAGTGGATCAAGATCCAGAAGCCAACCCGCCGGAGCGTATTCCCATATCTGATACGCTCCGGTCATGAATACGTCCGGTTTGCCGACCTTGGCGTCGACCGCCTCTTCGAGGCGTGGGAAATAGCGATCCTCCGGAATCATGACATACGCCACCTCAATGCCGGTAAGCGCCTCGAACTCGGCAATCCCCCGGATGATCGCCTCGGCGTAGGGATGACGGTTCAGCATCACCAGGAGCTGTTGACCTTCGCATTGCCGCCACTCGAACTGCGAGTCGACGGCGGAAGCGCAACGGTACAAGATCAGGATCGGCAGGAGAACACCGAAAAAACAACGCGCTCGCGGCATCGAGTCGCTCTCCGGGGAATACGGCATGAAAAACAGTCCCATAAATTACGGCATGCGCAATTTCGGTCTTATTCCCGCAAATGGTTGCGCACATAGCGGGCAACCTCGTCCGAAGTCGCGGGCGCGGTGCCAACCTTGCCGACCACCACGCCCGCGGCGTAGGTGGCGAGTTGCGCCCCCGCTTCGAGGGACGCGCCGACGGCCAGCGACACGGCGAGGAAGGCGAGCACGGTGTCGCCCGCACCGGTCACGTCGAACACCTCGCGGGCGCGGGAGGGGAATTTCACCGGTTCCAGGCGGCGCTCCTTTCCCGGCAACAGGACCATGCCCTTGTCGCCGAGCGTGACCAGCAGGTTCCGCAAGCCGCACGATTCCATCAATTCCCTGCCGGCCGCAATCACCGAATCCATATCCAAAATCGCCATGCCGGCAGCCTCGGCGAGTTCACGCGTGTTCGGCTTGACCAGATCGGCTCCGGCATAACGACGGTAATTCACCCCCTTGGGGTCGACCACCATCGGCGCATCGGTCCTGCCCCTGATTTCCCGGATCAGTCGTTCGGAGACCACGCCCTTCCCGTAATCCGACACCGCGACCGCATTCACGCTTTCGCGCTCGAGGATTTCACCGATCCGCGCGATCAATCGATCCTCGACGGCGGAAGACAACGGAGCCGTCGCCTCCTCGTCAAAGCGGGCCACCTGTTGGATGCCGGCGATGATGCGGGTCTTGACGCTGGTGGGGCGCGAGGAATCTCGGATAAGATCCGGAGGCGTGGCGTCGGAAGAGACGAGTAAGCCGCGGAGCAGCGCCGCGTCGGCGTCGTCGCCGACGACGCTCACCACATGAGTCGCCGCGCCCGTCCCGGCGATGTTCCTGACGACGTTGCCGACCCCGCCCGGAGCCAGCGATTCGCAGCGCACGCGCACCACCGGCACCGGCGCCTCCGGAGATATCCTGGTCGCCTCGCCGTAAATGTACCGGTCGAGCATGACGTCGCCGACGCACAGCACCCGCGCTCCGGCCAACCGAGACAAAAGCCCGAGAACATCCCGCGCCATGCCTTGGTGCTCCATAAAGGCCAACCTTGCGAATGCCGACGTCCGTTCACTCCGGAACCGACCACCGATGCCGAAAAGGAATTCACTTCCCCGTAAGCGGAAGCCGGGGGAACCGGGGGCGCTTCCCGCAAAGTCAAAATCGAAGATTTGGACTTTGCGGAGCACTAGATCCTTGAACCGCGCTGCGGAGTTTTCTTGTCCGTGGTGGCGAATTTGTGCCTGGGGAACAACTCCGCGCAATACTTGGCGAGGGCGGCGATGGTGGGGCCATACCCGCGCGCGTACATCTGGTACTCGAGGTCGTAGACCATGTCGGAAGCGGTCTGGTAACGATCGCTCGGCTTCTTCTGCAGCGCCTTGCTGACGATTTTCACGATCTCCGGCGGCGTGTCGCGGCGCTCGAGATCGAGACGCGGCAACTCGGCGCGCTTGACCCTTTCCAGCGTGTCGTTGGTGTCGGAACCGACATAGTTGTTGTTTCCGGACAATAATTCCGAATACACGATGCCGAGGGAAAACAGGTCGCTCCGGGCGTCGGTGACCTGGTAGTCGGCCTGCTCGGGGGACATGTATTCCACCTTCCCCATGAGAACGCGCTCCTCGTCCTGTTCGATGTAGTTGCGCGCCTTGGCGATGCCGAAATCGGTGAGTTTGACCTCGCCCTCGGTGTTGATCATGATGTTTTTGGGAGATACGTCGCGATGGACGATATGCAACGGTTCGCCGTTGACGTCGCTTTTGACGTGCGCGTATTCCAAACCGCGCGCCACGCGGCTGATGATGAAAGTGGCGATGTCGAGGGGCATCTTGCGCCGCAGATCCAAGTGCCGAAGCAGAAACTGCTCGAGATTGATGCCGTCGATGTACTCCATGGCTATGAAGAATCCGTCCCTGGTCCGGCCGAGCTGGTATATCTGCACTATGTTGGGATGGACGAGATTGGCGACGAGCTTGGCCTCGCCGATGAACATGTCCACGAATTCCTTGTTGTTGGTGTACCTGGGAATGATCGTCTTCAACGCCATGCGTTTGACGAATCCCTCCGCGCCGTGCTGTTCCACTTCATAGACGCTGCCCATGCCGCCGTCGGCTATCTTGCGAACGACCTTGTAATAATAACTGCCCTCGATAACCTGTCCCACGTCGGTAGCCATGTCCATCCCTTCCGAATAATGCTCCCGAAAGCCAATGAAAAGGCGAAACCTTAAGCTTCGCCTTCATACTAGCACTTTCGGTGCGAAAGGAAACCCCAAATCGACGGCTTTAACGAGTTTTCCCGTGAAACTCATTCCTTCGGCGCCTCCCCGCCTCCGGCTGGAGTCTCGGCGTTCGATTCCTCGGGGGTGGGCGTTTCGGCTTCGGCGGGAGTTTCGACCCCGGCCGAAACCGGCTTTTCCTTCGTCGGCTGGATGACGGCGGCGGGCTGGACCGCGGCTTTCGCGACGCGCCTGTCCTTCCTGGCGGGAACGCCGCCCTCGACCAACTCGAACAGCACTTGACGTGCGCCGTCGCCGACCCGGGTCTTCGCGAGGTGCAAAATGCGGGTGTAGCCTCCGGCGCGCTCCCTATAGCGGACGCCGAGATCCTCGAACAGGGATCTGACGAGCGCGGGATCGTGCAGCAGTCGGATCGCGCGACGCTTCGCGGCGAGGTCGTTCGGGCCGCGCTTGGCGAGGGTAATCAGGCGCTCGGCGAAAGGCTGGGCTTCCTTGGCCTTGGCAGGGGTGGTGATGATCTTGCCGTGCCTGAAGAGGGAGGCCGCCATGTTCCGGAACATGGCCTTGCGGTGGCTGGGGGTACGGCTAAGTTTGCGTCCGCGATTAAGGTGTCTCATCTGGAATTCCCGTCGAATGGTCCAAGTTTTTTGTCAAGCCCTCGCGCCTCCGGGCCGGAATGGATAGCGCCGATCCGATATGTGCCGCGGCAAAAGCGCGAAATGCCGCGGTCAAACATCGGTCATGCCGAAGGACAGGCCCTGATCGAGCAGCTTCTGTTTGATTTCCTTCAGGCTGGTCTTGCCGAAATTCCGGACCTGGAGCATGTCCTGTTCGTTCCTGGTGGCCAGATCCCGGATCGTCTTGATGCCCTCGGCGGCGAGGCAGTTGGCGGCGCGGACGGAAGGCTCGAGAACCGAAACGGGTTGGTTGAGCTTTTCCTGAAGCGCGGTCTTGTCGGCGGATTCGCTTATCTCGTCGGCGACCACCTCGGTTTCAGCGGCGGCCGTCGCCTCGTTGCCCAGTTCATAATACTTCACGAACGGATTGAGGTGCTTGCGCAGAATCGTCGCCGCCTCGATCATCGCCTGTTCCGGACGGATGGTCCCGTCGGTCCAGATTTCCATGATCAGCCGGTCGTAATCGGTGACCTTCGAGACGCGGGTCTCAACGACGCGCCACCGCGAGCGCCGGACCGGCGAAAAAGAGGCGTCCAGCGGGATGACCCCAATGGCGTCCTGGGCCTTCCAGGGAAAATCCTCGGCGCGGACGTATCCGCGTCCCTTGCGGAATTCGATCTCCGCCTTGAAGGTCGTATTCGCGCCCTCGATCGTGGCGATGTGGAGATCCCTGTTGACGATCTCGACGCCGGCGGGAGCTGCGAAATCGCCGGCGAGAACCGGACCCGAGCCCGTCTTTTCAATTTTCAAGGTCTCCGGCTGATCGCCTTCGTAGAGAACGAGCATAGCCTTGACGTTGAGGGCGATGTCGATGACGTCCTCGACGATTCCGGGGATGGTCGCGAATTCATGAAGCGCCCCGTTCAACCTGAGAAACACGGGAGCGACGCCCTCGAGAGAACTGAGCAGTACACGGCGGAGCGAGTTGCCGATGGTGACGCCAAAGCCGCGCTCGAACGGTTCCACGGTGAATTTTCCGTAGGTATCGGTCGCGGATTCGTTATCCATAACAACGCGCGTCGGAAGTTCGAAGCTCTTCCAGCGGATGCGCATAATATTTCTCCTTTCCCCTGCGTTTGGCTTCACGGTTCATACCGTCTTCGCAACTGACGAGGGAGGAAGCATTGTTTCTGCATCTGAAGCGCCGACTAGACGCGGCGGCGCTTCCGGGGGCGGCAGCCATTGTGCGGCAGCGGCGTCACATCCTCGATGGCCTTGATGGCGATGCCGGCCGCCTGCAAGCCGCGGATGGCGCTTTCGCGCCCGCCGCCCGGCCCCTTCACCCGGACTTCCATCTCGCGCATGCCCATCTTCATGGCCTTCTCGGCGGCCGCCTCGGCGGTGCGCTGCGCGGCGAAGGGTGTGGACTTGCGGCTGTTCTGAAAGCCGGCCGTGCCCGCCGACGCCCAGACCAGGGTGTTGCCGTAAATATCGGCAATGGTGATGATGGTGTTGTTGAACGTCGCCTTGACGTGCGCGACGCCTTTGGCAACCGCCTTCTTAACCTTCTTCTTGCGATACCGTTTCGCCATTCTGCTCTCCAAAACGCTTTTCGTTTCTTCCGGCGATTCGCCGGAGGCGGACGCCCTGGCCGGACCAGGCGGCAAAGACTAGCGCATCGCCTTCACGGACTTCTTGACGGCGACGGTCTTCTTCTTGCCCTTGCGGGTGCGGGCGTTGGTGCGGGTGCGCTGACCGCGGACCGGCAATCCGCGACCGTGGCGGATGCCCCGGTAGCAGCCGATCTTCTTGAGGCGCTGTATATTCTGCATCACTTGGCGGCGAAGCTGGCCTTCAACGACGTACGACTTGTCGAGCAAACCGGCGATGCGGCCGAGCTCGTCATCGGTGAGGTTCTTGGCCCTGGTTCCGGGCCGGACGCCGACCTCGGCGCAGATCTGTTTGGCGGTGGTCGAGCCGACGCCGTAAAGGTAGGTCAAGGCAATTTCCACCAGCTTGTCGTTGGGGATGTCAACACCAAGAATTCTGGGCACTCTCGTCTCCTAACACTGTATGCTTGTCGCGGAACCCCGGAGGCGACGGGCCATGTTCAGCCCTGACGCATCTTATGCCGGGGATTGACCTTGCAAATAATGCGCAAAACGCCCTTGCGGCGAATCATCTTGCAGTGTTCGCAACGCTTGCGAACCGATGGGGTGACCTTCATTTCATGCTCCGATCGTCCAATTCCCAATGAACAATTCCCGCTGAGCAATGAGAAGCAACATGATCGTCAATCCTTCATTGGGAATTGCCTTATCCCCGATAGGTGATCCGACCGCGCTTCAAGTCGTACGGTGAAAGCTCGACCGTCACCTTGTCGCCCGGAAGAATGCGAATGAAGTTCTGCCGCATCTTGCCGCTGATGTGCGCAAGGACAATATGGCCGGAATCCAGCGCGACCCTGAACTGCGCGTTGGGCAAGGCCTCGCGGACCGTAGCCTGTACGCTGATGGATTCCTCTTTAGCCATGCTCTTTTACAGCTCCGTCAAAATCAGCGGCCCGTCGGCGGTCACCGCAACCGTATGCTCGAAATGCGCCGACAAACTTCTATCCTTCGTATATACCGTCCACCCGTTGGATTTGTCAACCAGCACCTCGAAGGAGCCTGCATTGACCATCGGCTCGATCGCAAGCGCCATTCCTCCGCACAGCGTCAAGTCCGGAATCTCGCCGTCCAGCGTTTCCCCGGAACGGCAAACGAAATTCGGAATCTGCGGCGGCTCGTGCATGTCGCGCCCGATGCCGTGACCCACGAATTGCCGAACCACGGAAAAACCGCCGGCTTCCGCCTCGTTTTGCACCGCCGCCGAAACGTCGCGCAACTTCCTGCCCGGGCGGGCATTGAGAATCGCCTTTTTAAGCGAACTCTCGGTAACTTCAAGCAATTTCTTCGCCTTGCGGCCAACCTGCCCTACCGGGAAGGTTTTCGCCGCATCGCCGCACCATCCGTCAAGATGAACGCCGACGTCGACGGATATGATGTCGCCTTCGCGCAATTCCCGGTCTCCCGGAATGCCGTGAACAACTTGTTCGTTCACGGAAGCGCATATCGCGGCGGGAAAGTCGGGAATCCCGCGCCTGGAGGCCGGATATCCCTTGAACGTCGGGACGCCGCCGGCGTTGCATATCAATTCCTCGACCGCCGCGCTCAACTCACCGGTGGTGACGCCGGGAGAGACCATCTTCCCGACCAGGTCCAGCGCCCGGGCGACGACCCGGCCGGATTCGCGCATCTTCGCGATATCGGCCGGTGTTTTCAGTATTACGTTCCTGCCGCTCATCAAAACACCGTAAGTTGTCGGCCTATCCGCGTCGACCCTTCAATTTTCCGCCCGCGACGCCGAACCCCTCGTAGTTTCTCATGAGGAGGTAGCTCTCTATGCGCTGCACCACGTCAAGCGCGACGCCGACCACGATCAACAGGCCGGTGCCGCCGAGCAGCCCGCTGATGTCGTAATCGACATTGAGGCCACGGCTGATGAACTGCGGCACGACGGCGATGATCGCGAGGAAGACGCCGCCGGCGAGGGCGATCCGGTTCATGATCTTCTCAAGATGATCGGCCGTCCGCTTACCGGGGCGAATGCCCGGAATGTACATGCCGCCCTGCTTGAGGTTGTCGGCGATCTCGTTGGGATTGAATTGGATCGCCGTATAAAAGTAGCAGAAGAACAGGATCAGGATAATGTAGAAAACCGTATACCAGAAGGAGCCGGGGCTGAAGAACACGCCCATCGACTCGCCGAGTATCGCGCCCACGAATCCCGCCAGGACCTGCATGATCGCCTGGCCGAAGATGATGGGAATCACGTTCGCCTGATTCACCTTGAGGGGCAGGAACTGCCTCTGCCCGCCGTAAGTTTTGCGGCCGCGAACCGCCTTGGCCTGCATGATCGGAACCCGGCGCGTGCCGAGGGTGATCATGACGACGGCAAGGGTCATCGCCACGAACAGGATAACCAACAAAACTATTGTGCCGAGGCTGATGGACGAACCGGAGTTGGTCGGATCAGCGCCCTGGAACAGCCGGTAGATGGCGCGCGGGATGCGCGACAGGATGCCGGCCATGATCAGCAGCGAAATGCCGTTGCCGATGCCGAATTCGTCGATCTGCTCGCCCAGCCACATCAGGAACATGGTGCCGGCGGTCAGCGACAGAACCACGTAAAAGAAAAACTCCCAGCGCGACACGCCCTCGGCGATAAAGGCGGAACTACCGGCTTCGCCGGAAGTGGCCATCGCCCAGGCGATCATGCCGGACTGGATAAGACACAGCGCCACCGTGGAGCTCCGCACGTACTGATTGATCTTTTTCCTGCCGGTGGCGCCCTCGTGCGCGATGCGCGACAGCGAGGGGATGATGGCGGTCAACAACTGGAAGATGATGGACGCCGTGATGTAGGGCATAATGCCGAGACCGAAAATAGCCATCGAGGACAATGCGCCGCCGGTGAACATGTCGGCCATGCTCATGACCGCACCCATCGCGCCCTGCGCGCTGGCGACGAACTCGGTAATGGCGGACACATTCACGCCCGGGGTCGGAATGAACGAACCCAGACGGAAAACGACAAGGAGAAGGAAAGTTATGAGCAGCTTTCCCCTGAGCTCCTTCACGTTGAGAATTTTTGCCAGCGTATCAAACATTGGACCCACCCTAAATTGTCAAGGGACCAGTCAGGCGACTATTTTTCAACGACAGCGTCCTTGACCTTCCCGGCCTTTTCGTTGAGCGGGATCAATTCGATCATTCCGCCCGCCTTTTCGACCTTCTCCTTCGCGGAGGCGGAGGCGGCGTTGACCTTCACCGTAAGCTTCCTGGTCAATTCGCCCGAACCGAGCAGCTTCACCAGATCGCCGCGACGAACCTGGAAACCCTTGGCGCGAAGCGACTTGAAATCCACGGTATCGCCATTCTCGAAGTTTTGGTCGAGGAAGGCGAGATTGACCGGCAGATACACGGTTGCATGGACGGCATTGTTGAAGCCGACCTTGGGGAGACGGTTCTTGAGCTGGGTCTGACCGCCGACATAACCGCGCAGGAAGTTCGCGCCGGTTCGCGATCCAAGGCCCTTCTGACCGCGTCCGGCTGTCTTGCCATGGCCGGAACCGGCGCCGCGTCCGATCCGCTTGCGGCGTTGGTGCGCCTTGACGCTGTTGAATACGTCCGTGAGATTCATATCGATATCTTTCTCTAGCCGTTCCCGCGGTTCCGCGTCGGCGAAAACCCGGCAATCAGTTCAACGCGATTCCGCGCAGGTTCTCGGTCATGTCCTTGCTGCGCAGGTTTTCGAGCGCGTCCATAACCGCCTTGACCACGTTGCGGGTGTTGGTGGAACCGTAAACCTTGGTTAGCACGTTGGTCAGACCGCCCGCCTCGAGGATCGCCTTGACGGCGGTGCCGGCAATGACGCCGGTGCCGGGCATGGCGGGAATGAGCACGACCGAGGATGCGCCGAACCTGCCCTTCACCGCGTGGGGAATCGATCCGCCGGCGGTGATGGGGAAGTTCTTGAGTGCGCGGCGACCGGCCTTGACCGCCTTCTGGAAGGCACCGGGGACTTCCTTCGCCTTGCCGTAACCGATCCCGACCTTGCCCTTGCCGTCGCCGACGCAAACCAGGGAACCGAAGCTCAAACGCCGGCCGCCTTTGACCGTCGCGGAACAACGATACACGCCGATGAGCGTTTCCTGGTACTCGCGTTCCTTGGGCTCTTCACGATCCTTGCGCCCGCGTCCGCCGCGGCCACGCCCCCTGACGCTGGTCTTGGTGTCGCCGCCGCCGGGTCCGCGCGTGTTGCCGCGGGGACGCCTGCCGGTGATGCCGCCCGAACCGCCCGAACCACCCGAACCGGCTCCCGCCACTCTGTTGTCGCTGTTCTCAGCCATGCCGCTCACTCCGTCTCGACGTTCGATATACGCCATGTTTTTGAGAATTAACACTAAACAATGAAAGCCGGATCATGGAAAACCGCCACCGAAAATAACGTTTTCCCTTTGACGCGTAACCGGTCGACAATTGCCAATTGTCGATTGTCAATTAAAACTTCAAGCCGCCCTTGCGCGCCGCATCGGCCAAGGCCTTGACGCGACCGTGGTATTTGCGTCCGCCACGATCAAAAACGACTTCCTCGATGCCGACGGCTTTCGCCTTTTCGGCGGCGAGTTTGCCCAGCGCCTCGGCGCCCTTGACGTTCCCGCCGCTTTGATCCTTCGGAAAATCGGCGCACAGGGTGGACGCGGCTGCGAGAGTCTCGCCGGCCTCGTCGTCGATGAACTGCACCGAAATGTTCCGCAGGCTGCGGAACACGGACAGGCGAGGCCGCGCGGCGGTTCCGGCCACCTTTTGCCTCGCTCGAAGCTGCCGACGGCGCAGGTCGTCGCGTTTCTTGACAATGCGTTTCATATCGCTTTTCTCCCGGGGGAATCATCCGGTCCGGCGACCGGCCAACCCCTCGCTATCGTATTGCTATTTGCCCGCACCGAAAGACTTGCCCTCGAGACGCCTGACATGCTCGTCGGCGTAACGAATACCCTTGCCCTGGTAAAGATCGGGTGGACGAACGCGCCGGATCTGGGCTGACACCTCGCCGACCAACTGCTTGTCGATGCCGCGAATAATGAAATCCATCTGTTCGCGGCTGGTCGCCTTCGGGACCTCGATTTCGATCCCGGTCGGGATCTGGTAGTCCACCGGGTGCGCGAAACCCGCGACGATTTGCAGCACCTTGCCCTTGAGCTCCACCCGGAAGCCTGTTCCCACGATACGAAGACGCCGCTCGTATCCCTGTGTGACGCCGATCACCATATTATTGATGAGCGCCCGGTATAGACCATGGAGCGCGCGGTCCTGCTTCGAATCGGAAGCGCGGGTGACCGTCACCTCCTTTTCCTCGACCGCAACCTTGACCCCCGGGACCAATTTCTGGCGAAGCTCGCCCTTGGGCCCCTTGACCACAATTTCCTCGGATGGGACTTGTACCGTCACACCCGCCGGCACCGGAACCGGTTTTTTTCCTACGCGCGACATGAATATATCCTAACTTGCAACCTGTTCGGCATAAACAAGTCCGATCCAAAGGCGCACACCCGCCGCATGGACCGGCTAACCGCCCGAGAGGGCGTTCAATACACGGTGCACAACACCTCGCCGCCAACCTTCCTTTCGCGGCACTCGTGATCCGAGAGTACGCCCTGGTTGGTGGAGACAATGGCCACGCCCTGTCCGCTGAGGACGACGGGTATGTCCTCGTAACCGCGATAAACGCGGGATCCCGGTTTCGAGGTGCGTTGAATCCTGCGAATCACCTTCTCTCCCTCGGGGCCGTACTTCAGCTCGAGCTTCAGTTCGTTCTGAAGCGGCCGGTCGATGACGAAGAAGTCCTTGATGAACCCTTCGCGCTTGAGCACCTCTGCGATGCTGATTTTGATGGCGGTGGAAGGCATGCTGACTTCGCCGCGCATCAGGCTGTTGGCGTTGCGAATGCGGGTCAACATATCGGCCACTGGATCGGTCATGCTCATGCCGCAATTTCCTTCATCCAAAGTTCGGGGTTCAAACCGCACCACTCTACCAGCTCGACTTCCTCATTCCGGGAATCTCTCCCTTGTTGGCGAGGTTCCTAAGGCAGATTCGGCAGATTTGAAACTTCTTGTAAACCGCGCGCGACCTGCCGCACAATTTGCACCGCGTATAGGCGCGGGTACGGAACTTGGGGGGGCGGTTACTTTTCACAATCCACGATGTTTTCGCCACGTTGTCACTCCCGGGTTCTATTCAGCGAAAGGCATGCCCATCAGCTTCAAAAACTTCCGACTCTCCTCGCGGCCCCGCGAGTTCTTGATGACAAAGGCGACGTCCATGCCGAAAGGGTGGGTCAGCTTGTCGGCGTCGACTTCGGGGAAGATGGTGATCTCCTCGATGCCGAGCGAATAGTTCCCCGCCTTGTCGAACGATTTCTTCGACACGCCGCGGAAGTCGCGGATACGGGGGATGGCGGCGGCGATGAGGCGGTCGAAAAACTCGAACATGGTGTTGCCGCGAAGGGTGACCCGGCAGCCGATCTTGTATCCCTGGCGCAGGCGGAAGTTGGAAACCGAAACCCTCGCCTTGGTGACGACGGCGGCCTGTCCGGCGACCGTGGTCATGATCTTGACCGCCTCCTCGAGCATCTTGGCGTCGTCGATAGCCTTGCCGACGCCCATATTAAGACAGATCTTCTCCAACCGGGGAAGAGAGTGCGGGTTATCGCGCCCGAAATCCTTCCGCATGGCGGGAAGGACTTCCTTGCGATACTTTTCCATGAGACGCGCCATCATGATTATGTTTCCTTCATCAAGCGGCGATGCCGGCCGCCGCTCAGTTTTTTCAACATGATTCTTTGCGGTTAATCGCGATCGAGGATGTCGGCGCCGCACTTCTTGCAGACGCGGACGCGGCGGGTCTTGATCTTGCCGCCATCGCGCTCCTGTTTTTCCATACGCACCCCGATCCGGGTCGCCTCGTCGCACTTGGGGCAGACGATTATGAGATTGGCGAGAGCGATGGGCGCTTCCCTCTCGATCCGGCCGCCGCCCGGCTTCTGGGGATCCTTGGACTGCTTGAGGTGGCGGAAGACCATCTTCAGGCCCTGCACCTTCGCGCGGCCCTTGACCTTGTCGACCTCGAGCACCTTTCCCCGCTTTCCGCGTTCCTGGCCGGAATCGGCCCTGATCTTGCCGCGACCGCGGCCGGACACGACCTGGACGATGTCGTTCTTGCGGATGCGGGTCCTAACCGTTTCCATGCTGATTCCTCTTCGCCATAACCGGCTCAAACCACTTCGGGAGCCAAGGATACGATCTTCATAAAATTGGCCTGACGCAGTTCCCTCGCCACAGGGCCGAAAATACGGGTGCCGCGGGGATTTTTGTCCGCGTCAACAAGAACGATGGCATTCGAGTCGAAGCGGATGGAAGTGCCGTCCAGGCGCTTGACCGCCTTCTTGGTGCGAACGACCACGCCCTTGGCGACCGTGCCGGCCTTGAGATCGCCGCCCGGAACAGCTTTCTTGATGGTGACGACTACGATGTCCCCCAGGGAGGCGTACCGGCGCCTGGTCGATCCCAGCACCTTGATGCACATGGCCTGCTTCGCGCCGGTGTTGTCGGCCACGTCCAACATTGTCTGCATTTGAATCACGGATATAACCTCCGTCCGCGGAGAGCCCCGCCTCCGCCGCCCAGGGGGCGTGACTATTCCACGCGTTTCAAGATTTTGATCAGTCGCCAGTTCTTGGTTTTGGAGAGCTTGCGCGTCTCCATGATCTCGACGACGTCGCCGACCTTTGCCTCTTGCCCTTCGTCGTGCGCCACATAGGAGTTCTTGCGGCGAACGCGTTTTTCGTATTTGGGATGCTTGAACTCGCGGGTGACGCCCACCCGGATGCTCTTCCGCATCTTGGTGGATTCGACAACGCCCTGGAGCGTCCGCCGGCGCGTCCGGCCGGTTCCGGTCTTGGCGGCCATCGCTTCGCCCTGGTTCGCAACAGGCGCGTTCTCGCCCAAACTTTCGACAGGCACGTTGTCATCGGTCATGCCTTGACCCCTTTATCCTTATTGCCCAGGATAGTCAACATACGGGCGATTTCCCTGCGGCTTTCCTTGATCCGGTGCGGACGGACGTCCTCGCCAAGGGCGACTTTGCAACGCATCTCAAGCAACTCGCGGCGAAGCTTTTCCACTGCCGCAGCCAGCGCGGCCGGCTCCATGCCCTTAATTTCAACGGCTTTCATAGCGAATGTCTCCTACGGGCGAAGCAGGTCTTGACGGGAAGCTTGTAAGCCTGGCGTTTGAACGCCTCGCGGGCCAACGTCTCGCTCACCCCGCCGAGCTCGAAAAGGATCGTGCCCGGTTTGACTGCGGCGTACCAGAATTCAACTTCGCCCTTGCCCTTGCCCATCCGGGTTTCCGCCGGTCGCGAACTCGCGGACTTGTGCGGAAAGATGCGGATCCACATTTTTCCCTGGCCGCTTACCAGGCGGTTGGCGGCGACGCGGGCGGCCTCGATCTGCTGCGAAGTGATCCTGCCGGCTTCCATGGCCTGGATGGCGAAATCGCCGAAAGCCACGAAATTGCCGCTGGTCGCCTTGCCGCGAATGCGGTCGCGCTGGAACTTGCGCGAGTGTTTCAGTCGTTTGGGCATCAAAGCCATGGTAAATCCCCACAATATACGCGGCGCCGACGGCGGCGCGCCGCGCGACTTCCTCTATATGCCATGCGGCGACCGCTCAATCCTCGATGATGGTCTCGCCGATGTCGCCCTTGTATAGCCATACCTTGACGCCGATGTTGCCCATCATGGTGTGAGCCTCGGCGAAGCCGTAGTCGATGACCGCGCGAAGCTTCTGCAACGGCAGGTTGCCGACCGTATAGCCGTCCGAGCGGGCGATTTCGGCGCCGCCCAAGCGGCCGGAGCACTTCACCTTTATGCCGTATACGCCGGCCTGAATGCAGCCTTCGACCGCCTTCTTCATCGCGCGGCGGTAGGCGACGCGCTTCTCGATCTGTTCGGCGATGCCCTCGGCGACAAGCTGTGCATTCAATTCGGGGCGGGAAATCTCCTTGATCTTGACCGAGACCTTGCCCCGCAAAAGGCGTTCGAGATCGTCGCGCAGGCGGTCGACCTCGGCGCCGCGCCGGCCGATGACCACGCCGGGACGGGCGGTATGGATAATCACCTCGACCTCGTCATCGGTGCGCTCGATCTCGGTCTTGGCGACCGCCGCGGAAGACAGGGCCTTCTTCAAATACTTGCGGATGTTGTAGTCCGCCACGAGATAACGCCCGAAACTCTTTTTGTCCGCGTACCAGCGCGAATCCCAATCGCGCGTCACACCGGTCCGGAACCCGATCGGATGAACCTTTTGGCCCACAGCGATTCTCCCGCCTTGTCTGCGAAATCCGGACCGGGCGTCTTCCGGCCGGAAAAAAACCGAAAACTACCGCACATCAACCTCGACGCAGATGTGGCTGCGCCGGCGAACATAGGGAGCGGCGCCGCCGCGGGACCGGGGACGGAAGCGCTTTATCATTAAGCCCTCGTCGACCCAGGCCCTGACCACGTAAAACTCGCCGTCCGCTCCGCGATCAAGCGCGTTCGCCTGCGCCGACCTGACCACCCGCTCGATCATCCGCGCGGCGCGCTGCGGCTGGTAGCGTAAAATCCCCAACGCTTCGTTCACCGACTTGCCGCGAATCAGGTCGATGACCAGCCGGGCCTTGCAAGACTTGATGGGAGCGTGTTTATGCTTGGCGACATAGGCCATTTCTCAATCCCTCGCACTGATCGGGGCGGCGAATCTTCACCGCGCCGGCCGCATAAAAATGGAACCGTTTTACTTCGAGTGGCCGTGGTAGGAGCGGGTTATGGCGAACTCGCCAAGCTTGTGTCCAACCATGCCCTCGGTTATGAACAGGGCGATGAACTTGCGGCCGTCGTGCACCGCGAAGTTGTGCCCGATGAATTCGGGGACGATTATGCAGGAGCGGGCCCAGGTCCGGATCGTTTCGCGCGAACCGGATTGCTTCTGCTTCATAACCTTGGCCAAAACCTTGAGATCCACGTAGGGACCTTTTTTCATGGAACGACCCATCGCTTCCTCCGCGTGTCCCCTCAAGGGACGCTTTCTTCCAGATCTTCATTTCTTGCGCTTGGTGATGATCATGTTGTTGCTGCGCGCCTTCGGGTCGCGGGTCTTGCCGCCGCGCGCGTAAACGCCCGATGGACTCGAGAACTGGTGACCGCCGGCGTGGCGGCCTTCGCCGCCGCCCAGCGGGTGGTCCACAGGGTTCATCGCGCTGCCGCGAACGCTCGGACGCCATCCCATGTGGCGCTTGCGGCCTGCCTTGCCGATGGAGACCATCCCGTGGTCGGAGTTGCCTACCGAGCCGATCGTCGCCCGGCAGCGCTTGTCGACGCGGCGCATTTCCCCTGAAGGCATCTGCAGTATGGCGTGCCGGCCGTCGCGGGCTTGAAGCGTGACCTGCATGCCGGCGGCGCGGGCGAACTTGCCGCCCTGCCCTGGGGTGAATTCAACGTTGTGCACGGTCATACCCAATGGAATGTTCTCAAGCGGGACGCAGTTGCCGACCTCAGGTTCGGCCTCGGGGCCGCTGACGACATGCATCCCGACCTTCAGTCCGGTCGGCGCGAGAATGTACCGCTTTTCTCCGTCGGCGTAGTGCAGCAAAGCGATATTGGCGGAGCGGTTCGGATCGTATTCGACGGCCGCCACCTTCGCGGTGACGCCGTCCTTGTCGTTGCGTTTGAAATCTACCAGACGGTACCGGCGCTTGACGCCAGCGCCGCGGTGGCGGGTGGTGATGATTCCGCGATGGTTGCGGCCGCCCTTTTTCGAGAGAGCCTTGGTCAACTTCTTCTCGGGTGCGACCTTGGTGATGTCGGAAAAATCGAGAACCGACATGTGGCGCGTACCCGGAGTCGTCGGCCGCATTTTCTTGATAGCCATTCTTCGCTCCACTAACATTCGGGCACAGCCCGATCTTCAGTTATTCATTCATAGCCGATTCTACCGAAGAACGTCGATCCCCTGTCCCGCGGCGAGCTTTACGATCGCCTTTTTCCAGGACGGGCTCGAACCGACGATACGGCCCATGCGCTTCTCCTTGCCCCTGACGTTGACAACGCGGATCGACTCCACGGTAACATTCCAGATGCGGGCGACGGCTTCGCGGATATCGGTCTTGGTGGCGGCCTTGTCGACCTCGAAAACGTAGGTGTTATGGTTTTGTATCAGGTCGGTGTTCTTTTCCGACACGCGCGGACGACGCACGACCCGGAAAGGATCCATCGTTGCCTGGGGAACGCGTTTGCGGGCGAGCATGGATCTCTTCATTTCTTCACCTCCTCGACAAACGCCTGCAGGGCATCCTTGGTGAAGACCACGTTCTTACGGCGCAGGACGGAGTAGGCGTTGAGGTCGGAATAGACGCAAAGGTCGGCGTTTTGGATGTTGCGGCAGGACTTGAGGATGTTTTCATCGTGTTTGGGAATTACAAAAAGACAACCGGATTGCAGCTTGAGGTTCTTTATGGCGTCCGCGATTTCCCTGGTTTTTGGAGTGGATACGGAGATGTCCCTCAATACCATGACCTCGTTGTCGCGTAATTTGCCGAGAAGCGCGGACTTCATCGCTTGGCGGCGCGCCTTCTTCGGCATGTCCATGGAGAACTCGCGCGGGCGCGGCCCGAACGCGGTGGCGCCGCCGCGGCTGCCAAAGCGGCGGACGCGGCCCATGCGCGCGCGTCCGGTACCCTTCTGCTTGTAAGGCTTGGCGGACTTGCCCGTGACCTCGCGGATGGTCCTGGTCTTGACCGTGCCTTGTCGGCGATTGGTCAGATACCTGGTCACGGCGGCATGAATCAGCTTGAAATTGACAAACTTGCCCAAAGCGGTCTCGTCGAACTCGATCTCCTCGACGACCTGGCCCTGTTTGTCGTAAACCGGAAGCTTCATTATTCACCCTCTCCGATTCGGAGCATGAACCGGCGGCGCGCTTAACCCCGCCCGAACGCACAACACAATAAAACGCCGCCACGGAAAGATTCCGCGACAGCGGACGACACTCAGTCAGGTTTTGGGTTCCGTCCGAGGCAGGAAAGCAAGAAAATAAAACAGCCTTCCAGAGCGCTTTGGCGGCCGGCATCATTGAAACCGCGGTCCCTGCTCTGGGTCGCCAAGCGCGATAATCGGCGATCACGCAGAATCCGCGGGACGCGGGATTCCAGCCCCCAATTCGGGGAAACGTCATATTCTAATGCTAAAAAAGCGCTTGTCAAATCTTTTCTTGAAAAAAATCCCTTCAACATTTTCCGAAATGCCTGGCAAATTCCTCGCGCGCGAAACGATCCGTCATGCCGGCGAGATAGTCGGCCGCCGCCCGGTCGATTCCCTGCTTATCGGCGATCTCCCGATATTCCATCGGCATTTTTTTTGGTTCCGCCTTGTAAACCATGAAAAGCGACCGCAGCTTTTCCTGAGCAATTTCCATAACAGTCATCAACTTCGGGTTCCGGTAAAAATTGCGGTATAAAAATGCTTTCAGGCGCGCCTTTTCCTCTTCCATCCCATCGGAAAAACCTGCCGCCGTTTCCGGTCCCCGCCGCACCGCCTCGGGGGAAAAGAAGCCAAGGGAGCGGATATTGGCGGCCGTGCAGCCGATTGCGTCGCCGGCCAGTATGTTTATCAGCCTCCGTACCCCTTCCATTCTCTTGAGGGAGGCGGACATCGCCTCGTAGCCGGGCGCGGACTCCGTCGCCCGCCGCCAGAGGGCGAGCGATTGCAGATCTTCCTCCCGCAGCATGCCGCTGTAAAGCCCGTCGTCGATGTCGTGCGCCAAATACGCGATGTCGTCTGCCAACAGGGTGCAAGCCACTTCCAGGAGCGGCGCGTCGTCGGGAGCGAATTCCGAATCCTGCGCGCGCCCGCGGCCGGCATGCCGGATAAACGCCTCCCGCGTTTCAAAGGTCAGGTTAATGCCATCGAACGCCGCATAGCGCTTTTCCAAAAAATCCACCACCCGCAGGCCATGGGTATTGTGGTTGAACCCTTCCTTATATCCGCATTCCCCAAGCACCTTGTCGAGGAGTCGCTCGCCGGCGTGACCGAAAGGAGTATGGCCGAGATCATGGGACATGGCCACCGCCTCGGCCAAGTCCTCATTAATATGTAAAGCCCTGGCCAAAGTTCTGGTGATCTGGGCCACCTCCAGGGTATGGGTGAGGCGGGTGCGGTAGTTGTCGCCTTCCCCGTTGACGAAGACCTGGGTTTTATATTCAAGACGGCGAAACGACGCGGCGTGGATGATACGGTCGCGATCGCGCTGATACGGATTGCGGAAAGCGTGTTCCGGTTCGGGATGCCGGCGCCCAGAACCGCGTTCCGGACGCTGGGCGGCGGGGATCATGCCATCGTCGCGAGGAGCGAGCGGATCCATGTTCCTCACTTCTCCCGTTCGATGACCTCGGTCGCGGTTATTTTCCACTGGAGCGCCGAATCACGCTCCAACACCTTCGCCGCCAGGCGCTTTCGATAAGTGACAAGCATTTCGGTCAAGGTCGGATCGCCAAGCGCGAGGATGGAGATCGCGGCCAGGGCGGCGTTTTCGGGACCTCCGCCGCCAGCCGACATGGTGCATACGGGGATTCCGGCCGGCATCTGCGCGATGGAAAGCAGGCTATCGAGACCGTTCATGGTTTGGAGCGGGATCGGAACTCCGATGACGGGAAGAACGGTGCTCGCCGCGATGACGCCAGGCAAATGCGCCGCGCCACCGGCGGCGGCGATGATCACCTGAACGCCTCGCTCATGGGCTTTTTCCGCGAATTCCGCCGTTTCCCTCGGCGTCCTGTGCGCCGAAAGAATGCGCACCTCGCAGGAAATGTCGAATTCCTTGAAAATTGCGAGCGTCTTTTCCATCTTGGGGAAATCGGAATAACTCCCCATTACCAAGGCCACCTTCGGGGTCATGACCAATGCCTCCCGCCGCGCGTTTCGCGGCGTATCGCCGGGAAAAATCGATGGCATCCGTTTATACCGCGCGGCGGACGCTGCGCAACGCTTTTTTACCCGGCGACGGCGGTTTGTTCATTTACACTCCCCGCGGGATCGGATACATTCGAAGGAAATTCGCTTCGCGCCGGACAAACTTTAATTGAAAGGCGGTTCGGTGGATGAATCCAGGTTTGGAAAAAGCGGCATATTCCATATGAACTCACGGTCATTCGATTATCCATAGGAAAATTCAATTCAGGAGACAACCATGCGGAACAACTTGCGTTTCCGGGCCGCCGCCACGGCGACAGGCCGGGAGAACTTCGGCGCGCCGCGCGCGATTTTCGCCGCCATCCTCGTTGCATTGCTTTTCGCGCTTTGCGCGCCCTTCGCCCGCGCCGGGGATTCCGATGACGTAAAGGTGGCCAAGGCGCTGTCGAACGCCTATGCCGAAGTTGTGGACCGGGTCGCCCCCGCCGTGGTCGGCATAGTCACCACCAAGACCGAGCGCCGGGATTTCGACAACGAGTCGATGTTCGGCAACGAAATGCTCGAGCGCTTTTTCCGCAATCTGCCCCGGGAGTTCGATCCGCGCTTCCGATTTCGCGACCCGAAGCAGGACCAGGAAAGACGCACGCGCGGCTTCGGCTCCGGCGTCATCATCGACCCTGAGGGCCACATCCTCACCAACAACCACGTCATCGCCGACGCCGACAAGGTCGCCGACAAAATAGAGGTCTTGATTGCCGGCGGCGGCAAGGGAAAAACCTATGAGGCGGAGCTCGTCGGCCGCGATCCCAACTCCGACCTCGCGGTAATCAAGCTCAAGGAACCGCCCGCGAACCTGACCGCCGCGCAGCTTGGCGACTCCGACGCGATGAAGCCCGGCAACGTCGTGTTGGCGATCGGTTCACCCATGAGCCTCACCCAAAGCGTCTCGACCGGCATCATTTCGGCGAAGGGTCGGGCGCTTGGCCAGATAGCGTACGAGCAATTCATCCAGACCGACGCATCCATCAATCCCGGCAACTCCGGCGGCCCCCTCGTCAACCTCGACGGCAAGGTCATCGGGCTCAACACCATCATTCTCACCAAGTCCGGAGGCTTCGAGGGCATCGGCTTCGCCATCCCGATCAACCAGGCCAAAACAGTCATAAACCAGCTTGTCGAAACCGGCTCCGTGGTTCGCGGCTGGCTCGGCATCGCCATGAACCCGGACGACCCCGAAATCAGCCTCGGCATGGGGCATGACGGCTCCGGCGTTGTCGTTACCGAGGCCGCCATCGACGGCCCCGCGGCGAAGGCCGGCATCCGCAAGGGAGACCTTATCATCTCCTTCGACAACATGCCGATCACCGACAACGACCACCTGCGCTACATGGTCGCCGAAACCGCCCCCGGACGCAGCGTGCCGGTGGTGATTCTGCGGTCCGGCGAGCGCGTGACCCTGATGGTGGACATACTTCCGCAGCCGGAAGACCTCTTCACTAAGGGCAGAGCGGCCGATCCCGCCGGTCCCGACCGCTCCGGCGAGAACCGCGAAGACCGCGAAACGCGGGAAGCCGCCTCCCGCCTCGGCATCGAAGTGCGCGAACTGGACGCCCAGGCGCGCCAATTGTACGGCATCGAGGAATCGGACGTCGCCACCGGCGTGGTCATCACCAAAATCGACCCTGAAGGCCCCGCCGCCGACAAAGGGATTGAACCGGGGGTGACGATCATGGAAATGAACCAGCGTCCGGTCAAGGATGTGGCCACCTTCCGCAAGATCCTCCAGGAAAACCTGGACAAGGACAAGATACTCGTCTACCTGAAGCGCGGGGCGGTCGGCAGGTACATGATGCTGAAGCTGCAATAGCCAGCGGATAGCTGCGGGAACACGCGATCAGGGAATCCCCGGCACGGGGATTCCCTTTTTTGGACTTATCGGCCGGCGCGCGGGTCAGCGCGCGTATTCGATGACCCGGAACTCGCGGACCAGCGTGATCTTGACCTCGCCCGGGTAGGTGAGTTCGGTCTCGATCCTCTTGGCGATGTCGCGGCACATGCGCGCCGCCTCGGCATCGGAGATTTTATCCGCCCTGGCGATGACCCGAAGCTCGCGGCCGGCCTGGATGGCGAAGGAGCGCTCCACATTCGGATAGCCGTTTGAAATCGCCTCCAGCCGCTCCAGGCGCTTCACGTACTTTTCGAGCGTCTCGCGCCGCGCGCCGGGGCGGCCGGCGGACATGGCGTCCGCCGCCTGAACGATCGTCGCGTACAGGCTTTCGGCGGCGGCGTCGGAATGGTGGGCGACGACGGCGTTGACCACCTCTTCCGGCTCGTTGCAGCGGCGCGCCACTTCGCCGCCGAGTTCGGGATGGGTGCCCTCCTCCTCATGATCGACCGCCTTGCCGATGTCGTGAAGAAGGCCGCAGCGCCGGGCCAGGGATTCGTCGAGGCCGAGTTCGGCGGCGATGATCCCGGAAAGGAATCCCACCTCCCGGGAATGATCGAGCACGTTCTGGCCGTAGCTGGTGCGGAATTTGAGCCGGCCGAGCAGCATGATTTCGCGCGGCTTGAGGTTGCGGACGTCCAACTCCAGCGCCGCCGCCTTGCCTGTTTCCTCCACCACCTTTTCCATTTCGTCGCGCGTTTTCTGCACCACCTCCTCGATGCGGCTGGGATGGATGCGCCCGTCTGAGACGAGCTTCTTCATCGCCCTGACCGCGATCTCGCGCCGGATAGGCTCGAAACCGGAGAGGACCACGACGCCCGGCGTGTCGTCCACGATGACGTCGACCCCGGTGACGTTTTCGAAGGCGCGAATGTTTCGCCCCTCGCGACCGATGATCCTGCCCTTCATTTCGTCGGAGGGAAGTTCGACGGTGGAGACGACGTGCTCGGTGGTGTAATCCACCGCCAGCCGGTTGATGGCGATGGAGATGCAGCGTTGCGCCTTCTCGTCGGCCCGCTCCCTGGCCCTGGCGTCGGCCCGGTCGGCGAGCACGGCGATTTCATGTTCAAGTTCCCGCTCGGTGCGCTGCAATACCTCGTTCCGGGCCTCTTCGACGGTCAATTTGGATATGCGGTGCAGCGCGGTCTTCTGCTCCTCGAGCGCCCGCCCGAGCTTGAGCTCCCGCTCGTCCGCCGCGAGGGAGCGTTGTTCAAGGCGTTCCTCGAGGGACCGCAACTGGCTTTCCCTCTCGTCGAGCACTTCGGTCTTGCGGTCGAGGATGTCCTCGCGCTTTGCGAGACGCTTCTCGGTCTGGCGCAGTTCGTTGCGTTCGCCCTTGATCTCGTTCTCCAGTTGCGCCCTCTCCGCCAGCAATTCCGACTTGGAGCGGACCGCCGCCTCCCGGCGCAGCTTCTCCGCCTCCTCGCGCCCACGCCTGATGATTTCCCCGGCCTCGTTTTCCGCCGAATTTCTGCGCCGCACGCCGTAGACATGACGCAGGATCAGGCCGATCCCGAGACCTAGCGCCAAGGCCAACGCCGAACTCAATATATTCGCGAACATCACCCACCGCCTTCCGATAATGCGGTATAACTCGATTCCGTCGGCGCGAGTCCTTCGGGAAGACCCGGCGCGACAATGGAACCGAAGCAGTCGGTCGCGCCACGCGACCGGCAGTCAACGCCTCCGCCGGTCCGAAATCCGGCACGAACGGAGACGATCAATCGTTGCAGTCAGGACAGGGGACGGTACGGATCCCGATGGTCCGTCGAAGGGAACGGTTCGCGCGGCTGGTGGATGGTCAGGATGCGCTAAACGCCGGTTTGCCCCCACCGTATTTCGGGATATCGGAAATCGAAAGCGATTTTCGGGCATACCGGGAATGTTTAGGGTTAATCGCGAACACGGTGGCGGCCAGGCCGGCGGTCGCCGTCGCGACGACCGGGACGGGATCGCAACGCGCCCCCGCCGGGCGCACGCGCAACAGCGGCGCCAGCGCCATGACCGTAAATTGAAGGAAAACGAACAGATGCATCGCCGTCTTTCCCCGATTCGCGAAGAGCTTCCATTTTTTCCACGGAACAATCGTTGGTTTCCACGCGACAGTTCCTTGACATTTTATACAATCATAAGGCGGGGCTTGTCAATGGAGAAACCGCCCGATAGAGCCGAACCAGGTGTCCAAGCGGCCCCGCGCCGCAGCCGACGTCAAGGCCGTCGCGGATCGCCTGGGTGACGTATTTCTTCGCCTCCGTCGCCGCGTCCCTGAGCGGCATTCCTTCGGCCAGTCCGCAGGCGATGGCGGAGGACAGGGTGCAGCCGGTGCCGTTGGTGTTTCGCGTTTTGATCCGGGGGCATTCGAGCCAGATTTCCTCGTCGCCGATAAGAAGGAAGTCGTCGGCGTCGCCGTCAAACCGCCCCCCCTTGACCAGGATGTTCCCGACCCCCTGATCGCGGATGCGCAGGGCCGCTTCGCGCATGTCGGCGCGGGTGCGGATTTTTACCCCGGCCAGCAGTTCGGCCTCGTAAAGGTTGGGCGTGACCAGGGCCGAGCCGGCCGCCAACAGCATGATTTCCCGTTGCGAGTCCTCGGACAGAAGCCGGTCGCCGCTCTTCGCGACCATCACCGGATCGACCACCACGTTGACGGCGGCGTGCTTGGACAAAGCCGCGCGAACCGCCCGGGCGACGGCGGAATTGGCCACCATCCCGACCTTGACGGCGTCGACCCGGATGTCCTCGAAAACCGCGTCGATCTGACCGGTCACGATTTCATGCGGAATTTCGTGAACACCGCGCACTCCCATGGTATTCTGCGCCGTGACCGCGGTCAGGGCGCTCATGCCGAAGACCCCCAACGCGCACATTGTTTTCAGGTCGGCCTGAATTCCGGCCGAACCGCCCGAGTCGGAACCGGCGATGGTCAAAACATGCTTCATTCGAAATCCGCCTGAATAAAAACGCTCCGGCGATTGAATCCCCTATCCCCGCTTCCCACCCATCCCGGGCCGTCAATCGGCGATAATGACTTCTATGCCGCGTTTTTCAAACATATCCACGTATCTGCCGTCAATCTCCGGATCGGTGATGAGATGGCTGACCAATTCGATCGGGCCAAGGGAAGCGAAGGCGATTTTTCCCATCTTGGTGGAGTCGGCGACAAGATACACGTCCTGGGCGGCGCCGATCATCGCCTTTTTGAGCGGGATGTCGTTGAGGCCGGGATAGGTGATAAGCCCTTCGTTGGAAATTCCGGTCGCCGCGAGGAACAGCTTGCTCGCGAAGATGCTGTTGTCGAAGAACCTGGCCGCCTTTTCGCCAGTCACCGACAGGGTGGGAGCCTTGAATTCGCCGCCCGTCATCATGACCTGGGTATTGAATCGCGAACCGACGATGAGGGCGATGTTTATGGCCGAAGTGACCACGTTGAGGTTCTGCGCATTTTCGATATGATTCGCGACTTCGGTAGTGGTGGTTCCGGCGTCGAGAATAATCGAATCGCCGTCCTTGATGAACTCCGACGCTTTCTTGCCGATCCGGACCTTCTTGTCCATGTTTTCACGGTGTTGAAGATGCAGGTTGCGGACTTGGTTGGGAATGGTCTTGAGGAATGCGCCGCCGTGGCTGCGCACCAAATGTCCCTCCTCTTCCAGCTTGGCGAGATCCTGGCGGATCGTCGGCTCGGTGACGGAAAACAAATCCTTTAGATAAGCGACCTTTGCCGATCCCTCTTCCTGAAGAAGTTCGAGTATCTTGCGGCGTCGTTGTTCCGGCAACATGATTGCTTCTTTCGAGAAAACAGATCAAGCGCTATCGAAGCTCCCCGTTTAGGGAGTCTTTTCCAAATATAGCATAAAACGAAAGAAATGAAAATGGACTTTTAAATAAAACGAAAAATAATCGTTGACACCCTTCAAAACGCCATTACCATAATTTCACCGCTTCGGGCCGACAACCCAACGCCGGAGACCACGGAATGACCGCGACCGGGACCGATCAAGAGATAATCCTGCGCATGGTGAACGTCGACAAGCGGTTTCACGGCGTGCATGCGCTCAAAGGGGTGTCCATAGAACTGCGGCGCGGAGAAGTCCACGCCATCTGCGGAGAAAACGGCGCGGGGAAGTCCACGTTGATGAAAATCCTCATGGGGGTCTACGCCGCCGACTCCGGAGACATGCAACTCAACGGTCACCCGGTCAGGTTTCAATCCCCCCGCCAGGCCCTTGATGCCGGCATCGCCATCATTGAACAGGAACTTACACCGATCCCGGACATGACTGTCGCCGAAAACATTTTCCTCGGACGGGAGCCGATGACGGCCGGCGGCCTGTTCGTCAATTATCGCTCCCTCAACCGCATGGCGCAGGATGTGCTCGCCCGAATCAAAGTGCGTATCGAACCCACCCGCAAGATGAAAACCCTTTCCGTGGCGGAAGTGCAACTGGTCGAAATCGCCAAGGCGCTTTCCTACGACTCGGATGTCCTTATCATGGATGAACCCACGTCCGCTATCGGCGAGAGGGAGACCGACGTCCTGTTCGACATCATCCGCACGCTGAAAACGCAGGGCAAGGGGATATTTTACATATCACATCGGTTGAAGGAGATATTCCGCGTCGCCGATGTTGTAACCATCCTCCGCGACGGCGAATACATCGCCACCAAACCCACCTCCGGGCTGGATCAGGACGCGCTGGTGAACCTGATGATCAGCCGGAAACTGGAAGGTCAGTACGTCAAGGAGAACACGCCCACCGACGTCCCGTTCCTCACGGTGCGCAACCTCCGAAGACGCGGCAAGCACGAAGCCGTTTCGCTGGTCTTGCATAGGGGAGAAATCCTCGGCATCTACGGTCTGGTCGGCGCCGGTCGCAGCGAATTTCTGGAAAGCCTTTTCGGCGTCGCGCGTCCCGACGGCGGAGAAGTCCTTCTCGAAGGCAAGCCGGTCGCCCACCGCACGCCCTACGATTCCATCAGGAACGGCGTCGCCTTCGTCACCGAAGACAGGAAGAATTCCGGCCTCGCCCTGATCCTGTCGGTGAAGGACAATACGACGCTGACTTCGATCCGCAAATATCACCGGGGGCCGTTCGTCAACCGCAGACGGGAAATGCGGGATGTCTTGCGCGCCATCGACTTTTTCGGCATCAAGACGCCTTCCGAGCGCCAACTGGTGCGCAACCTCTCGGGCGGCAACCAGCAGAAGGTGGTTCTCGGACGCTGGCTGTTGGCGCAACCCTCCATCCTTCTCATGGACGAACCGACGCGGGGCATCGACGTCGGGGCCAAACGCGAAATATACAAGTTCATGTCGGATTTCGCGAACGAGGGCAACGGGGTGATCATGGTCTCCTCCGAGTTGCCCGAGGTCATCGGCATGTCCGACCGCATCCTCGTATTCAAGGATGGCCGGCTCAACGGCGAGGTTTCCCGCGCGGAGGCGAGCGAGGAACTGCTCATGCAGATAGCCACCTAGGAAAGGACAATCCATGCCCGAGGAAGCGTCGGCGCCGGGAAAACCAGGCAAGTTCTGGACAATCGTGTGGGAGTTGAGGATCGCCATAGCGCTCATCATCATCTGCTTCGCGCTTTCTCTTGCGACGCCGTACTTTATGCGGGAAAGAAACCTGATCAATGTTCTCAGGCAAGTGTCGGTCAACGGGTTGTTGTCCATCGGCATGACCTTCGTCATCCTCACCGGCGGCATCGATTTGTCGGTCGGCTCGATGCTCGCCTTCGGCGGCGTGGTGACGGCCAGCTTCGTTTCCAACGCCTTCAAGGACATTCCCAGCATCAATCCCTTCCTGGCGATTTTCCTCGGGCTGGCGGCGGGAACGCTCCTGGGCGCGATAAACGGCGTCGTCATTTCCAAGGTCAAGGTCACCCCCTTCATAATGACCCTGGGCATGCTTTCCATAGCCCGGGGCATGACCTACATTTATTCGAACGGTATGCCCATCACCGACCTCGACAAGACCTTCCTCCAGGTCGGCCAGGGCTACGCGTCCTTCCTGCCCATACCGGTCGCGATTTTCCTCGTCGCATTCCTGATCGCCTGGGTCGTACTCTACCGCACAAAATTCGGGCGTTATGTTTACGCGGTGGGCGGCAACGCCCGCAGCGCGCGGATTTCCGGGATCAATGTCGGATTCATCGTCTTCATGGTGTACGTCATCAGCGGTTTTCTCTGCGCGCTCGCCGGCACCCTCCTGACCGCCCGCACCAGCGCCGGCCTGCCGCAGGCGGGAATGTCCTACGAACTCGACGCCATCGCCGCCGTGGTCATCGGTGGAACCAGCATGACCGGCGGCAAGGGATCGCTCATCGGCACCCTGCTCGGCGTGCTGCTTATCGGGTTCATCAACAACGGCCTTGACCTTCTTTCAGTGTCGTCCTATTACCAGCAGGTTTGCAAGGGCATGATCATTGTCGGCGCCGTCATGCTCGACTATTTTCAGTCGGATTCCGATCGTTAGCGACCCGGCGCCCTTCCATGGCGGCATCGCCCCCGCGGCGCGTGCGTCCCGCCGGCGTGTTGCCGGGCGGTCGCGGCGGGGGCGCGTATTCCACGGTAATTGTGCAAGAGGAGAAAAGAACATGAGGAAAACAGTATTGTTCCTGGCGGCGCTGTTGCTTGTCCTGTCCGCCGGTTTCGCCCAGGCGGGACAGAAATACCGCATCGGCGGTGCGACCTATGGCCTCGTCGGCGAATATATGAAACTGTGGGCGACCGCTCTGGAACGCCACCCCGCCGTGGTCCAGGGATTGGTCGATCTCACCATTTTCGATGGCCGCTACGACGCGTCGGTGCAACAGAGCCAATTCGAGACCATGTCCTCGCAGGGCTACGACGCCATCCTCTTCGTCCCGATCGACATCGAGGCCGGCGCCGCGGCCGTCGCCACCGCGCACGCCAACGACGTCATCGTCGTCGGCTCGAACACCCGCGTCAATTCCGACCTCCTGACCGCCTACATCGGTTCCAACGACGTGATCTCCGGCTACATGGAAGCCAAGGCGGTCATCGCGAAGATGGGCGGCAAGGGCAACGTCGTCATCATCGAAGGCCCCATCGGCCAATCCGCGCAGATCGAACGCCGCGAAGGCAACCTCAAGGCGATCGCGGAATACCCGGAGGTCAAGGTTCTCGAGATGCGCACCGCCAACTGGTCGCGCGCCGAAGCGCTCGCGCTGATGGAAAACTGGCTCACCGCCCACCCCGGCCAAATCGACGGCGTCATCGGCCAGAATGACGAGATGGCGCTCGGCGCCGTCCAGGCGATCAAGGCCGCCGGCCTCGACGTCAAGGACTTCGCCGTCGCCGGCATCGACGGCGTCTCCGACGCGATAATGGCGGTCAAGAACGGCGAGATGGACCTCTCCATCCTCCAGGACGCCGTCTCGCAGGCCCAGGGAGCGCTGGACATCGCCCTCGGCTATCTCGTCAAGGACTACCAGCCCATGTCCGACTGCTGGAAGGATTACCCCGAAATGAAGTGGAACGGCGGCAAGGACAAAAACTACGACGTGCCGTGGACCCCGATCACCAAGGACAACGCGGACGAACAATGGGCCAAGCGCCAGGATCTAACCGCGCGCTGAGGCGCGGCAAGCGCTTTCGGCGCAACGCCGGAACGGACGCGCCGCCGTCCCCAAAGGGCGGCGGCGACTTTGTATCAAACGCATACGCCAATCGAGTGAGCCATTTTAAATAGGAGATCCCCATGCAGGAATACAAGCCCTTCGACGAAAATTTCTCGCTTGCCGGTAAAACCGCGCTCGTCACCGGCGCCGGCGCCGGAATAGGCGAGGCCATTGCGCTCATGTTCGCCCGCAAGGGCGCCGACGTCATCGCCGTCGACATCAATGCCGCCGCCGCGGAAACAGTGGCCGGAAAGGTCAAGGGATACGGACGGAAGGCGCTGGCGCTGGCGGCGGACATCACCGACAACGCGCAAATCGCCGAAGTGGTCGAAAAATCGGTGAAGGAATCGGGAAGCATCGACATCCTGGTCAACTGCGCCGGCGTCGCGCTTCTCGACGACGCGGAAAAGATTCCCGCCGATTTTTGGAACCGCACCATCAACCTCAACCTTGGCGCCTCGTTCTTCATGTCCCAGGCTGTCGGCCAGCGGATGATCAAGCAGGGCGGCGGCAAGATCATCAACATGGCATCGCAGGCCGCGCTGATCGCCCTGGATCGCCATGTCGCCTACAATTCCTCGAAGGCGGGCATCGTCGCGATGACCCAGGTGCTGGCTTGCGAGTGGGCTGAATTCAACATCCAGGTCAATGCCATATCACCCACCGTCATCCTCACGGAACTCGGCAAAAAGGCATGGGCGGGCGAGGCGGGCGAGGCCATGAAGAAAAAGATCCCGGCGGGGCGCTTCGGTTATCCGGAGGAAGTGGCGGCGATGGCGGTGTATCTGGCCAGCGACGCGGCCAACCTGGTTACCGGGGCGAACTTCGTCATCGATGGCGGGTATACCGTGCAGTGATTCGGTGGACTTTTGGGGAAAATCGGGCCAACCGCTGCCCGATTTCCTCCAAAGATGTTACTGCTTACGGACCAATGGGTTGATTTTTCGTCAGGTCGGTCGATAGCGCCGACCTTGCAATAATTCCCGACGCAAAATGTAAACCCAAGAATCTTTGGAGAGAATCAAACGGCGGTTTGTTTGATTTTCTCCAAAAGTCCACAATGTATAATTCGGTATAATCGTTTCGCGGAATGGCGGTTAACCCGCCTGGCGCCATTCCGCGGCAAGCAAAACGCCTGTGCCGCAAGGGGCGCGAAACTTCAACGCCCATGCGGCCGGACAGGCGGGGACAAGCCCCCCGGCAAGCCAGGCGCGAGTCGCCCTATCTGGCGGATGGATGAATGCGGATGGATGAATTATGTT
>JAISXA010000232.1 GCA_031270685.1 Planctomycetota bacterium
GAAGGGAACCGGCCGGCGGCCGTTAGAGCCGGCCGCCGGCCTCGGGGGCAACCCTAGAAAGCGGAGTTGGGATTGTAGTAGGTCGCGATATTCCTGGCGCTGACGCTGACCGGCGTGAGGTAGACCAGCTTTTGCACCGGTTCGCCGCCGCTCCATTTCTCGATCGTCTCGATGACTTTCGCCGCGCATTCCGACGGGTCGTTGCGACCGGTGGCGAGCATCTGCCCGCCCTGCTTGATCAGGCCGTACATGGTCTTGTTGCCGTCGGCGCCGCAGATGACGATGTCGTCGCGGCCGATGGCGAGGCAGGCCTCGCGCGCGCCGAGCGCCATGTCGTCGTTTTCCGCGAAGATGCAGTTGATCTCGGGCGCGGCGGTGAGCATGTTCTCGGCCGCCTTCTGGCCGTCCGCCTGGTTCCAGCCGCCCCAGCCCTGGGTCGCGATGTCGACCGCCGACCGGCCGTGCGTTTCAAGCTGGTATTCGACGATGCCGGCGAGGGCGCCCATCCTCCTGGCGAGGCCGAGGGTATTGCCGGTATTGCCGCTGAGGAAGCCGAGCACGATGTTCTTGCGGCCGAAATGGGCGCCGATGTCGGCCCCGACCAGCGTGCCGAGCGCGTAGTTGTCGGACTGGATCATGGAGACGTAATTCGCTCGCGGGGAGATGGAATTGTCCATGATGAACACCGCGACTCCGGCCTCGGCGCATTTCCGGGTCGCCTCGATCGTCCCCTCCGGATGCACCGGGTTGATGACCACGACGGTACAGCCCTCGGTGATGAAGTTCTCGACGTTGGCGAGTTCGGCGTTGGTGTCGCCGTTGGCGTCGGCGGTGACGTACTCGATGCCCTTTTCCTTGCACAGCTTGATGAACGTTTCCTCCTGCGCGGAGAAATAGGCCCCGTTCAGCGTCTGCATGGTCAGCCCGATCTTCTGTCTGTTGACGGGCTGCCCGCCGAGGACTACGGCCGGGCACAGCGCGAACATCGCCAGTAGCGTAAACAGTACTTTTCTCATGATGCTTCCTCCATGACAAATGCCTTACCGCAAAGCGGCGTCCGGGGAAAAAGGAGCGAACACCCCCTCCCGGCCTATCCAGTATAGGCCCGTTTCGGACGCGGAACGAATTTATGCGAAGAACGCCGTTATTTCGCCTTGTTCTGCCCCTGAAGCAGCACCGCCACTATGATGATGACGCCCTTGATGACCTGCTGCGGGTAGGGGGGGATCCGCATGAGCACCATAATGTTGCCGATCAGGCCGAGTATCAGCACGCCCATGAGCGTGTTCACCGCCGTCCCCCGGCCGCCGGAGAGGCTCGCGCCGCCGATGACGCAGGCGGCGATGGCGTCCAGCTCCAACCCCTGGCAGACCCTGGCGTCGCCGACGCCGGTGCGGGACTCGATGATGCCGCCGAGCGTGCACAGCGCCGCCGAGACCATGTACACCGACATTACGTAGAAATCGGTACGAATCCCGGAAAGCCGCACCGCCGTCTCGTTGCTGCCGATCGCCTTGACGAGCCGGCCGTAGACGGTGCGGCTGAGCGCGAAGGCGACGACGAGGAACACGGCGCCGGCGAGGATCACCGAATAGGGAACGCGGAAAAGGGAACTCTTGTTGAACGCGTTCACCGTTTCGTTGGTTATGGGGATCGTCTTGGCGTGGGAGATCATGTAGGCGCCCCCCCGCGCCGCCGTCATCGAGGCGAGGGTGACGACGAAGGAGGCCATCTTCCGGTAGGCGACGAGATAGCCGACGAGCGCCCCGAAGCCGAGACTGCAGAGAAGCGTGAGACCGAAGGCGGGCGGAAGCGCCATGGCGTCGTTTTGCCGCTCGTCGAGGAGCGTCGCGAACAAGACGCTGGAAAAGGCCGCGACCGAGCCGACGGAGAGGTCTATGCCGCCGGTGAGGATCACCAGGAGCATGCCGAAACTGACGATGATGGTTCCCGAGTTCTGACGCAGGAGGTTGAAGATGTTCTGTCCGGTCAGGAAATTCCTGTTCAGGAAGCTGGACGCGACGATGAGGATCGCCAGCACCGCGACCGGCAGCGATTCCCGGACCAGCGCCAGGCGGCTTCTTCCCGCCAAGGCAGCGTCGCTCATGAGCCATGCCCTCCGACCACCAATTTCATGATGTCCTTTTCCGTCATGAGTTCGCGCGGCAATTCGCCGCGCACCCCGCCCTTGTCGACCACCAGAACCCGGTCGCACATGCCGATGATTTCGTTCAGCTCCGACGAGATCATGAGTATGCCCGCCCCGCGCGCCGTCAGTTCGTTCATGAGGTTGTAGATCTCCACCTTGGCCCCGACGTCCACGCCGCGCGTCGGCTCGTCCATGATCATCACTTCCGCGTCGGTGTTAAGCCACTTGGCGATGACCACCTTCTGTTGGTTGCCGCCGGAAAGGGTGCTGGCCGGATTGCGCGTATCGCGGGTCTTGACGGTCAGCCGCCGCACCAATTCGTCGACCGCGCCGTTTTCCCGCTTGGCGCTGACGACGCCGAGGCGGGAACTGACCTTGCGGATGTTGGTCATGGTGATGTTGGTCTTGATCGGCATGTCCAGGACCAGCCCCTGTTCCTTGCGGTTTTCCGGGATCAGGGCTATGCCGCGGCGTTTTCCCTGGTGCGGCGAGCGGATGCGGGCCTCGGCGCCGTTCACGAAAACCTTGCCCCCGCGCAGGCCGTCGCCGCCGAACACGGCCCTCGCGATCTCGGTGCGGCCGCTCCCCACCAGCCCGAAGACGCCGAGGATTTCCCCTTTGCGGAGGGTGAGGCTGACGTCGGAAAACGCGTCGCCGTCAAGGCGCTCCAGACGCAGGATTTCCCCGCCGACGGCGGCTGTTCGCGGTGGATACATGGTGGAGAGCTTGCGGCCGATCATGAGCTCGACCAAGCCGTCGACGTCGAAGTCCGCTATCCTTCCGCCGCCGGTGACCTCGCCGTCGCGCATGACGGTCACCGAGTCACAGACCGAAAACACCTCGTCCATCCGGTGCGATATGTAGATGACGCCGACGCCGGCTTCCTTGAGGGAACGCATGGCGGCGAACAGTTTTTCCGTCTCGTTGGGAGTCAGCACGGCGGTCGGCTCGTCGAGGACAAGTATCCGCGCGTTGGCGGAAAGGGCCTTGGCGATCTCCACCATTTGCTTGTAGGCGACGCTGATGCCGCCGACGGGGCGGCGCACGTCTATATCGAAGCCGAGGTTGCGCAGCACCCTCTGCGCTCGCTCGTACAAATCCCTCCAGCGGACGATGCCGTGCGCGCCGAGGCGGTCGATGAAGATGTTTTCCGCGATGCTGAGGTCGTCGGCGAGTTCGAATTCCTGGTAGACGATGCCCACTCCCAGTTCCTTGGCGCGGCGCGGCGTCCCGATGCGCGCCGGCTCTCCGTCGACGAAAATATCGCCCTCGTCCATGGCGTGCGCGCCGGAGAGGATTTTCATCAGGGTGGACTTGCCCGCGCCGTTCTCGCCCACCAGGGCGTGGATTTCACCCGGGCGGAGTGAAAAATCGACGCCCCTCAGCGCCTTGACGCCGGCGAAGGATTTTTTGACCCCGCGCATCCGGACCAGGAATTCTACCGCCACGCCGCTTTCTCCGTCGGAAAGGGTGGGCCTCGTCGAGGCATCGTCTTGGGGGTGAAGGCATCGTTCAGGAGTCGAAAAAATGGTGGTTCCAGGAGTCGACTTTTACACGGGATCGAGTCAACCGCCGCCCGGTTTCCCGCAAAAGTCCACCAAGAGCGATATGGACTATACAACGCCGGAATGGGGATGTAAAGTACGCACAATTTTGTAACCGGCCGCTTTTTTCAAAAAACCGATTCCCGGGACCGGGGGTCGTCGATCGCCGGTTCATGCCCCGGACGGCGCCGGCGACGGGACTGGCGTTTGCCGCAACGGCGGCGCAATGCCTGTCGCACCTTCCCTAACCCAAGCCTCTTCGCCGTCCCGGCGGATGATGCGGAGGTTGCCAGACGTCCGCCGTCGATGCTTGGCGCCGGTGTTATCCCTGGTTTTCGGCGTCGGCTATTCCGAGTCGGATTGCGCCTGCCGTTTCTGGCTCTTCCTGGCCATCTTCGCGTAGTAGGACATGTTTTCACGCCCCCAGTCGAACATCAAGTCCACGACGGGGAGAAGGGTCATGCCCCTCTCGCTCATCCGGTATTCCACCCGGGGCGGGTTTTCGTCGAAATCGGTGCGGATGATGACGTTGTCCTGCTCAAGCTCGCGCAGCTGCTTGGTGAGGATCCGGTTGCTGATGTTCTTGAACAGCCTGAACAACTCGCCGAACCGGTGCGGTCCCTCGTGACCGAGATGCCAGAGGACAACGATCTTCCATTTGCCGCTGATGATGGACAGGGTCAGTTCCTTTTCGCAGTTGAAGTCGCCGTTTAGCAGGCGCTGCCTTAGGTACTCGCGCAGGGGGATGATCTCGGCCATATGCGTTTCCTTGTCCAAAAAGAGGGAATCGCCCCGCCGGCCGCGCGACCGGCGGCGGTCTACGGGGCGGTGCGGGGATCGAGCGCGTCGCGAAGCGCCTCGCCGACCAGATTATAGGCGAACACGCTTAAAAAGAGCACAATGCCCGGAAACACCGCGAGCCACCAGTTGGCGAGCGGGGATTCCCGGGTTTCGCTCAACAATTGTCCCCAGGTCGGAGTCGGGGGCGTCACCCCGAAGCCGATGAAAGAGAGCGACGCCTCGGTCAGGATCGCTCCGGTGACGCCGAAGGAGATCGAGACCAGGACCGGAGCCATCGTGTTGGGAAGTATATGCCGGAAGATTATCCTCGCGTCGGACGCGCCGAGGGCGACGGCGGCGAAAACGTAGTCCATCTTTTTATGCTTGAGCATTTCGCCCCGGATCAGCCGGGCCACGCCGGTCCAGCTGGTCAAACCGATGATGAGCATGATGTTGAGGATGGAGCGGCGGTCGAGGACGGCGATCACCGCCAGGATCAGGAAAAACGAGGGAAAGCACATCATCAATTCCATGAATCTGGAAATCGCCAGGTCCGCCCAGCCGCCGTAGTATGCGGCGAGCGAACCCACAACCAGGCCGATGATCGTCGCCAACGCAACGGAGATGAAACCGACGGAGAGCGAAACCCGCGCTCCGTGGATCACCCTGACCAGGACGTCCCGGCCGCTTTCGTCGGTGCCGAAGAAGTGCCGCCCCGGCAGGTGTCGAGGCTTTTTCCACCGGCCGGCGGCCGCCGATTCGATGGTCGAAGGCAGCGCCCTTTCCAGGAGCAGACGGTTCATGCGCAGCGCGTCCAGCGCTGAAAGCCGTTCCCCGGCGCGGACGGCGGAAAGGTAGGGGACGAGAAAGATGTCGGCGCGAATGTCCGAGAACGCTTCCTCGTCATAAAACTTGTCGCTTTCGATCGCCTGGTTGAGTATGCCGGCCAAGCCCTCGGCGTTTTCGGGCAAGCCGTTTCCGCCCTTGCCGCCGCCCGCCGGAAGCAGGCCGCGGATATGGCGGGCGGCCGGATTGTCCGCACCGTCCAGCAGACGGCGCAGGCGCTCCGGAGAGGCGATGTCGGCGGCGGACAGCGACGGCGAGGCCGCCAACCAGTCCGGGGGCAGCCGGGGGCCGAATCCCTGTTCGTTGGGACCATAGGGAATGGGCGGAAAGATGCCGTAACCCTTGCCTTCCGCGGCGAGTTGGCGGTACGGAGTGGGATCGTTTCTCGATCGTCCGGTGAATGGCAGGAGCAGCGCAACCGCGAGCGCGCAGAGCGCCAGCCATGCGGGGGGGAGCGAAAACTGGTTCGCGCCGGCCATAAAAACATAGGTCAGGCCGATGAGGGCGAGAAGGCAGCAGAACGCGGCGATCAGGAAGGCGGTGCGGAAACGCACGAACGGGGAAAGAAGTTCCGGATACGCCCTTTCAACCAGGATGCGGTTCCATCTCACCGCGTTCATTCCCGCGCCGAGGTTCGCGTCGGTGATCCCTCTGGCGTCGATTCGTCCTTTTGCCGTTATCGCGCCCACGCCCGCCATGGGAGGACCGTCAATGGCCCGCTGGACGGCGAGGGCGAGAATTTCTTCCGTTTTCACGACGCGGGCTCCCGCCTTCTCTCCGAGCGCCCGCATAGCCTGGCCGATTCTTTCGCCGACGATCCCGCGGATATCCAGCTGCAGGTCGTCCCCGGCCGGCGGAGGGGAGAGGAACGCGCCGGGATGCTCCACAGCGTCGACATCGGGCGTCGGACGCGCTTCCCCGGTCAGCCAGTCGCTTCCGCCGGCCTGGACGATCATGCCCCCCAGTCCGAACCAGACGGCTCCCGAAAACAGGACGCCGAACAGCAGCGCGACGGACTTCGATTCGCGAAGCATGAGGCTGGGGGCGAACCTCTTCATGAAATGCCACGCGGCGAACGAGAGCGGGATGAACAGGAGCAGGAAGTTGATTCCGGCTTCGAGAAAGGGTTCGGTGGTGTCGGACGGGGCGAAGAATTCGCGCAACAGCGGGAACAAGACCTCGCCGCTCGCGGCGTCCCGCCAATAAAAAGGAAGCCGGTGCGCGAGGAACGGCGCGAACAGGGCGATAAGCAGGAAAAGAACGATCATGATCAGACCGGCCTTGCCGCCGCGCGTCCGGAGGAATTTTTTCCACAGCCTCGACCCGGGGGCGCCTGGCGGCCGGTTCATGGCGATCGGGCCGGCTTCGTCGTCAGGCATTTGCCGTTTCTCCGTCCGTCGCGGCCCGGAAAAGGGCGGTTTCCATGAGGCGAGAAAAATCGGTCCAGCGTTTTTCCGGATCCTGGATGCCGCCGATGAGCCGGTTGGCCGTCGCCACCTTCGCGTCGAGATTGTCGAGATGGTGCAGCGCGAACGCTTCGGGAACCTTGGGCAGGACCGGCGAGCCGTATTCGTAGCGGCCATGGTGCGACAGGATCAGGTGCTGGGTCAACAGGAGTTTTTCCCCGGGAAGTCCCGCGACCTGGGCGGCGCGCCTTCCCGTCATTTCCGCGCCGAGGAACAGGTGGCCGAGCAGCTTTCCGCGATCGGTGTATTCAATCGTCAATCCCATCGCCAGTTCTTCCGTCTTTCCGATGTCGTGCAGCAGCGCGCCGGCGATAAGGAGGCTCCGGTTGACCGCCGCTTCGCGCGCGAACCCGTCGGCGAGACGGGCGACGTTCAGGGTGTGTTCCGCGAGTCCGCCCACCCAGGCGTGATGCACTTCGCGCGCCGCCGGCGCGCGCATAAAGCGGTCGAGCAGCCCGGCGTCGTCGAAAAACGCGCGAAGGAGGGCGGCGTAATCGGGGTCGCCGACGGAATCCGCCAGGGCGCGGAGTTCCGCCCGCATCTCGCCGGGATCCCGGGGGCTTTTCGGCAGGAACGAGTCGATGTCGAATTCGCCCTCGCGCGCCGGTCGGAACCGGATCACCCGCAGCTGGAGCCGTCCCTTGTACGAGTCGACGGTCGCGTGCAGCTTGACGACGCTCACCGGGGCGCACAACTGGAACAGTTCCGGGCTGGCGTCCCAGATGTTGCCGCCGAGGCCGGCGCTGGCGTCGGCGATGGACATCCGGATGTAGTTCTTGCCGTTGACGGCGGTGTGCAGGCTTGCCTCGCGCAGCACGTAGTAGCCCTCGAAGACGTCGCCTTCGCGGAGCGAGGAAAGTTCGGGAGACTGGAGCGGGTTGTCGGCCATTCGGTTTTCCATGGTTTCATCGGTGCGCGGGAAACGGATATCCGTGGCGCCCATGAGCGGTTAAGTTCCGTCGCTTACGCGCGTTTTGCCGGATCGCCGTTTTTCCCGATCCAGGCCATGGCGGCGGCCGGGGATTCGATCACCAGATCGGCGTCGGACAGGACGCTGGCCGGATTCGTGGTCGTCACGGCTATGACTATGGCCCCGGCCGCCTTGCCGGCGGCGATGCCGATGGGCGTATCCTCCACCACCACCGCTTGCGCGGGGTCGACGCCCAGGCGGCGCGCCGCCTCGAGATAGATCTCGGGCGCGGGTTTTCCGCGTTCCGTCATCCCATAGGCGACGACAACCGGGAAATACTTGTCAATGCCGGCGGAGCGAAGCGCCGTGAGCGTATTTTCCAGCGGGCTGTTGGTGCCGACCGCAAGTTTGAAGCCGGCGGCGGACAACTTTTCCAATTCCTCCCTCAGTCCGGGGTAGCGCAGGAGCTCGGCCTTTTCGGTGATGATCCCGCGGTAGGCTTCGTGGCGCTCCCGCAACAGTACATCCGTCTCCGGCAGGGCGGGGAAATTGTTTCGCATCGCCCTGGCGGCGTAATCGTCGGGTTTCCCGATATAGTCGAGATCCCAGCCCTCTTCAAGCCGGAAGCCGTATTTATGATGAACGATCTTTTCCCAAGCCAGGATGTGGGCCCATTCGCTGTCGCACACCGTCCCGTCCAGATCGCACATGACGCCTTCGATTCGCCGCATGATTCCTCCAGGTTTGTCCAGCCGCTTCCGAAAAACGCCCTTGCGCCTGAAAAATTCTTGCCCCATCTTACATTGGCCGCGAAAATTAGGCAATCGCCGGTTTTGTCGCGGGCGTAGATTATACCCGGCGGGCGTAGATTATACCCGGAGCGAATCATGGAACAAGTCACGGTCATGGACGAGGCGCGGATGCCGCCCGAGGCGGACGAGGCGATTCGTCGGAGCTTGTGCGCGGCGTTTACCGAAAAGGAGGCCGCGTTCTTCGCCTACAGCCGCGCTTGGCACGGGAGCCCCCCGTCCTATTCGGTGTTCCTGGAGCGGGACAAGCGGGTCGTCGCCCATGTCGGGGTGGTGGACCGGGTCGTCAGGATCGACGGAACTCCGATCAGGGCGGCAGGCGTGCAGAACGTTTTCGTGCTGCCGGAAAGCCGGGGCGGAGGGCTTTCCGGCCTGGTGATGAACGCGGCCATGCGCGAGGCGCGCGGGCGCGGATTCGACGGCGGCATGCTGTTTTGCGTGCCGCAAATCCGAAAGGTTTACGCCCGCGTGGGTTGGATCGACCTGGGAAAGCGCGAGGCGCTGCGCATCCGCGACGAAGAGACGCTGCCGTGTCCGGACGGGAACGTCGCCATGTTTTTCCCGCTCCGCATATCCGCTCTGCCCGGCGGCGTCATTCACCTTCACGGCAACGACTGGTAGGCTTCTTTTCACCCCTGATCCGGACGCGCCGGGAAGGATCATGCGAATGGCGGCGGACGGTTTTTGGGAAGCCGCCCGCGCCGAAGAAAAACCGCGACGGCCAGGCGGGGCGGCGGCATGGCCGCAAGGTCGGCGGCCGAGGCGACGGCGACGACCGTTTCATCCTCGAGCGACAAATCGGCGCAGAGGTGCAGATCGTGCGTGTTCATCAGCTCCGGCGCGGCCCGGAGGAACCAGTCCCAGCCTTTCCCCGCGTCCAGCGCCACCGCGACCTGGCGCTCCCGCGAGAGACCGGCCGGGTCCACTCCCGGATCGCCGCCGTGGGCGTGCACCAAACGGGCGTTTTCCCATGGGACGCACAGCCGCGCAAAGGCGAGTTGGAACGAGCTGATCCCCGGATGGAGGCGGCAGTTTTCCTTCCCGAACGCCTCGACCAGCCGCGAGGCGAGGCTGAACGCGCCGACGTCGCCGCTCACCAGGGCGACGACGCGGACGCCCTGTCCCATGGGCGCGCATAACGCCTTGATCAAGTCGTCCGTTTTTCCGCTCCACGGCAATTTCCGCGCGGATGAATCCGCGAAGAGCCGGATCAGCCGCTCCGGGCCGGCGAGGAATTCGGCTTCCGAAACCACCCGTTCCGCCTCGCGGGTGAGGAACTCCCTTGCGCCCGGGCCGCAGCCGACGATGGACAACGGGATTTTCAACCCCATGGCGTCAGATCTCCGGCATGTCCGAGTTCATTCCCCTCGAGGCCGCAGAGCCAGACCGCGACCTCGGCCGCCGCGCCGGTTTCGCGGAGCGCGGAACGGACGCGTTCCGCGCAGGTTTCCGCGAGCCGCCGCGAAAGGGCGGGCGCGGAAGACGAGAAGATCGCCTCGGCGGTTTCCCCGGCCGCCTCGGCCTCGGGATCGATATCGGCGAGTATCCCGCGCAGGATGTCCGCCGCCGTGCCGCTTCGGGCGGAATGGGTGTCGACCGGCCCGTGGACAAGCTTCGCGATCTTGCCGGGATGGCCGGCGACGAGGAAGGCCCGGAAACCGAACGGCCGCGCCAATTCAAAGGCGTCGTCCCAGGCGTTGCCGGTTTCGAGCAATTGTTCCGGCGCGAACCTGAATCTTTTTTCCACCGCCCGCCTGCCGATGTTGCCGGGGACCATGACCATCATGCCGTGTCCGGA
>JAISXA010000237.1 GCA_031270685.1 Planctomycetota bacterium
AGTTGCCGGCGGCGGGCCACCAGAGCTTGCAATACCTGCTGCTTTGCCGTGGGCAAGACGCGGATGAAACGCTCCCGCTCGGGATGACGGGAGAGCACCTGGGCGAGTTCGGCCAAGGCCTGGGCATCAATGCGATCGGTCTTGGCCAGATGGCCCATGGCCTTGGCGAAATCCCGCGCCTGGCGTGGATTGACAACGGCTACGGCAAAACCGGCAGCTTGGCAGGCGCAGGCCAGGTCACGTTCGAGACCTCCCGTAGCCTCCATGACAATCAGTTCAACGCTCTCTCCTGCCAATTGACCGAGCAGGGCTTCGTGGCCGCTGTCATCGTTGGTGAAACTCTCGATGCGCCCGCTCACGCCCAGAGCGGCTTCGAAGCAGTGTTTGGCAATGTCGATACCGACAACGATGGATTCAGGCATGTTCCTCTTCGCCCTTCCTTGTAAATACGATTTGGGGTCAAACAACTGTTCGGGCTCCCAAGGAACGGTCACGACGGCGCGCCATCCGCTCTCCCGCGGGCTGATTGGCCCCAAGGGGAAACAGGCTGCGCCGCCGCGCCCGAAACGGCCAACGCTGTGGATTTGTGGGCAACCGGCTACGCCGGTTCCCGTCTTTGCGCTGCGCGCAATCCTGTGGATGGCCCGTGGAAAACGCTACGCGTTTCCCACCGCCCACCCACAGGCCGACGGTTGCCCACAAGCTCCACAGCGTATCATCATCATTTATGTTCATGGTTGGAAAGATACAAGGGGAAGGCAAGCGCTTTCGCTTCGTCTGGAAGGGTTTCTCCGACACTTTTACTTGCACCCCTTGGCGACAGTTGGCTTGTGCCCGCCACGCCGTTGTGGTTGAATCTGAACTTCAAAAAATGCGACTGACCAATTCTATGGGGAGGGGGTCGTGGAATATCGCAAGCTTGGAAGGACGGGGTTGAAGGTATCGGCTTTCTGCCTCGGGACGATGATGTTCGGCAGGCAGGTGGACGAGCCGGAATCGATCCGCATCATCCATAAGGCGGTCGACGAGGGGATCAATTTCATTGATACGGCGGACATGTACGCCAATACCGTGACCGAAGAAATCGTGGGCAAGGCCATCCGGGGCATGCGCGACTCGCTGGTCGTCGCCTCGAAGGCCGGCCATATCCGCAAGCTGGGGAAAAAATACGGGGAGCAGGTCGTCGCCGGCCCCATCGATCTCGCCCGTCCGCGCGCCTTCAAGCCGTGGCCGAGCGGAGAGGAGACCGGGCCGAACGACATGGGGCTTTCGCGCAAGCACCTGATGCAGTCCGTCGAAGGCAGCCTGAAAAGGCTGGGCACGGATTACCTGGACATTTTCTACGCGCACATGCCCGATTACGACACTCCGCTCGACGAGACGCTGCGGGCGATGGACGATCTCGTGCGCCAGGGCAAGGTGCGTTATCTCGGCTGCTCGAACTTCCGCGCCTTCCAGCTCTGCAAGGCCCTGTGGCTCAGCGACAGGCACGATCTCGCGCGTTGGGACGTCGTCCAGCCGCCTTTCAACCTGCTCGCCCGGGACATCGAATACGAGCTCCTGCCGCTCTGCATCGAGGAAGGCGTCGGCGTCGCGGTCTTCAGCCCGATGGCCGCCGGTTTTCTTTCCGGTAAACACGAGAAAGGCAAGCCGCCGCTCGAAGGGACGCGCTTTTCCATGGGCGGCCAGGGCTTCGTTTACCAGCAGAAGTACTGGAACGACCTCGATTTCGACGCGGTCGAGAAGCTGAGCGGGATCGCCGGGGAGCACGGCCACAGCCTGTCGCGCTTCGCGCTGGCCTGGATTCTGAACAAGAAGGGAATCACTTCGATCGTCTCCGGCGCGACTTCGGCCGGGCAGTTGCTGGAGAACGTGCGGGCCGTCGGCGTCCGTCTGCCGCAGGAGGCGCTGGACGCCTTCGACAGGGTGTGGGACGAATTGCGTCCGCCGCGGCTTTTCTACGGACGATGAGCCGGGCGAAGGCAAGCCGCATTGCATTTTTCACGTTTCATTTACACCAAAGGAGGAGGAAATGAAAAAACTCGTCGCTGCTTTACTGATGTGCACGTTCGCGGGCGCGCCTTACGCCGCCGATGACGCCGCGAATTTCCCGAACAAGCCGGTCACCGCGATGGTGGCCTGGGCGGCCGGCGGCGGCGCGGATCTGGTGTTCCGCGCGCTGGCGGAAGTGTTTCCCAAATACGCCAACGGCCAGCCCCTGATCATCGTCAACAAGGGCGAGGCGGCCGGCGTGCCGGGCATCGTCGACTTCATGCGCAACGCGGCGCCGGACGGCTACAGCGTGATGCACTGGAACATTGCCCACGTCATCAAGACCCATATGGACAACGTTCCTTTCACCGCGACCGCTTTCGCGCCGGTGGCCAAGGTGGTCGAGGCGAATGATTACCTGAACGTCAAGGCCGACGCCAAATGGAAGACGCTCCAGGAATTCATCGCCGACGCCAAGGCCAATCCCGGCCAGATTTCCATCGGCAACGCCGGCGTCGGCGGCGGCAATCACCTGGCGGCCGTGCTCTTCGAGCAGGCGGCGGGCATCAAGTTGAAGCACATTCCCTTCGCCGGCGGCGGCCCGTCGGTCACCGGCCTGCTTTCCGGCGACTGCCAGTCGGCCATGAACGTGGCGCCCGAGGGCATTCCCAACGTGCAGTCCGGACAGGTGCGCATCCTGGCGGTCTTTGGCGAAAAACGCTTCGGCGCCGCTCCCGACGTTCCCACCGGCAGGGAAGTCGGCCTCGACTTCGTGTACGACCAGTGGCGCGGCGTCGTCGCGCCGGCGAACACGCCCGCGGCGATCGTCGAGAAATTGCAGGGAATCTTCAAGAGCGCCGTCGAAGATCCGGTATTCGCCGAGAAAATGAAGGCCATGAGCGTGACGCCCGCGTACCGGGACGCGAAGACCTTCGGCGAGTTGATCGTCTCCGAAAACAAGCGGCTGGAGAATGTCATCAAAACGGCCAGGATCGGCAACCGCTACAAGTAAGCGCTGATCGCAAAAGACGCCGCCCGCGGGCGGCGTCTTTTCACGCGGAGAGGGATTCATGAAAAACACCCGTCTGGCGGACCTCGTCATGGGGCTGCTGTTCGTCTTTCTGGCGATTTACTGGTTCGTGGAAGCGGAAGGCATGGTCAAGGCGGACGCCGGCCTCGGTCCCGGAGATTACCCCAAGGTCGTGGCGGCGGGACTCTTCCTCCTGGGCCTTCTGCTGGCGGTCTCGAGCCTGCTCGCGGGGCTGCCCCGAAAGGAAGGCGCCATGGACCGCAAGGCCGCTCTCCGGCTGATCCTCTTCGTCGCGGCCACCATCGTTTACGTGCAGTTGATGAAGCCCCTCGGCTTTCTCCTGACCACGCCTTTTTATCTGTTTTTCGGCATGTGGTTTTTCGGGTACCGGAAGTACGCGATTGCCGCCGTTTGCAGCGTCGGCATGACCGCGGCGATCCACGTCGTCTTCCGCATGATCTTCCAGGTCATGCTGCCGGAATTGCGGCTGTTCTAGGAGAACGCCATGTTGGAAATGCTGACCCGCGGCTTTGTCGACTGCTTTCAGCCCGCCGTCTTCGTCCTGATGCTTTTCGGCACCTTCACGGGCGTCATCATCGGCGCGCTTCCCGGCATGACCGGTTCCATGGGCATCATTCTCTTGCTGCCGCTCGCGTATCACCTCGAACCCCACACGGCGCTGATCATGCTTTCCGGCGTTTTCTGCGGTTCCATGATGGGCGGCTCGGTGGCGGCGATCCTGCTCAACACCCCCGGCACGCCCTCGGCGGGCGCCACCATGCTGGACGGCTATCCGCTGTGCCAGCAGGGCAAGGCCGGCAAGGCCATCGGCATCGCCACGGTCGCCTCGTTTTTCGGAGGCATGGTCAGCACCACCTGTCTCATTCTCATCGCGCCCCAACTGGCGAAGATCGCCTTGCAGTTCCGGGCCGCGGATTACTTCTCGCTTTCCATTTTCGGCCTGGCAGTCATCGCCAGCGCCTCGGGCAAGAACATCCTCAAGGGGCTGATCGCGGGCTGTTTCGGACTGTTGGTATCCACCGTCGGCATCGACGTCATCCTCGGCACGCCCCGCTATACCTTCGGCAACTATTACATGATGGGCGGTCTCGGGTTATTGCCCGTGCTCATCGGCGCCTTCGCCATGGCCCAGGTGTTCTCCGAAGTGGGGAACCCGCCCCGCGAAGCGGACATCATCGAGCAGAAGATCACTGGCGTGCTTCCCACCTGGTTCGAAATCAAGGGCATCGCTCTGTCCATGGTCGTCGGCTCGCTCATCGGCGTGTTCATCGGCATCGTTCCGGGAACCGGCGGCGGCGTCGCCTGCTTCATGGCCTACAACGTCATGCAGAAGTTCTCGAAGAACGGGGACAAGTTCGGGAGCGGCGCCCTGGAGGGCGTCGCCGCCCCGGAATCGGCCAACAACGGCTCCACCGGCGGCGACATGATTCCCATGCTTACCCTGGGCGTGCCGGGGGATTCCATCACCGCGGTCATGCTGGGCGCGCTGACGCTCATCGGCATCCGGCCGGGCCCGTTGCTCTTTACCGAGACTCCGCGCATCGTGTACGCGATTTTCGCCGGCTGGATACTGATTCAGTTCGTCATGCTGGGCCTGGGCTTCCTGTCGGCGAAGTTCGCGCCGTACGTATTGCGGATTTCGCCCCGCGTGTTGCTTCCCCTGGTCAGCGTATTCTGCATCGTCGGCGCCTACACCCTTTCCAACAGTCTTTTCGACGTGCTGGTGGCGGTGGTCTTCGGCGTGATCGGCTTTTTCATGCGCAAATACGGCTATCCGGTGGCGCCCTTGGTGCTGGGGGTCATCCTCGGCCCCATGGCGGAAAGCAATCTGAACCGGGCCATGCTCAACTCGAACAACGACGTGATGGTGCTGTTGCAGCGGCCCTTTTCCGCCGCTTTCCTCATTTTGTCCGTGATCAGCATCGCGGTGCCCGTCATCAACGCATACCGGGCAAAGCGAAAACTCCCGGCGTGATCGCGCGATTCTTTGACTCGGCAGGGGAAATGCGTATAATGCGTGGCTCTTATCTTTCCCAGGTTTTTTGGAGTCCAACATGTACGCGGTCATAAAAACCGGCGGCAAGCAATATCGCGTCGTCGCCGGCGAAAAATTGAAAGTAGAACAGATACCGGCAGAAGTTGGCGCAGAAGTCACGCTTGATCAAGTGCTCATGATCGGCGAAGGCGAGTCCGTGCAAATCGGCGCGCCGCTCGTCGCCGGCGCGGCGGTCAAGGCTACTGTGCTTTCGCAAGGCCGCCACGACAAGGTCAAGATCTTCAAGATGCGCCGTCGCAAGCATTATCAGAAGCATCAGGGCCACCGTCAAAACTACACGGAAATCCGCATCGACGGTATTTCCGCCTGAACGCCGGCCCAACGAAGAGGAAAAAGTCACATGGCACACAAAAAAGCAGGCGGCAGTTCGCGCAACGGCCGCGACTCGGAATCGAAACGCCTCGGCGTCAAGCGCTATGGAGGCGAAGCCGTCTCGGCCGGGAGCATCATCGTCCGCCAGCGCGGCACGCGGTTCCATCCGGGCGTGAATGTCGGCGTCGGCAAGGATCATACGCTGTTCGCCCTGGTCGACGGGCGCGTCGAGTTTGCCTTCAAGGGGCCCAAGCCGCAGCGCACGGTCAGTATCGTTCCGGCGGCCTGAAATCCGGGCCGCGGCCGCAACGAAGCCCTGTCCCTGCGATAGGGCTTTTTACTTTTGATGAAATTCATCGACGAGGCGAGGATCACCGTTGCCGCCGGCGACGGCGGCAACGGCGTCGCTTCGTTCCGGCGCGAGAAGTATGAGCCCGAAGGCGGTCCGGACGGCGGCGACGGCGGCCGCGGCGGCAGTATCCGGGTCAGCGCCGACCGCAACATCAACACGCTGATCGAATACCGTTATACCCGCAGGTTCGCCGCGCAGCGCGGCGAAAACGGCGCGTCCGCCGGATGCTACGGGCGGGGCGGCAAGGACGTCGTCCTGCGCGTTCCGGTCGGGACGGTGATTACCGACCTCAACACCCGGCAGGCGCTCGCCGACCTTGCGCACGACGGGCAGACCGTGTTGATCGCCAAGGGCGGCAGGGGCGGCCGCGGCAACATCCATTTCAAATCGAGCACCAACCGCGCGCCGCGCCAATGCACCCCGGGCGAGCCGGGCGAGGAGCGCGACCTGCATCTCGAATTGCGCGTGCTTGCCGACGTCGGCCTGCTCGGGCTGCCGAACGCCGGGAAAAGCAGCTTCATCCGCGCGGTTTCGGCGGCGCGTCCGAAGGTGGCCGATTATCCCTTCACCACCCTGATTCCCAAACTCGGCGTGGTGCGCGTCAGCGAGGAAAAGAGCTTCGTCGTCGCCGACATTCCCGGCCTGATCGAAGGCGCCGCCGAGGGCGCCGGACTCGGCATCCGTTTTCTCAAACATCTGGCGCGCACGCGCGTGCTCCTGCACGTCATCGACCTGGCGCCGCTTGATCCCGCAGCCGATCCAGTGCGCGACGCGCGCGCCATCGTGCGCGAGCTGGAGAAATACGGTCCGGAACTCGCCGCCAAGCCGCGCTGGCTGGTGCTCAACAAGCTCGACCTGATCGCCGCGGATGCGCGCGAACGCCGCGTCGAGGATTTCCTGCGCGCCTACGGAGCGTCCGACGAAACCCCCTGTTTCCCGATCAGCGCCGTGAGCGGCGACGGCTGCCGGGCATTGATCTTCGCCCTCAATGAAGCGCTGGAATCAGGGATCGGGAATCAGGAATCAGAAGGGTGCGATTAAAAGTGGCGGGAAATTACTGATCTCCCCTCCGTGCCCTGAAATCCGAAGCCTCACTCCAACTGGAAAGTGTAGTCCCAGAGGCCGGATTCTCCGGGGAAGCGTCCAAGCGCGTAGAATCCCTTGACCGCCGCGTTGTCGAGAATCGCGTGGCCGCTGCTCTCCACGACGCGGACATCCTCGACGCGGCCGTCGGCGGCGAGTTCGACGAAGAGCGTGACCGTTCCCTCGATGCCGAGCCTTCTCGCCTGCTCGGGGTAGAAAACGTATTCGGACAGCTTCTTCCGCACGGCTTCCAGGACGCGCGCGCCGGCGGCGGAAGCGGCGGGTGTCCCGCGCGCCTCCGGCGGCGGCGGAAGCGCCGTGGCGACGGGTTTTTCCGGCGTTTCGTCCTCGAGCGTATTCTTGAGCAGCGATTCCGCGGCGGACGGCGGAGGAAGCCGCTCCGGATCGAGCGGCGGGCGCAGCAAGGCGCGCAAGGCCGGAGGACGCGGCGGCGCCGGAAAACCGGGTGCGCCCGCGAGAAGCAGGCCGCCGTGCAGGACAAGCGAGAGCGTAAGGGCGATAATCAGACGGTGTGGCATGTGGCGGGTATTGTGCAACAAACGATGACGAAGGAAATCCCGATGCGAAAGATTCTGACCAAGGGCCGCGCATGGCTGTTCGCGCTGGGCCTCCTGGCGGGGCAGGCGCTGGCGGCTTTGCCGGACCCGGCCGCGTACAGTTGGGCGGTGGAAAACGGCGACCTCGCCAGGGTGCGGGCCTGGCTCGACGAAGGGCTCGACCCGGAGT
>JAISXA010000269.1 GCA_031270685.1 Planctomycetota bacterium
GAGCATGAGAATGTAGCCGCGTCCGATCTCGATGAAGCCCTTTTCCGACCTGGGCACGGGGATGGACTTGATGTCGGTGAGGATGTAGGAAACGCCCCGGAAGGTCATCATCGTCGCCAGGGTGGCGATGAAGGGGACGATGCGCAGACCGGCGACGAGGAGGCCGTTCACCGCCCCGAGGACGAGACCCAGGACCAGCGTCCCCACAACCGCCGCGACCGGTCCGTAAGCCGAAAGGTAGGCGGCCGTCACCGAGCACAGCGCGGTGAGCGCGCCCACCGACAGGTCGATGCCGCCGCCGATGATGACCATGGTCATGCCGAGGGAGATGATCCCGATCATGCTGGTCTGGCGCAGGATGTTCCGGATGTTGAACAGGTTCATGAACACTTCGCCGTACATGATCCAGGCGAAGAGCATGAGGGCGACGACGAAGAACGCGATTCGCGCCGTGCGGTGGCCGAGCAGGCCGAGTGCGCGGGTCATGTCATTCTTCCTTCTGGACCGACAGGGCGACGACGATGATGACCGACTTGATCACCAGCGAATAGGCGTAGGGGATGTTGTTCATGTTCACCATCGTCGTGATGGCCTGCATGGTGAGCGCCCCGGCGAGCGTGCTGATGATCCGCACCTGGCCGCCGCGCATCGGCGTGCCGCCCACCGCCACCGCCGCGATGCAGTCCATCTCCACCAGCTTGCCCAGGTTGATGGCATCCGCCGAGGCCAGCCGCGCGGTCTCGAAAATGGCGGCGAAGCCGGCGAGGAAGGCGTTGACGGCGTAGACGACGAGAATCACCCGGAAGGCGTTCACCCCCACCAGCCGCGCCGCGCGAAGGTTGTCGCCCACCGCCTGGAGGTAGATCCCGAACACCGTCTCCTTCACCAGCAGGTACACGGCCACGACCGCGGCGAGAATGATGACGATATGGATGGGGACGGCGCCGAAGACCTGGTGGAGCCCGAAGTCCACCAGGTTCGAGTCGTAGAAGGTGACGATCTTGCCGTCGTTGATCACCGCCGCGGCTCCGCGCCCGATCATCATCGTCACCAGGGTGACGACGATCGGCTGGAAGCCGAACTTGCCCACGAGAAGGCCGTTGAACAGCCCCACGCAGAAGGTTACTCCCAGCGCCGCCAGCGCGGCGGCGAGGATGCTCCAGCCGGATTCCAGGCTCAGCTTGGCGAAGATGATCGAGCCGATGGCCATCACCGAACCCACCGAGATGTCGATGCCGCCGGTGGCGATCACCATCGCCATCCCCAGCGACATGATGATGATCGGGAACGACTGGAGGAGCATGTTCCACGCCGTGCCGAGGCGGAGAAAATTCGGGGTCAGCAGCGCGTTCATGGCGAGAATGAGGGCCAGGACGATGAATGCGCCGTAGGATTGCGCCGCCGCCAGCGCGCGCTGTCCCGGCGCGCCCGTTTTCAGCGTCCGCATCAGTGCCCTCCGGCTATGGCGGCGATGACGGCGTCCTCGGTCATGTCCGCGCCCGAGAGCGAGGCGACGTTGGTTCCGTCGCGGTAGACCAGGATCCGGTCGCAGGTCTGGATCAGCTCGTCCCATTCCGAGGACACCATGAGCACGCTCAAGCCCCCGGCGGCCAGGCTCCGGATCAGGCCGAGGATTTCCGCCTTGGCGCCGACGTCGATGCCGCGCGTCGGTTCGTCGAGGAGCAGCAGCCGCGGCCGGGTCGCGAGCCAGCGGGCGAGGATGGCCTTCTGTTGATTGCCGCCGCTCATGGTCTTGATCGTCTGCAGCGGCGACGCCGCCTTGACGTTCAGCCGCTTGATGTATTCGCGCGCCAGGGCCAGCTTCCGGGAGCGCGAGACCACCCCCTTCCAGCTCAGTTCCCTGATGCTGGTGACGGCGATGTTGTCGCTGACGCTCATGTTGGGGATGACGCCGTCCAGCTTGCGGTCCTCCGGGCAGAACGCGAAATGCCGGTCGATGGCGTCGCGCGGCATCGCGAAACGCGTCTCGACGCCGTCGACGCGGATGACGCCGGAGTCGGGACGGTCCGCGCCGAACAGCATGCGCAGCGTCTCCGTCCGGCCCGACCCCAACAGGCCGGCCAGGCCGAGAATTTCGCCTTCGTGGATGTCGAAAGTCAAGCCCTTTACCCGCGCGCCGCCCTTGACGCCCTCGAGCGAACACACGGTTTTCGCCCTCGCCTCCGAACGGGGTGCGCGCCGCCCGCGGATCACCTCCGAGGCGTCGCGGCCGATCATCATCGACACCAGCGCATACTGGTCCAGTTCCCGCACCGGCCGGCGGCCCACCAGCCGGCCGTCGCGGAGCACGGTCACCGCATCGCAGAGCTCGAACACCTCGCGCAGCTTGTGGCTGACGAAGAGGAAGGTCACGCCCTGGCCGCGAAGGGAGCGGATGAGCGTGAACAGCGCCGCGCTCTCGCCCTCGTTGAGCGACGAGGTCGGCTCGTCCATCACCACCACCTTGCAATCGAAGGAGAGTGCGCGGGCGATGGCGACCATCTGCTGCTCGGCGGCGCTGAACCGATTGACCGGCCGGTCCAGGTCGATGTCGAGGCCGAGCCGGGACAGCGCCCGCCGCGCCCTGCCCCGCGCCTCGCGCCAGTCTATTTTCCGCAAAAAGCCGGTCTTCTCGCGGGCGAGCGCGATGTTCTGGCACGCCGACATGTTGGGGACGAGGCTGATTTCCTGGTAGATGGTGCTCAGGCCCAGCGACTGCATATGGAACACCGAGCGCGGCTCGACCGTCTTCCCGTCCAACGACACCGCGCCGGAGTCCGCCCGGTACATGCCGGTCAGGATCTTGATCAGGGTGGACTTGCCGGCGCCGTTCTCGCCCATCAGCGCGTGGATTTCCCCGCGCCCGATATGGAAATCGACTCCGTCGAGCGCGACGACGCCCGGGAATTCCTTGCGGATGCCCCGCATTTCGACTATGCGTTCGGTCATGGCGGATTCCGGATCAAACCGCGGACCGCCGCCCGGCGCGCGGCGCGCGGCGAACGGCGGTCCGCGGAGACGGCGGCGCGTTATGCGCCCTGGCGTTTCCCGATCCGCTTCAGAAAGACTTGGGCATGTACGCGACGACGTTCGACTTGTCGATGACGTAGCCCGGATTCTGAATGTAGGTCGGAACCGGCTTGCCGGCAAGCACCTTTTCGACGGTGTCGAAGGTGGTGGGGCCGAAGAACGGGCTGCACAGGATGGTGGCCTCCATCTGGCCGCGCTCGATGAGCTGGGCCGCGTCGCGGAAGCCGCCGATGCCGACGATGCACACCTCGCCCGGCTTGCGGCCGGACAGGTTCAGCGCCTGGAGCGCGCCGATGGCGCATTCGTCGTCGTGGCCGTAGACCGCGTCGATCGCGGTTCCGTGGGCCTGGATGATGTTCTCCATCGCCTTCTGCGCGACGGAGCGGGTGAATTCGCCGTTCTGGGTGGAGATGATCTTGAGGTTGGGGTGCTTGGCGATCTCGTCCTCGAAGCCCTTCTGGCGCTCGATGGCGACGGAGGAGCCGGGAACGCCGGTGATCTGGACGATGTTCGCGTTTTTGCCCTGGAACTTGTTGGCGATGACTTTCGCCGCTTCCTGGCCTTCCCAGATGAAATTGGCGCTGATGCAGGTGACGTAGTCGACGCCGGGTTCGCCCTGGGCGCTGCGGTCGACGAGGATCACGGGAACCTCCGCCTCGCCGGCGGCCTGCAACGCGGGGGCGAGGCCCTCGAACTCGCGGGGCGCGATGATGAGAATGTCGGGGCGGCGGTTCAGGAGATCCTCGACGTCGGACACCTGCTTGGCGGTGTCGTCGTTGGCGTTGGTGTAGAGCAGCCGATAGCCGCGCGCCGCCGCCTCGTCCTGGATGCTCTTGGTTTCGGTGATCCGCCAGTTGTTTTCGCTGCCCATCTGCGAGAAGCCGACGACGGCCTCGCCCGCGCCGACCGCAGCCGCCAGCGTCAGCAACGCCGACAGCGTGAACAGAAGCTTCCTCATGGATTGATCCTTTCTCTCTACACGCACCGGACCGCGTCCCGGCGGAATCACCCGATCCCGGCGAAAACGCGGTTCAAAATCCGAACCTTTGCGAATTGGGCATTCAAACCGCCGAACGCCCAATTTGTAACAATCACGATCCTTGCGGCACAGGCGTTTCCGCTTTTTGCAAAGCGGCGATTGGCGGTTCAATCGCCGCTTTGCAAAACTTCGGTTAAAATCGTTCGTCGCCGAATT
>JAISXA010000044.1 GCA_031270685.1 Planctomycetota bacterium
AAGGGTCGGAGCGTCCATTCCGGACGGGAGTTTCAGCCAGGGCGCCCCCGGCCAGTCGATAGCGACGGCGGCGGCGCCCAGCCGCAGCCAGTCCTCGACCAGGCCGAAGGCAAGGCACATCTCCGGCAGGGCGCCGTTCCGTTCCCGCCGCCGCCAGGTTTTTTCAAGGGCGGCGGCGACTTCTTCCTGGCCGGGCTCGCCATAGAGGCCGGTCAGCGGCTTGACGAGCAGATCGGCCAGCCGCAAGGCGACGACAAAGCGATATCGCCCCGCCGGCGTTTCCCGATCCTCCAGGACGCGGACGGTTGCCGACAGGTCGAGGTTCGGCAAACCGAGTCCCGGCGCGCTTTCCCGGCCGAAGGCGATGGACTGGGGAAAGGCGAGCTTTAGGCCGCAGGGCGGCGGCTTCCCGGCCGGATCGAGGTATTCCGCCGCCGCGTGGTCCTGCAGCAGCGTCTTGCTCCGGAGCATCGCCCTGGCTTTGGAAACATCCCGTCCGCCGGGAGCGGCGGGAACATCGACCACGACCAGCAACAGCCCCTCGTCCCCGTAAACGCCTTCCCCGCCGTCGGCGTATTTCCCCTGATAGAGGAGATGCGCATCTTCGAGCGCCGCCTCGCCGGAGAACGCCGCCCCGGCCAGGGCCAGCCAGCCCGCCGCCAGCCAGGCAAGCGCCTGTCCCTTTCTTTTATTCATCTCATTCAAAAGTCCACTCATCAGAAATCGTCCTGGACATCGCCGCCCATGACCGAGCCGGAGGCGGTTTTTCCGCCCGTCGCGGCGGGAGAAGCCGCTCCGGTCTGGGGCGAGGCGGTTCCGCCGGCGATATCGCCGGCCGCCCGCCGCCTGGCCGCTTCGATCTCGGCCCTGCCGGCCAGGGCGCCGGCCCTTTGGGCGGCGGGATCGGTCCGGGCTTCGCCGACGGCGGCGTTGAGAGCTTGGGTCCGGGCGTTCCGGAACGCCTGTTCCTGGTTGACGGCGATGGCGGACAGGGCGGCCTGGCGCTCCAGCAGCATGGCGGTGGCGGCCGAGTCCGGGCTGACGGCAAAGACCGAGACATGCATGTTTTGGCCGGTGAGGGGATGCCGGGCCGTCTCCCGCCGCACCGGCGCCAAGCCCTGGATCCGCATCTTCTCGAATTTCTGGGTCAAGCGCACGGTCAGCGTCTCGGCCACCACCGTCTCCGACATTTTTTCCAGATCGCCGCTGCTCCGGGTCTCGGCCAATTGCCTCGCCTCGCTAAAGGCGTCGACGTCGGCGAAGAGCGCGAAGACTGCCATCTGCCCGGCGAACAGGTCGGCTATGGTCCGGTTGTTCTGGTCGCTCGCGGCATCCCTGGATGCGGGCCGGGCGGCGACGCCGAGAAAATGCCGCCGGCCCTGATTGTCCAGGAACTGGCGCGGGCCGACCATGACGGAAAGGTCCTGGCTCGACAGCCATTCCGCGAAGGACTGGCCATCGGTCCTGCCTTCGCCGGCCTCGGGTGGTTCCCCAGACAGGGCGGCCCGGGCCGCTTTCTCCAATTCCGCCGACCAGCAGAAGAGGACCGCCACCTGGTATTGCTCCGCCTCTTCGTCCCACGATTCCGCCTGCTGGATGACCACCGCCCCGGTGAGCGGCATCTTCGCCTGCAACGAGACCGAACTGGAGAAGGCGTTCCGCACCTCGCCCCGCATGGTTTCGGCTTTCCGCCGCAGCTCTTCATACTCGGCCAAGGATTCCTCGTAGCGCTGTTTCGCCGTTTCGAACCTCCCCCGTTGCGCCGCCTCGATGGCGCCGGCATCGAATTCGCCGTCCAGCCGCCGGATCGCCGCCTCCATCAGGGCGTTTACCCGGTCGTCGAACGTCGCCCCGGCCAGGGCCTTCGCCTCGGCGTCGTTGACCCGCTCCATGAGCTTCGCCACGATCTCCCGCTGCCGGTCCAGCCGCTGCCGGACCGCATCGTATTCCTGGTTCAAGGCCGCGTACAGATCGGTTCCGGGCACGTCGATCTGGTCCATGGCGCTCATTTCGATGTTGACGAAGCTGATGACGTCGGCCTTGGCCCTGAGGATCGCCTGCTTCGCCGCCATCTCCCGCTTGATCAGGAAATTCCGGTCGGAACGCGGATCCTCGGTGTTGAAGGCGGTGTATGCGAGGACAAAGAGCCGCTTCCGTTTATTGTCCCAGCCCTCCACCCATTTTTCTTTTTTGGTTGTTGTATCGTTCATGAAGGCTTGCAACTGCTCCGCCGCCGACTGGTCCGGGGCATAGGCTGTGCCGGGCGCGACCTGCGCCTCGTATACCGCCTCGGCCCCGCCGTCCGGCTGAACCGCTTCAGCCGCTTCGACCGGCGCTGGCTCCTCCGCCCGGGCCGCGGCCCCGAATTCGCCGGCAAGGCAGCCGGCCGGGAGGATGAACAGGAGCGAAACAAGGAACCGGAAGATTTTCGCGCTGTGCATGACTGCTCCAATCATGAAAAAAGGAATGGCTGAGAGTCTGCCGCAAAATAAACGATAGTATGTCCACTTCCCGCGATAGCTAAAAAAAGGGACGGCTTCACGCCGTCCCGTCAATGCACCCGAAGGATCATAGTCGCCGACCCCGCACATCCCGGACACGCGGAACAACGGCTCGGCGGCTTGTCCCTGGCAACCTGGCAGGCTGGAGTGGAAACAAGCCTCGAAACAATAAAATCGTCACCCGACTGACGGCGGTATTTTTCGCATCCTTTTCAGTGGTAGACTGTTGAAGGAAATCAATCGAACCGCCGTTTGATTTCCTTCAAAGTTGACAACATAATCATAACGAGGATTATCGGAATGCGAAGATATGGTGGTTTATTGATGGATTGTATCTGCCGGTAGTGGGAAATAGAGGCGGCAAAGAAAAACCGCCGCTCCGGACGGGGAAGCGGCGACACTAAGTTGATTAATATCAGAATATTATTGAGTCATCGGGTGGATTTCCTATAATCCTCGTTATGTTGCCAAGCTATTCCGGCAACACCATGGGCGGACGACATTCAAAATGCCATTATCGATATAACAGGTGGTTACTATAAGTCGACTTTTGGAGAAAATCAAACAAACCGCCGTTTGATTCTCTCCAAAGTTTTTGGGTTTACATTTTGCGTCGGGAATTATTGCAAGGTCGGCGCTATCGCCCGACCTGACGAAAAATAAACCCATTGGTCCGTAAACGGTAACATCTTTGGAGTAAATCGGGCGGCGGTTGGCCCGATTTTCTCCAAAAGTCCACTTAAAGTGAATTTAAGTTAAAACAGCGTATTATAAAAAGAGCCCGCTGTCAACCACAATTTGCCGAAACTGCTTGCTCGAATTCGCTTGACGTGGACTTTTGAAGTCGACTTTTGGAGAGAATCAAACGGCGGTTTGTTTGATTTTCTCCAAAAGTTCACCTTGACAGACATTCCCAAAACGGGAACATGGAAAGTTGCGGCGGAAATGGGGCGGGATGCGGTTATTCAACCGGAGCGCGCTCAAAGTTTACTTTTGAAGAAAATCGGGCATTCGGCGGTTTGAACGCCCGGTCCGCAAAAAAAAAGGAAACACGCCATGGATATCGACAACGCCAAGCTGGCCGGAATGATCGACCACACCCTGCTCAGGGCCGACGCCGGGCCGGAGGAGGTGAAAAAGCTGTGCGCGGAGGCGGCGGAACACCGTTTCGCCTCGGTCTGCGTCAACTCCTCCTACGTGCCGCTTTGCGCCGAACTGCTCGCGGGGACCGGGGTCATGGTGTGCGCGGTGTCGGGCTTCCCCCTCGG
>JAISXA010000056.1 GCA_031270685.1 Planctomycetota bacterium
GCGTTGAAGGCGACCGGATCAACGCGATCCTCTGCGCGGTTGGTCAAAACCTGAGGTTGCTCCTCAGGTTCATTGTCGGATTTTTTTGTCGCTTCAGGGAAAATCGCCATTTTTTCCGCATTATTTCCATATTTTCCCGCCTTTCTCCGGTTCGGGCGGCTTGACAAGCCACCCGCCGGGCTGGTCAGTTGACTCATTCTTCTTTTTTCAGGGACGACTAATTATTGAAATGTACGTCGGGTCGCCGTACAATGATGTTTTACCGATACCCAATGCGCGGAGAATCGAATGGAACAAAAAACGGCGAACAAAACGGCGAAAACCAAACTGACGCGTATCGACGCCCGGATTCCCGTGCATGTGAGGAATAATATCGAACGAGCGGCGAGCATCCAGGGCTCCAGCAAAACCGACTTCATCGTTTCCGCCCTAAACACGGTTGCGACCCAAGTCATAAACGACAACGCCCTCCTGGAGTTGAGCGTCCGGGATCAGAAAATGCTGGCGAATGTCCTTGACGAATCCGAAAAGCCGCATCCCCCCTTGTCGAAAATGTCCCGCCTGCGGCGCGCGGTTCCGGAATACATCAAGCGGGTCAAGAGAAAATGAATCCTCTCTACGAAACCATGCGCCTTCGGCATGATCATGTCCGCGACGGCTTCCGCTGCGGCGAAGCCGCGTTGGACAATTACTTGAAAATGCAGGCTGGCCAGGACATGAAGCGCGGCTACGCGACCGTCGTGGTCGCTACGACGCCAGGCTCCAACGAGGTGATTGGGTATTACACTCTTTGCGCCTATTCGGTGGATTTGACGGCGCTGCCGGACGCGAGACGGAAAAAACTCCCACGCTACGGGCGGGTGCCGTCGGTATTGCTCGGACGGCTCGCGGTTCATGAAACGGCGAAGGGACGCAAAATAGGCGAGTTCCTGCTGCTTGACGCCATTGCCCGCGCTTGTGAAAACGAACTCTCTTGGGCGTTCTTCATCGTCCGCGCAAAGCACGATGCCGCCGCCGATTTTTATCGCCGGTATGGATTCCTGTCCTTTGCCGACAGTCCCCTGGACTTTTTCATCGACAGAAAAGCCGCGTTTGGGTTGATCGGGCCGCTGCTTGAAAGTTAAGCGGATTCAAAACGTTTTCCGCCCGGCAATGACATGCCCCGCAAGCATCCCTTGTCATGTTGCGAATGCTCCGTCCGCCACATTTTACAATGGCGGTATGTCATTTTTTATCGCCGATGTTTTCCAGCGCGCGCATCCACTCCGAAAATTTCGGGCACTCCCGGCGAATGACGCCAAGCCCAATCTAGAATGCCAATTCAGGCACGTGCAACGCGTTCTGGTACTTGATGCCGCACACCGCTGCGCTGCGCTGGATGGCGCGGTTTGGGGGCCGTCGTTTATATGCTCGGGGGTGACGAACTGTTTGCGGATGCGCATCAATTCGTTTGCCGTTTTCTCACCGAAAATACCCGCGAACTGATCGGGATAGCTGAACAACAAGCCTTCAAATTCGTGCGCCAGGAGATTGGCGATGAAGTTGGGGCACTATATGTACCGCTGGAACTTCTCCTCCACCGACACAACGCGTTTCACCGTATCCCGCGCCGTCGGTCGCGCCTTGAGGTCGCTTTTTGCTTTTAGTGCGATGTTCTTGGCGCCGTCGATGGCGGAATCGAATGCGTCGTTTCCTTGCGGCGCAGGCTTTTCCCGGATGCGGGCTGGGCATCTGTGGCGACGGCGGCAGAGCCGCCTTTCGCCACTAACCGCCGAGAGGTTGCGCTTCGCGCGTGATCATGATACGCCCGCATTCAGGAATTGATGAACCGCGAAAATATAGAAAAATAATCGTGAGAATAATTTTCTATTATATTTCTATTTTATGCTTTTTTTTGTTGACGAAAGACTGTTTTTGATGTATAGTATAGATATGAAATAAAGGCCGAGACGGACCCCGGCGGATAAAGATAGGGACCGCAAAACATCTTTCGATCGGCGTGATTACCCCAACGCCTTCGGAGCCGAATCTCCCCCGGTCAATGGGGAGGCAGGAGGCAAGCCGATGACCACCGCTCCATACCTTCCCCATTCCCCGTATTTTTCCGAAATCATCGCCGCACCCAAACCGGACGCCGGAACTGTCGCGCCTTCCTTCCCCACGCGCGAGGAATGGCTTTCCGTGTTCGTCAAATACATGCGCCCGGTGTTCGCCGCCGCCGGCTCGCCCCTTCCCGAAAAAATTCGCATTTCCTGCGCCTTCCCCGTCCGCACCACCACGGCCATCGGTCAGATCCTCTCCCACCGCTTGAGCGCCGACCAGACGCGGGAGATTTTCATCAGCCCGGTTTTATCCGACGCCGCCCGCGTTTGTGATGTGGTGATCCATGAACTTGTCCACGCCGCATTGCCGGAAGGAACCGGACACAAGAAAGAGTTTCGCCGCCTCGCGCTGAAACTGGGTCTTGCCGGAAAAATGACCGCCACCATCGCCGGTGACAAACTCCGCGCATGGCTGGACAGCATAATCCCCGTCTTTCTCGGCCCCTACCCCCATTCAAAAGTGGCATCCCTCGACACCGGCAAGAAACAGACGACCCGCCTTGTCAAATTACAATGCCCCGCCTGTGAAATGATCATCCGTACCACCCGCCAATGGCTTGAGGAAACCGGCGCGCCCTTGTGCGCCTGTGGCGGACACTTCGCGACATAGCATTTAAACGCCGTCAATTCATCGCCCCCCATTTCCCGATAGAAGGAGAAAGTCATGCCCCATCGCGTCCGCAAAACCCGGCGCCACGCCAAGCGCCCGCCCGAACGCATCACCCCCGGCCAAGTTAACCGCGTCCGCCGCTATTTCAATCAAGCGAACCGATTCAAGGAACCCTACGCGGCGATCATGAATGAACTCATGGACGAAATACGCGCCTACCGGAGCGGAACCGGCGACTTGCGGGAGGAATACCTCCGCACGGAACACAAACTGCAAGCCGGTTTCAACCGCCTGCGCCTGGAGAACCGCGTCAATCAGGTATTGATCGAAAAAAATCATGCGCCACAAGGGATGGACCCGCGAGCAGGTAAACCAGCCCATCCCCGCCGACGCCTGACGCTGTTTAAACGCTCTGGAGAAAGGAATCCGAACCATGCACACCGACACCGACCACGAACCCCACACCCTCGACAGCCAAGCCGCGCGGGAGACCCCGGACGCCCCGGCTTGCCAACCCGGCGAGATTGCGCCCCTGTCCGCATTCGCCGAACCCGCCGACGGCGACGAAGTGCTTACCGGCGTAGCCCAAACCATCCACGCGCAAATGGGGCTGTATTCCGTCAGCAATCCGGCCATCGCTTCCGCCTGGGCGGCTTGGGGGAAATACCGGCACGGCGGTGACATGATAATCCTCGATCCCGACACCACGCGGGAAAACGGGAGTATTTTTGTCGTCAGTTACCACTACGGCCGCGACGACTATACGGTGACTTACGCCCGACACGAAGGCGAAAACGCCATCATCATCGACGAGCGCGAATCGGTTTACTGCGACCGGCTTTGCGAGATGTTTACCGACATGACCGGGATCGAAATCCCCGCCGTTTCCTTCGGCTGATTTCCCGCCAGGGCCGCCGCACCCACCCACGGCGGCGCGTCGAAGCGGCTCCGGAATAGGCCGGAGCCGCCCCGGATGGCGACGGCACAACGCCAAAAATCCAGCGCCACCAACCGACAATCCGCGCCGTCGCGCGGACCGGGGGCGGCTTGACCATTCAAAGGACTACACACATGCGCGAAGAAAATTCCCTCCCGTGCGCCGACTGCGAAACGCCCATCGACGTGAACGCACCGCACTATTGCAACAGCGACGGCTACCCTGTTTGCGACGATTGCCGCGACGACTATTGCGATTGCCATGACTGCGGAGAAACCGTGCGCAAGGACGGCGGATACGCCGACGTCAACGGTGCCGGGAATGCGGCGGATGCGGCCAGCCCCTGACCTCGAACGCCCACCGCGAGGCGGGCTGGTGCGACGACTGCGGCAGGGAAATATACGGGCGCGACTGGAAAAAGACGCTGCGCGGATTATCCGGGACAACGCGGGACCGCGATGTGCCGTTTTGAGCGGTGGACATTCGGCGACGGCAAACGCCGCGTGGTGGCGATACTCCGCCGCCAGCCCTGCGGCGACGATGCCTGTCCCGAATGCGGCCACGCCATCGCCGCCGCCGTCGCCAAGACGCCGGGTTTGGGACGGGTGTTCCGGCTCGAAGGCCTGTTTTGCCCTTGGACAACCGACGCGCTTCCCGATCCCGAGCGGGAGGAAGAACCGTTTAAACGCTCTCATACATGACCGAATCCAACCCTCGCAGTCTCGAACGACAGGAGAAACAAACCATGGACAAAGACATTGCCGACTTCCTCTGGCGGCTCAAGCGCATCAGCGCCAGCCTTGGCGCCGCCATCGCCAACCACGACTTCGCCGACGCCCACGCCGAAGCCGGACGGCTCGCCGACACTATCGAATATTACGAGAAAACTCACCCCGACCACACGGTTTAAACAGGAGCCGCATCATGACCGAACTGCACTCCGTTCTCATGCGCCGTGACGACATGACCGCCGAAGAAGCCGCCGACACGATTGCCGAACTCCGCCGCCGCGTCCTCGCCGGGGAAAACCCGGAGGAACTTTTGCATTGCGAACTCGGCCTCGAACCCGATTACGTTTTCGACCTGCTCTGAAAGGACATCCCATGCACACGAACAACACCAACACCCCGTCCGGGACGCCGTTTAAACGCGGCGTTTCGGGACAGGACAACGGCGATCCCGTCGATGCCAACGACTTCAACGACATCGAGGCCCAGCGCCGGCATGTGTTGCCGGTCGGAAAAGCCCTCATCTTCGACGATCTGTACCGTTCGCGGGTAATGTTCATTGGCGACGTGTCCTTGCCCGAGGAAGGCAAGCCGGTTTACCATGTCTACGCCGACCCGGAAACGCTCCGGAAAAACGGTGTGGCCGACTATTTTCTCGACGCCGCCCTGTCCATGACCACCGACGTGTTACGCACCGCGCCGGAGGAGCAGACCTACGGCTTCTACGTTGCGCCGCCCCACCTCGACAAGGACGAAGCCGCCTCCCGCGAGGAATACAAACTGGTGGACGCGGTTTACAGGAAATACCACGAAAGGCACGATGCCCGCGCGCGCCGCGAGGCGGTTTACAAATGCCACCGCTGCAAACGGCAGAGACACAAGCGCCACCCCGAGGATCACGAACCGCTTTATTTCTGTAGCGTTCCGGAAAGCAGGGAAGTGAACGCGACCGATCCCCGAGAGTGTAAATATTTCTGGTTCGACCGCTGGTATGGGAGCCCGCCTGATGTCAAATGACCCGGAACCCCGCCCCATATGCTATCCTGCCAGAGCGCCGCCGTGAAAAAGGTTGTCACGCCGCGCTTGCTGGTTTAAAGTGGAGCGATACCCGCAGTTTGTTATGGAGAGGCGCATGACAGAGAAAAATCCGGAACCGCGCGGCGTCCCACCCTCCCGCCCGCTTCCGTCACAGATAATGCATTTGTTGGAATTGACCCGGCTCGACGCGAACGACGCCGGGAAAATTATCGGGATTGCTCCGAATGCCATAATGGGTTGGATGACCTTCAACGCCGGCGACACCATGCCGCCGGCGCACTGGCTGCTTCTCAATGTCTATACCCTCGCGGTCAGGAACATCTGCTGGCCGGAGGCGACCGAAGACTATATCCGCGACAGGTTTCCCGGCGCGTTCCCTGACGAAATCGCGCCGAAGCGGAAGTACGCCATTCCGGAAGGTCCGCCGTTGCCGTCGCCCGACGCCATCATCGACCTGCTATACGACGCCGATACAACGCTCGACGACACCGCCTTTGTGCCGAAACGCACGGCGGACTCCTGGCTCGGACCCGACAAGCGGCGCATGCCCTATGCCGTGTACGAACTGACGGTCATGACCCTGTGGGCGCGGAAGATATGCCCGCCGACCGGGGAAATGGCCGAGTACATCCTGCAAAAATACAACGGCATGTTTAATCCCGACAGGTGAGGAATGCCTATTCCCGCGCCTGTTCGGATATGTCCATGTTGTGCGGATCGACCGCGATGCTGATGGTTACGGTTCCGCACTTGGGATGCGACAGCAACCGTTCCACGCGCTGGAAAACGGCGGCGATTTCATGGCGTTCCACTTTCAGGCTGAACGTCTTTTCCGGATCGTCGGTCAATTCGCCGTCCTTGTCGAAGGCGTGACGCTCCAGTAACCATTCCACCGTCGTATCGAAAAACCTGGCGATCTGGCGCAAGCGAATTTCGCCGGGCGTTCGCGTGCCGCGCTCCCACGGCGACCATTGCTGCTGCGAAACGCCGAAGGCGTCCGCGCATTTCTTGCTTCCGCCCTTTCCAGGATATTTCCGGTGTCGCCAGTACCGAATGTTTTCCGCGATGGTTTGCCGCAACTCCTCTGGTATTTGCCTCATTTCTTCCCGAACCCCCTCCTGTTCGGCCGCGCCAATGCAAAAGGCAGCGAACCGAGTGAGGGATCCAGGCCCGCCAGAGCCACGCATCCCACCCTGAACGCTGCCAAAACTGGAGCATTCAGCCGGATGCGTAGAGTGGGTCAACTGGCGGTTCGGATCCCTGGCTACGTCGGTGATTTTATTTTCATCATCGCTTGGTTCACTGCATAAATCATTCCTTTCCAAAAGGTTATCAATTTTTATATCCAATTCGCCGCGCCCGGTCAAGTGAACTTATCAGTATAACCATTTACGCAAGTAAATGTCACTATGCGTAATCATGAAAAATAATCACGCATCAATTTATTGATTGCCTTGACAATGCGCTGCCTAAAAGTATAGTATCCTGAACGCTGAAAGTTGAGTGTGTGAATAAGTGGTTTTCCTTGGCCCGATTTTGAGGAGGGGTGGATGCTGTATTTGTCAAATGACCAAAAGAAACATGTGGTGGTAACTATTTCTCGCAAACGAAGGGAATTGTTCGGATACCGGGGAGGGAACAGGGATTTGGCACTTCGCCTGGGTGTTTCCCCGCAGCTTGTCTCCATGTGGGCGTGTAATAAACGATTTCCCAGCCACAGGGAACTGCTGTTGCTGACCGAGGTGTTCAATATCACCCTGGATGAATTGTGCTGTTTAAACAAACGCCATGATAGGGCGAATGCGCGCCGTCCGAAGAAGGACGACTTTTCCGTGACGCATGCCGAAGCCAAGCGAACCATACTTGACATCTGCTCGATAACGGAAGGGATATCGAAAATGCAGCGGCAGATGCTG
>JAISXA010000080.1 GCA_031270685.1 Planctomycetota bacterium
CCGAAGGGAAAGGCGAAGCCGCACCTTGGAAGAGTATGGACGTACATCGGCGACCGGAAGCACCCGTACATTTTTTACGACTACAGCCCGGACCGGAAGGCGATATGGCCGGAGAGGACGCTTTCTGGATGGTCCGGCTTCCTCCAGGCCGACGCCTATCGGGGGTATGATTCGCTTCTGGACGGCAAGGGGATAGTGGAAGTGGCGTGCTGGGCGCACGCCCGGCGCAAGCTGGTGGAAGTGGAAAAGTCGAATCGTTTGCCGGCGCTGGAGGGATTGGTTCATATCCGCGAATTGTACCGGGTGGAGAAGGCCATCCGGGAGGAGTGCGGGAAGCTGGGCTATTCCCTCGACGATCCCGGGGAGAAGGGCGACCTGGCGGTGGAACTGCGCTGACGGCGGCGACAAGAACGGAGCGTGCCGCTTCTCGACGCCTTCGGGGAATGGCTGAAGGGGAGGGACCGGGTAATACGGCCTGGACCCGTGGAGGTATCTGCGGGACCTCTTCAGCCGACTGCCGGCGATGACCGTATCCGGGCTGCGGGAACTACTGCCCGACCGCTGGAAGACGGCGCATCCCGACGGCAGGTGATGCCACGGCAACTCTTCATCGACACGATCCCGGGCCTATTCGGCGCCGGGATTTTTTTGCGCGTTGTCAAGGGTGGGGGGGGGGGGTGGCCGTACGGTTACCAAAACACAAAAAAGTGATAGAAGTCAACTTGGAACCGATCCATTCGTACATGTTCATACATATCCACCGGATTTTTGCAAAATGGCGATTGGCGGTTTAATCGCCATTTTGCAAAACTTCAGATATCCATTCAGTATAAAATACATTTCCTCAAATACTGCCATGTTTGATTCTCTCCAAAAGTCCACGACTCCCTACCGCCCTACTTCCCCAACACCCGCCGCTGCCCCGCCCCCTCGGGAACAAGCCGCGCTACCGACCACGCCGCAAGCGAGCGAACTACGGAATCGGGCTCGTTCGCCGACATGGTTTCCAATGCCTGCCTGGCGACGCGCTGCCAGCGGACGCTCCGTACCAGAGTGCCGTCCTTGCCGGGCGCGCCATGGCGATAGGCGGCAAGCCGGGTTGCGGCGAGAGCCCGCCATGCCGGGTCGGCGTCATAAAGCGCGACCTCGACAACCGTCGGCAGGGAAAGAAAATCCTCGAACAAACCCAGGGCGTAGTTTGCCTTCCAATAGAAAAAGCGCAGAAGCTCCGTCAATTCCCCGCGAACCTTCCGTGCCGACTCGGCCCGCTCGTGACGGCCGCTCCGTTGAAGAAACGCCTCATACGCCCGCACCGACCTGAGCTGAAAGATCAGTCCGGTCATCGAGACAAGCGTATTGGACCTGTCGCGCGCGAGATGCACCCCACAGACAATGCCCGCCTCGTACATTATATTGGCGGTTTCCAATTCCCCCGCCCGTTCTTTTTTCGCGGCGAAGGCTAGAAGCGCGCCCAGATAGCTTCGCAACACCACAAAATCCGGGGTTTTTGCGTTCGCGTTGTCGAAGGGAGGATAAAACTCGGGAACCAGCCGGCATTCGCCGCATCCGGCCGCGCCCAACAACTCGCCGACTCCGGCGGTTTCTCCGTCGCCGTCCAAAAGATCCTTTTCCGCCGGAAAAAGATCCTCGAGCCGTCGGAAATGAGCAGCCGCGTTTCCGGGACCGGACGGCATGGCGACAAGCCCGGCCGCAGGATCGAGCGTCCAGCTTTCGAGCATCCACACGCCGCCGGCGTATCCCTCCGGCGCGGCTTCCCGGAATTCCCGCAACAGCCCTTCCTGCCGAACGGACAAGCCCGGCATGCGGATGCCGGAATCGGCTCGTTCGGCCGCTCCGGCCGCGAAAAGCCGCGTCGTCGCCGCGGCAAGGATCAGGACAAGGCGGCTTGACCGCGATCGCGGGGTGTGTGCGGTATATCGTCCCGCCTCAGTCATTTCCCTGGCTTCGTCTTAATGTGGACTTTTGGAGAAAATCGGGCCGACCGTCGCCCATATTATGAGCAAGAGGGTGCATCGCGCTTCCGCCGTCGGCGTTCGTCACCGCTGACACGTCGGACAGTAGAAGGTCGAGCGACCCGCCTGGCGGATAGAGGCGACAGCAGTCCCGCACACCCGGCAGGCCTCGCCGGCGCGCCCGTAGACCTTGAGTTTTCGCTGAAACGCCCCTTCCGCGCCGTTCACTCCCCGGTAATCGCGGATGGTCGAGCCGCCGTTCTTCAGAGCGCGGCGCAGAACCTTTTTGATTTCCCGCGCCAGCCGGCCCCACTCGTCGGGCGTCACCGAATCGACCGGCCGCCGCGGATCCATCCCCGACGCGAACAGCGCTTCGCTGGCGTAAATATTGCCGACGCCGACCACAATTCCCTGATCCATGATGAACGTCTTCACCGGCGTTTTCCGCCTGCCGACGCGCGCCTGGAGCATTTTGGCGCCAAACGCCCGGGAGAGGGGTTCTATGCCCAGCCCGCGCAACTCCGCCAGTTCCGATCCGTCGCCGGGAATGACCACCGCCTTCACGAATCCGAAACGTCGCGCGTCCTCGTAACGGAGCTCATCTCCGCCGTCAAGCCGGACCGCGATCCTGTCATGCCGCCGCCGGGGGACATCCATAGGCTCGATGCGGAAAGAACCGGTCATGCCAAGATGCGCGAGCAGGCCCAGCCCCCCCGCGCACTCGATGACAATGTATTTCGCCCTCCGGCGGACCGCGACGACTGGCAAGCCGCACAGCTTTCGCGACAATCCGGTTCCGCAGGGAACGCGCGTCTTTCCCAAAACCCGCACGCCGCGCACGACCCGGCCAGTAAGCTTCCGGTTGAGCGCGCGGACGACGGTTTCGACTTCGGGAAGCTCGGGCATGGCGTTTCTTTTCTACTTCGCCAGCAAATGGCGGTTGACCATGGCCACTCCGGAAAGCATGGCCCCGACGATGCCGTGGAAACCCTGGTCCGTGCCGATCAGGAACAGATTGGGGAACCGCGTTTCCCCGGATCTCGACTTGGCCGGCGACCCGTAGAGCGCGCCTTCGGCGTGCGAGGTGAAGCGCTCGATGGTCAGCGGAGTGAAAAAGTCGTCGAAAAGGCCGAATTTCCCGGGCCGCTCCCTGCCGTCGCGGAGCCGCACGCCAAGCGCCGCGAGATCGGCGGCCATGCCGAGGGCGGAAGCGGTCTTGGCTTCGCGATAGGAGGCGCGATCGAGCTTTTTCCACAACGGGTAATTCGCCAACTGCGACATCTTTAGAATTTGGCGCCGCGAAGGCTCGGGGACCAGGTAGTTGTCCATCGCCAGGACGACCCCGCTTCTCCGCTCGACCAGCGTATCCGGCCTGCGAAAGGCGAAGCGGTCGGAAAAGGAAAAGAATACCGCGGTATCTCGCATGCCTATGGAAACGGATGGCTTGTCGAGCACGGCCACCCCCTCGACGATGGAAATCTCGCCCGGCGCCGGAGCGGCCCGTCCATCCGCTCCCAGCTCCGAAAGTTCCATCGTCTCGCACCTGCCGGCCGAGGAAAACACCGCTTCACCAACTATTTCGCGGCCGTCGGCAAGACGAACGCCGACGATCCGGCCGCCCTCCACAACCAGGCGCCGGACCCGCGAGGAAAGCAACAGTTCGCCGCCGTCCGCCAGAAAGCGGCCGGCCAACGCCTCCCACAACGTTCGCATGCCGGAGAGCGGACTGGACATGCCGGATTCGAAAATACATTTCCAGACCACGCAAAACAGCAGCCAGTCCATGTCGGGCGCGTCGCGTTCGGAGTCCAGGCCGTCGCCGACGCCGCCCGGGTTGCCATAAAACATGACCGGGCAAAACAGCATGTCCATAAGGAACGGGTCGGTAATGTTGGCCGATAGCGCTTCCCGCGCCGAAGTACGGCGGCTGGTGATCTCCCCCTCGTCGGTCTCGAGAATTCTCCGGCGGAGGCGATCAAACCCGTCGATTTGAGACGGGAAACGCTCCGCCACCTGCAAGCGGAGCGTTTCCGGATTGTTGTCGAATTGGAGGGAACAGTGGGGGAACCTGATGGAGGACCGATTTTGCGGATACAATTCGAGGTCGCGGAATTTGATTCGCAACTGCCGAAGCAGCTTGCCGAGCGCACCGCCTCGCCCGTCGGCGGAATAATTGGTGAAGGCGTGGAGCCCGGTGGAGATCTCCCTTCCCGCCACCTGGTGCCAAGAGTTCAGCCCGCCAAGCTTGGAATGCGCCTCCAGTAGGCAGACTTTTTTGCCGAAATGCGCCAACCTGGTCGCCGCCGCCAGGCCGGACGGGCCGGCGCCGATGATGACCGCGTCGTATGCCATGTCCGCACGCTCCGCCCTACTTCGCCGCCGATTCGATGTAGTCGATGGTGGAATCGAGGGTTGCAAGCTTGCCGTAATCCGCCTCCGGAACCTCAATCTTGTGGCGCTTGCGCAATTCCATGACAATGTCGAGAAAATCCATGGAATCGAGGTCTAGCTGTTCGCGAATCGGCTTGTCGCCGTCAATTTCCGGCGCATCGTCCAAACCGGCCACGTCCCGGATGATATCGAGAACCGCGTCCTTGATTTCGTCACGCGTCATGCACACTCTTCCTTTCTTGCGCGCTTTCCTGTTCGTAGACTTTTGGAGAAAATCAAACAAACCGCCGTTTGATTCTCTCCAAAGTTTCTTGGGGTTTCATTTTGCGTCGGGAATTATTGCAAGGTCGGCGGTATCGCCCGACCTGACGAAAAATCAACCCATTGGTCCGTAAGCAGTAACATCTTTGGAGGAAATCGGGCGGTGGTTGGCCCGATTTTCTCCAAAAGTCCACATGATTCCCGCGCCCGTCCAAGCCGGCGCTGTTTCCAAAACCCGCCGGCGCGCCGAAGAACGGGACGGCGACAGGGAAGTTCAAGGAAGATCAATGGCTCCCCGCGTTTCGCTCCCGGCGGCGAACAGCACCCCGCCCCGGCGTACAAGCAGCGTATCTTCGCCTTTTTGAAACACCACGCCGTCCCGCCAAACGCCGGCCACCAGAAATTCGTTCCTCAGGAAGTCGCCGACCCGCCACATCTTCCCGCGTTGATCCCGGAACCCGTCGTCGAGCACCTCCCTCACCTCCCAGAAATCCGTCATCGACATGATCGAAGGCGGCTCTTTCAACGCCTCCCCCGCGTCATTCTTCGCCTCCGGGGCAGGAATGGGAATGGGCGGCGGATCATCTTCCCGCGCCGGTTCGGGCGGCGCGGCAGGTTCGGGCGGCGCTGGCGGTTGGTCCGGTTCGTCCGCTTCCGCCGGCATCCCGAGGGCGGAAGCGAGGAAGGCCGCGGCTTCGCTTCCCAGGTTCTCGCCTATCGCCTGGCCCAATTCCAACCTTCTTTCGGCGGAAACCGGCGAATCGGCCTCCAGGACGATCGCGCCGTTTTCCCTGGCGAAGCGCGCTCCGGCGATTCCCAGCCGCCTCGCTTCCAGCTCCGCCTCGCGCGCAAGCTCCCGCCACAGCCACAACCGGCGCCGAACGCCGATTCTCCGATCCAGCCGCTCCCGCGCCAACCGATAGGCCGCGTCCGCCTCCTGCGCCGTCCCGGCGACGCCGGAAAGCAGAACGGCGAAGCCATTGCCGGAAAGGGAAACCCGGGCGGCGGGGCTGATCGCGTCCAGTGCGCCCGCCAGGCTGTTCATTTCCCCTTCCACGCTGCGCAATCCGGCTTCCAGCGCCGCATCCGGAAGTTCCGTCGCTTCAATCGCCCGCCGCCGTTCCTGCTCGGTGGCCAGCAGTCCGGACAGGTTCACCCGTCCGGATCCGGCCGCTTCCACGCCGATCACTCCCGGCAAGGCCGCATCCCCGGCGTCCGGCGCGACGGAGAAGCCCGCGGAAACAAGCCTCCCCCGCACCAGATCGGACAACCCGGCGTCCGGATTGGCCGCCCGGACATAATAATAATACGCGGCCAGGCCGGCGGCGGCCAACGGAAACAACGCTAACCATAAGCGTTTCTTTCCGCCCCTCCGCTCTGGAACCTTGCCTTTTTCGGGGATTGGGTCTGTCGGGGCCGGATCCTTCACGCCGTCCTCTCCCTGGACCGCCGCGTTGGTTCCGGCTTCGGCTTCGCTTTCGGTTTGCGCCGGAGCCGGATCGACGTCGGTCGCGCGCGGGCTTTCCGGAACCGGCTGTGGAATCTCCGGCAATCTTTCCCACGGGCCGTCGGGTCCAAGGGCGATATGGGTTCCGCCAAGGGAAACGACCTGGTAAGGGGAGACAACGGCATTGCCCTCGACCCTCGCGCCGTCCACCCTGACTTCGGCGCCTTCCAAAGGCTCGATTTCCCACCGGTCGTCATGTATGCAGAGCAGCGCGTGGCGGGGCTTCACCGCCACGTCGGCCAGAACGAGATCGGCGGCGTCGCCCCCGCCCAATACGTATTCGCCCGATGGAAGCGACGCTTCCGAACCGGCTTGCGCTCCGTTGAGGAATTTCAACAACGCAGGCATGACCGCTCCCCCATCTAAGGCTACCCGTCCCGGGTCGGTTTTTTCACCGTCCGGGGGGAATGGGCGTCGGGGGCGGGGGTTGACAAACGTTCCAGGGCCGGGCTTTCCCTGATGACCCGCTCCCCCTCGCTTCCGGGAACCAACGGCATTTCGCCCAAACGGACGACGCGCGGCGAGAGAACGAAAAGCCGCTCGTTCTTGGTGGCGACATTGGACTTGTTGCGGAAAAGCGCCCCGATGCCGGGAATTTTGCTCAGCCCGGGAACGCCGGTCCTGGTCACCGCGCGCGTCTCGTTGTAGTATCCCCCGATCACCAGGGCTTCGCCCTCCCGCACCACGGCTTGCGTGGTGATGGTGCTTTGCTTCACCCGGGGTATATCGTCGACCTGCGTCGCGCCGGCGTCGGCGGTGCTGCTGCTGCCGTTCACGATATGAACCGCCATCTGGATGCCTTCGCTGGCGCCCGGCCAGGCGGTCGGGTCGCCGGACGGAATGACGTGGGGGGTGACCTTGAGCGTGAGGCCGGTCGTGATATCGGCCAGATCGACCTCGTCCTGCCCCTGGAGCCGTACATAAAAGGTATCGGTGTGCTCAAGCACCGCCTGGATGTTGTCCTGGGTGAGGACGGTGGGGCGGCTGAGAATGTTCGCGTCGCCGTTCTTCTCCATGAGGTTGACCCTGGCCATGAAGGAGTCCAGGCCGTGCGTGTAAATGGTGGCGTATTGCAGGCCGTCGCCGACCACGGGAATGTAGGCGCGATCGGCGGCGTCGCCGACATTGACGCCGGCGTTGTTCCGCCAGTCTGGGTTCTCGCCCTGGTATTCCCAGGAAAACCCCAGTTCGCGGGTGCGGTCCGTCTCGACGTCGATGATGGCGGCGCGTATTTCGACCAGTTCCAGCGGATGATCGAGGGCGGCGATGATTTCCGAGTACCGCGCCAGGTTTTCCTCGTAGTCCCAAACCAGGACCGCGTTGATCCGGGGCTCGGCCTGGATGAAGGGGACGTCGCCGGAAGGCTCCGGCCCATCCAGAGGTTCGGCGTTCGCGCGGCCGATCACGCCCGTGCCCTTCATCAGCCTGGGAGTCCCGGCGTTCTGGGCCGGCCCCGGCGCCGGTCGCGGTGGCAGGGGCGAATCGCTCACGATTTGCCTCAGGATGTCGGCCACTCCGGGGACCGAGGCGTCGGCGCCGCCGGCGGTGACGTTTCTCGCCGCCGCCCAGGCGTGCTTGAGGCGGAATACGCCGAGTTTTTTCTCGCGCGGCCGTTCGGCCGGTTCCTCCCGCGCCTCCAGTTCCGCCCGCCTGGCCTGTTCCACCTCGCCGATCCGCCCGATAATCTCGGCTATCCTCGCCAGGTACGCCTCGGGACCCTGGACCATGAGAAGCTGCCCGTCGGGCGCGGTCCGCCATCCGAAGCGCGGTTCGAAAAGGCCTAGATCCCGCAACGTGTTCCGCGCCTTTTGCTCGCTTATCCCCGCCAGCGGGAAAAGGCGGGTCTCCATTTCGGAATTGCCGAAAAAGTGGACGACGCTGCCGTCGAAATACCAGTTCATATGCTTTGCCCGGCACAGAACGTCCAAGAATTCCGCCGGATCGGCGAAGGAGAATGTTCCGCTCACCGTGCCGGTCAGCGCCGGCGACACCCTGGCGGCGACGCCCTGGCGAGCGGCGAAATCGTCCAGCATCTCGGCCAGCGGGCGCATTTTCACATCGTAGGCGACGGGATGGCGCAACCAGCGCCTTCCCTCTTCGCCGGATTCCCGCCCGGAGTCGCCGGGAACGGCGTTATCCGCTTCCTCCACCCGGTTCGACGCCGCGTCCGGGACGGTCGCGACGTTCTGCCACGCGAAGTCGCCGGGAGCGGCGTTATCCGCTTCCTCCATCCGGTGCGAAGCCGCATCCGGGGTGGTAACGGCGTCCTGCCATGCGAAGTCGCCGGGCGTAATGGGGGGGGCGAGTCTCGATGTGGAGCTTTCGGCCGCTTCAAGCGGAAGCCGTCGCGCAAACAGGGCCGGCAACAGCGCCAGGCACACCGCCAGCATGGTCCGGATAATAGGCATCGGCGTCGTCCTGACCGTATCCCCTGTGCCGCTATACGCGGCTATTTTCCCCGCAACATTTGCGGCTCTTTCCCAGCGGACGTTTGGAAGGAAATTCGCAAAAACACAAAAAATTGTATCGTGTTTTCACAAAAAACGCAGCGGAAATATTCGATTATATGCGCGCTTCAAGTTCTTTGCCGCTTTTCGGGAACGGCTGCGCATTCTCCGCCAGCGCTCGGCCAAGCCCGCACCCCCCCCTTGATGATCCAGTGGCCTGAAGAGGCTAAGCCTGAGAATGCCGAAGTCCGCTCGCCCCGGAATCGGCCTCCGCCGCCGCAGGGGAATTCGCTTCCCCGAAAGCGGGCGCCGAATGAACCGGGGGCGTCAGCCGATTCGGCGGCGGCGGGGTTCCGCCGGGGTTCCGAATGGGCGGGCATTCACCCAACAGGGCGATTCCGCGGGGATGATCGGCCACCCAATAGCGGCGGCCGCCGACTTCGACGATAAGCAGCGCCGATTGACGTCCCAAGGACAGGCGCTCGATAATGCGCATTTCCTTTTCCGGCGCGGCAGCCCATCCCCGCCCGCGCAAACGGCGCGTCATCCAGGCGGCAAGCCCGACCGCCATGGCCAGGGCGACGAGGGAAAGAATCGCGGACAAGCTCCACGCGCCCTGATTGTCCGCTTCCGCGCCGTAGTCCCGCAATTCCTCCTCGGCGTTACGCATCGCCTGGCGGAACGCTTCCTTTTGACCCGGGGCGGAAGGGGATGCGGCGCCGTTTTCCCCGCCAAACGCGGCCATGGTGAGCGACATCAGGAAAACGGCGGCAATGCCGCGAAAGAGCGGGATTGCGCCGGAAGAGCAGGTGCGCGTCATCGCCATCCGTCCCGGTTGGGCAAAAGAGCCGGTTT
>JAISXA010000091.1 GCA_031270685.1 Planctomycetota bacterium
CGTCGGAGATCTACGGCGGCCTCAAGGCCTGTTACGACTACGGCCCGCTCGGGGTCGAGCTGAAGCGGAACATCAAGGACGCATGGTGGAACGACACCGTCCACAAACGGGACGACGTGGTCGGCCTCGACTGCTCTATCATCATGCACCCGAACGTGTGGAAGGCATCCGGCCACCTCGCCGGCTTTTCCGATCCCCTCGTCGACTGCCGCAACTGCAAGGAGCGCTTCCGCGCCGACAAGGCGCCGCGCGCCGAACCGGGCGCCGGGATCGTTTACCGCGAGGGCGGCAGGAAGGACGGCAAGAAGATCGAGGGCGTCGTCGGCGCGCCGGGCTACATCTGCCCGGTGTGCGGCTCCGGGGACCTTTCTCCCGAGCGTCAGTTCAACCTCATGTTCCGCACCACCCTCGGCCCGGTCGATCCGTTGCAGGAAATACTCGACTCCGTCGACGAAATCCAGAAGCTCGGCGGCAAGGAGCGGCGCGAGAAACTGTGGTCGATCATCGAGAAGACCGCCGTGTACCTGCGGCCCGAAACGGCCCAGGGCATGTTCGTCAATTTCCTGAACGTCCTGAACTCGTCGCGCCTGAAGCCCCCTTTCGGAATCGCCCAGTGCGGCAAGTCCTACCGCAACGAGATCACCACCTCCAACCTCACCTTCCGCACCTGCGAATTCGAGCAGATGGAGCTGGAATTCTTCGTCGAGCCGGACGCCGACGAAAAATGGTACGAATACTGGCGCCGGACCCGGTTGGACTGGTACCTGTCGCTCGGCATGAAGCCGGAGAGGCTGCGCCTGCGCAACCACGACCGGTCCGAGCTCGCCCACTACGCCAAGGCCTGCGTCGACGTCGAATATTTCTTCCCCTTCGAGAACCCGCAGGGCGAGGGCGAATGGGGCGAGCTCGAGGGCATCGCCAACCGCACCGACTACGACCTCAAGAAGCATGCCGAATTCACCGGCAAGGAACTTTCCTATTTCGAGACCGAATCCAAGACCCGCTACGTCCCCTACGTCATCGAACCAGCGGCCGGCGCCGACCGCGCGACCCTGGCGTTCCTCTGCGACGCCTACGACGAGGAAGTCGTCGACGCCGCCAAGAACGACGTTCGCACCGTGCTCCGCTTCCACCCCCGGATCGCCCCGATCAAGGCGGCGGTGTTCCCGCTGGTGAAGAAGGACGGAATGCCGGAAAAGGCGCGGGAAGTGGCGAAGGAGCTGCTCGCGGAAGGCATCAACTGCTTTTACGACGAGTCTGGCGCCATCGGCAGGCGCTACCGCCGCATGGACGAGGCCGGCGCCCCCTGGTGCGTGACCATCGACACCGACACCCTTTCCGACGGCACGGTGACGGTACGGGAGCGCGACAGCATGGAACAGTCGCGCATTCCGTCCGCGGGCATTGCCCAATATTTCAGGAACAGGTTGAAATAACGCGCGTTAACGCGTAGCATGGCAAAAGTATTCAGCGAGAGGATCGATCATGGAATTCAAGTTGCGTCTGACCCGCAAAAAAAAGGCACAGAAAGTCAAAAACCGCGAAAACGCCGGCTTCAAGCGGATTATAATCCGCGGCCGCAAGCGCTGGGTCAAAGCCCCCGCCGCCAAAACGGAGAACGCGCGGGAATAGGGATTCGACGCAGCAGGGAAAAGGGGACGCCATGCCGGACGATTTTGCCAAACCGTCGCTGGAACGCTTCCGGGTTTCGGGCAACATTTTGAAACTCACGCCGCGCTTCGATCCCCGTTATCAGCCCCGGGTGGGCATGGAGATGATGCATATCCTTTCCAGCCTCGCCGAGGAATGCTCCACGCCGGAAGTGGTGCTCGACATGACGGACGCCGCCTCCATGCCGAGCATGATGATCGGTTTTCTGCACGAAGCCAGGGAATTGGCCGCCAAGGCCGGCAAAAAACTGCGCATCCACATCAAGGCGGAGACCTACAACCGGCTGGAGCCGCTCGGGGTGTGGGGAAGTTTCTCCCCCGCCAAGGAAAAGGCCGGCAATTCCGGCAGCCTCGAACTGGTTCCCGACCGCCCGTCCGGAGAGTAGCGCTTCCAGAGCAAAGGAAATCGCATGTCAGTCGACGACATCGGCCCCCCGGCCGACAAAGTGGATTTGAACAACCTGTACAAGCAGGAGAATTATACCGACCTCGGCTTCGGCGCCATTCAGGTCCTCACTCCCGTCACTCCCGACGGAACTCCCGACGCCGGCCGCCCCAAGCTGTTCATGGGCACGGCCCAAATCATGACCGCCCAGGGTCCTCTGCCCGTGCAATGCGACATCCCCGCCGACAATCTCCGCGCCGCCTGCACCGCCTTCCCGGAGGCCATCAAGGCGGCGGTGGGCAACCTGGTCGAGCAGGCCCGGCAAATCGAGCGCGAACGTCAGGGCGGCATAGTCATTCCGCGCGGCGGCAAGCTTGAACTCCCCTGACCTCCCCGGAAGGACGGCGCCATGGCGCTCCAGGACATAGTCGACTTCATCATGCCCCTGCGCGGGAAACGGCTGGCCGCGGTAACGCATTCGCGCCCGGACGGCGACGCCGCCGGTTCGGTGTGGGGTCTGTGCGGCATTCTCCGCGCCATCGGCGTCGGCGCGGATGCGGTCAACCTGGCGCCGATTCCGGAAAGCCTCCGCTTTCTCCGGATTCCCGAACTCGACCGCATCCATCCGGAACCCGATTGGCCGGACCAATACGACGCCCTCGCGGTTCTCGACTGCGGCGAATGGCCGCGCCTCGATCCGGTCAACCAGGTCGCGGCCGACAAGCTGCCCGCCATGACCATCGACCACCACGCCACCAGCGCCGGCGTGGGCGGTGCGATCTGGATCGATCCCGCCGCGAGTTCCGCCGGAGAGATGGTGGTGCGGCTCGCGCGGGTGGCCGGCTGGACCATCCCGCGCGGCGCGGCGCAGGCGCTGTGGGCGGCGATCGTCACCGACACCGGGCGCTTTTCCTACGAGAACACCAGCGTGGCCGCCCTGGAGGCGGCGAAGGAATGCGTTCGCCGCGGCGCCGATCCGGCGACGGCGGCGGCGCAGCTCTATCAATCGATCGGCCGGGGGGAACTCGTCCTCCGCCGCCGGGTGATGGAACGCATCGAGTTCCTTCGCGACGGACGCCTCGCGACGTCGTGGCTGTCCCGCGACGACTTCCGCGAAGCCGGGATTGACGCCGGGGTCGCACAGGGGCTGGGGGATATCCTTCGCAGCGTCGAAGGCGTGGAAGCGGCATTGTTCCTGTACGAAATGACCGGCGCGGCGGGGGAAGCGCCCGCGCGGGTCAAGGTGAGCGTGCGCACACGCACGCCGCACGACGCCACCGCGTTGACGGCGCGTTTCGGCGGCGGCGGCCATCTCCGCGCCGCCGGCTGCGCGCTCGACCCGCCGCTCGACGCGGCGCGAAAAAAAGCGGTTGCGGCGGCGACGGAATTATGGTTTCCCGAACCGCGTCCTTGACCACCCCGCCCCCACCGTCGAAACGTCGGGGCGCAAATTCATTCCACCGGTAATGGTCGGCGCCTCGAACCGCTTTATTCGCATTTTCCGCCGCGCTCGGCCTTGCGCATGCCCCGGCGGCGCTTGTCCTCGAGGCGGCGTTCCACCGAGCCTCTGCTTGGCCGCGTCGGGAGGCGCGCTTTCGGCCGGTACAACGCACCGGCGAGCAGTTCGCGAAACCGCAGCTCCGCCCGCAGCATGTTCCCCTTTTGCGTCCGCGCATCACCGGCGGTCACCCGGAGAACGCCGTCGGCGCCGATCCGATTCGCCAGCCGGCGTAACGTCAGCCGCTGGTCCGAACCGGTCAGGACGGCGCTGAACGCGGGTTGAAAACAGAGGGTGGCGCGGGTCGCCACCTTGTTGACGTTTTGCCCGCCCGGTCCGGTCGCGTGGGAAAACTCGAACCAAACCTCATTCTTGGGAATCGCCAGTCCCGGCTTGACCGGATAGGCGGAGTCCGGGTGTTCAGACATGGGTCAATCCGCAAAACCGGAGCGCCGGCATCCCGCGTCCGGCGCTCCCGAATTCGAAGCGAGTGCGTGTTTGTGGACTTTTGAAGAAAATCAAACAAACCTCTGTTTGATTTCCTTCAAAGTTTCAGGGCGTTCGTTTCAACTTCGCTTTTTTTTTGCAACGTCGCAGGTTTGGGCCGAGTTGACGAAAAAAACAACCCATTGAAACGAAAGCGATTGAATCTTTAAAGGAAATCGGGCGGCGGTTGGCCCGATTTCCTTTAAAAGTCGACTGTTTCCCGTCCGGAATCGTCATTCGGGCGAAAAGGAATCCTTGCCCGCGCCGCATTCGGGGCAGACGAAATCATCGGGAAGCTTTTCCCAAGGGGTGCCGGGGGCAACGCCGACGGCGGGAGCGCCGACGGCGGGATCATAGACCCATCCACACACGTCGCATACGTATTTTTTCATAATATTCTCCATATCGGATTTTCGCGGGCAAAACCGGTTCGAGCCGGAAAACGCCCCGCTTAGGCGAAGGCCGTCCCCTCGCCCGCGCCACGCCTCCATATATTCCCGGAAAAACCGGCCGCGTCAAGGCAACGCCCGCAAGCGGGCTACAAAACGCCTTTGCTGGAAGGTATCCCGCGCTCGCGGGGATCGATCGCCACGGCCATGCGTAGCGCCCGGCCGACCCCCTTGAAAACCGCCTCCAGCGAGTGGTGGGGATCGGAACCGGCGAGCAGGTCGACATGCAGGGTCAGCCCCGCGCCCACCGCGAGACCGCGCATGAATTCGCGTCCCAGGCAGGTGTCGAAGGCGCCGCATTTCGGGCCGGGAATGTCCGCGCGCCATTCCAGGTCCGGCCGCCCGGAAAAGTCAAGCGCCACCCGCGCCAGCGCCTCGTCCATCGGCAACAGGCAAAAACCGTAGCGGACCATGCCTTTTTTGTCGCCGACCGCCGCGAGCAACGCCTTGCCGAGCACGATGCCAACATCCTCGACCGTATGGTGCGCATCCACCTCGACGTCGCCCCGCGCCTCGAGATGCAGGTCGAACAGCGCATGGCGGGCGAGAAGAGTCAGCATGTGGTCGAAAAAACCGATGCCGGTGGCGATGGCGCTTTCGCCGGAGCCGTCGAGGTTCAGGGATAGCAGAATCTCCGTTTCGGCCGTCTTGCGCTCAATGCGCGAGGTTCGTTCTTTCATTTCTTCTCCATGTGGACTTTTGGAGAGAATCAAACAAACCGCCGTTTGATTCTCTCCAAAGTTTCCCGGGGTTCCATTTTCCGTCGGGAATTATTGCAAGGTCGGCGGTATCGCCCGACCTGGCGAAAAATCAACCCATTGGCCCGTAAACGGTAACATCTTTGGAGGAAATCGGGCGGCGGTTGGCCCGATTTCCTCCAAAAGTCGACTGGATCGTTCAGGCGCGCCTTTTCGCTACCGCCGCCAGAGCCGCGCGCGCCAGGTCGCCGACGCGCGTCAATTTTTCCCGCGATCCGTCCGCCGCCGCCCTTCCCTTCCCGGCGAGTTGCGCGGCATTGACCAGGATATTGACGCGGGCCGCCCTGGCGGCGGCCTCGAGCATGATCGCCGCGACCTCGACGTCGGAAAGCAGGTTGGCGTTGGCGTATTCGGCCAGGCGCGGCAACAACAGCGCCGCCTCCAGGGCGAGATCGAGCGCCTTTTCCGGAACCGCCAGCGAAGCGAGCAGCGCGGCCTCGATCGCCTTGCCGCGCGCCTCTTTTTCGTCGTCCGCGGACTTGGGCAGCCTGTAGGCGGCGGAGACGGAAAGGAACGCCTCGGCGTCGCCGTCGACCGCGTCCCTCAGACCGGCTATGACCGGCCGGAGGGCTTCCACGACCTGCCGCGCTTCCGCGTCGTATTCCGCGTACCTGGGCCTGCCGACGGTGAAATTGGCGGCCATGCTCGCCATGGCCGCGCCAAGCGCCCCGGCCAACGCCGCGACGCCGCCGCCGCCGGGCACGGGATCCCCGGAAGCGGCGAGGTCGATAAACTCCGCCAGGGTCTTATTCGCGTATCCGCCGGGCATGGGGGCGGATCCTCCCTGTGGACTGTTGAAGGAAATCGATCCAACCGCCGCCCGATTTCCTCCAAACGTCCACTCATTAAAAGTCGTCAAAAAACAAGGCGCGTGCCGAAATGGAACATCGCCGCGTCGAGGGAATTGGCGAATGGGCGCCCCGCATCGCCCTTCAGCGAGCGCATCCGCCAGTATTCGTACTGCCAGCCGCCCTCGAGCGTCAGACCGTCGTACAGTTCGTATTCCAGGCCCAGATGCAGGCGGTAAAGATCGTTCCTGCGGACGTCCCGCCGCCACTCGTTCGTCGCCGCCTCCACCAGCCACGAGCTGTCCCGCACCCGCAGCCACTCGCCCTCGCCCATCAGGGTCAAGCGCGGAAGAAGCTTGTACGCCAGACCCAGGTTTACGTTGTCGGAACTCACGTATTTGTTGAATCCCTGGTTCCAGCCGTGCGCGTATTCGAGCGAGACCGCGAGCTTGGTGTTCGGGATTTCCAGCATCGCACCGACGAAGAAAGCCTGCTCGTTTTTTCTCGAGCCGAAGCGCGGACCGTCGCCGTCGTCGCTCCATTGACCCAGATTGGCGTCCCAGCGCGGATCGCGCCGCCCCGACGCGCGGTTTTCCAGAAAATCCGGCCGGTACGGGCTGTTCGCCCAATAGCCGATTCCCCGGTTGCGATTGTAGCGGTTGCGGAAACCGAGGGAAAGCTCCCAATCCTTGAGCGGCAACAGGGTGACGCCGGCGAGGAACGACCGCAAGCCCGGATCGTCGCCGCGAAAACCGCCGCCGCGCCGGGAAGCGCCGCGCCCGTCGCGTTCGGGATCGTCGACGAAGGTCGCGGCGTGGAACTGGATGATGTCGCGCAGCTCGTAACTGACCATCGCCGCATAGGACGGGTCGATGAACCTCGACGCATGCGGCAGGCGCGGAGAACCGTCCCAGGCGAACGGATGCAACAGATACGATCCCGAGAAATCCGGCGCCGCCAGATAGGATTGGACGAAGCGGTCGGGCCTGCCCCGAAGTCCGAACGGCAGGTGGAAACGCCCTATTTTGAAGCCAAAGCCGGAATGCCCCGCCTTGAGGTATTGGACATAGGCTTCACCAAGGTTGTCGTCGTCGGCCCCGGGGGCGTAAAGATAGTCGGCGGATTGCCCGCCCGGCGAATTCGGGTTGCGGCGCTCGCGCACGCGGTGCGGCCCCGGATAACCGTTGAGGTTGAATTCGAGGCGTCCCCGCCAGCGGTCGCCGAAATCGACATCGACGTACAGCGCCGCCCTGGTGAGCGACAGATCACCGGTGCGCGCCTTCACCGTGTCGCGGTCCGCGCCGAAAAGATCGCGGCCGCCCGGCCCGGCGTCGATGGTCCTGGAACGGACGCCGGCATAGGTGGCCCGGAAATCGCCGCCCACGGTCACCGTCGCGTTGCCCGGCTCGGAAACGGGGGCGTTGGCCCTTTCGGGGGAGTGGCGGCGGGCGACGCGTCGGTCCGGGGGGATGGAAAGCAGATCCTCGATCTCGGCGGTGACCGCCTCGTAGCGGCGCATCAGGGTGGATAAGTCGCAGTCCTCTCCCGACGCGGCGGGGGAGGCCAGCGCGGCCAGAAAGAAGAGGATCTTTCCGGCCGCGGAAACGGCGTTTTTCAAGAAACGTATTCCCGCCACTCCCTCTTCTCCCCCGAACCGTTACAAACCCCCAGTTTGAGTATAAGTCCGGGGATCCATCTTGTAAAAGGGAAAATTCCGGTTAAAGTGGACAAGGCGGGGATTGCGTCCGTTTCCGGAAAAGCGTAGTTGAAACGAACGCCCTGAAACTTTGAAGGAAATCAAACGGTGGTTTGTTTGATTTCCTTCAAAAGTCCACTCACAGGTCGAGGCGCATATACGTCATGTCGGGATAGGGATTGTCGTAGTAAGGCGCGATGGCGGTGAAGCCGCATTTCCCGTACAGCCTCGCCGCATCCCGCATATGGCCGGCGGTATCCAAGACTATGCCCGCGTAACCGATGTCGCGCGCGTCGGCGATCACTTTGTCGACGAGAAGGCGGCCCAGGCCGGAACCGCGAAACGCCGGCCGGACATAAAGCCGCTTTATCTCGGCGCGCGCTTCGTCGAACCGGCGCAGCGCGACGCAGCCGGCGGCTTCGCCGCCGCGCGCGGCGAGGTAGAGTCGCCCGTCAGGCATCGCGTATTTTCCCGGCAGGTTCGCGAATTCCTCCGCGAAGCCTTGAAACGTCAAATCCATGTCCAGCCAGGCCGTGTACTCGTTGAAAAGCGAACGGATCGCGTCGAGGTCGTCGTACGCCGGTTTGATTTCGACCGTGCTTTTCCGTTCCATCGCGTTCTCCGGGGATATGCGGATGCGCGACAGCCGTTTCCGCAAACGGACACCAACGCGAAGGGGCGGCGAATTCACCGCTGGACCCGGGCCGAACCGCCGCCGACCAGGGCCTTGACTTCCTTGACCGTCGCCATCGAGGTGTCGCCGGGAGTGGTCATCGCCAGCGCGCCGTGCGCGGCGCCGTATTCCACGCAGTCCTGGGGAGAAAGCCCTTCCAGAAAACCATAGATCAGACCGGACGCGAAGGAGTCGCCGCCGCCGACGCGGTCGAGTATTTCCAGTCGGTCGTACCGCCGCGCCTGGTAAAATTCCCCTTCATGCCAGAGGATCGCGCTCCAATCGTTGACGCCGGCGGTCCGCACCTGGCGCAGGGTGTTGGCGACGGCCTTGAAGTTGGGATAGGCCTTGAGCGCCTCGGCGAGCATTTTCTTGAAGTTGGCGGGATCGATGGCGGAGATGTTCTCGTCGAGGCCCTCGACCTCGAAACCGAGCGCCAGGGTGAAGTCCTCCTCGTTGCCGATCATGACGTCGACGAACCTGGCGATCTCCCGGTTCACCTCGCGCGCCCGTTTCGGACCGCCGATGGACTTCCACAGGCTGGGCCGGTAGTTAAGGTCGTAACTGGTCGCCGTCCCGTGCTTTTTGGCCTTTTTGACCGCCTCGAGCGCGACTTCGGGGGTGGAGTCCGACAGCGCGGCGAAAATGCCGCCGCAGTGGAACCAGCGCGCGCCCTCCCCGCCGAAGATCGCATCCCAATCGATCATGCCCGGCCTGAGCTGCGACACGGCGGTGTTCGCGCGATCGGACACGCCGACCGCGCCGCGCGGCCCGAAGCCGCGCTCGGTGAAATTGAGTCCGTTCCTCGCCGCGCGCCCGATGCCGTCGAAAGGCTCCCAGCGCACCAGCGACAGGTCAACCCCGCCCTGGAGCATGAGGTCCTCGACCAGGCGCCCGACGCCGTTGTCGGCGAGGGCGGTGACGATGGCGGTCCGTTGGCCGAAGCAGCGCCGCAGGCCGCGCGCCACGTTGTATTCGCCGCCGCCTTCGAAGACGCGGAACGACCGCGCGGTATGCACCCGGCATTCGCCCGGATCGAGACGGAGCATCACTTCGCCAAGGGACACCAGATCCCAACGACAGGAGCCGCTGTCTTTTGTTTCGATCGCCATGGTTCGTCTTTCAAAAATCGACAAAGAGCTGCGTGTCCGCACGCGGAAAACTCCATGATACGACATCGGCCGTCTTTTCGCAACTTAAAGGAAATCAATCGGCGGTTCGATTGATTTCCTTCAAAAGTTCGGATAAAATGTCTTACCGGCGACTAACGAGGGGAGAAAACTTTTAGCGGGAGAACGACCATGGACTTTCTTAAGGACTTGAGCAACATGCTGGGCGGCGCGGGCGGACGATCCGGAAGCGGGGGCTCCACCCTTGACGCGCTGTCCGCCCTATCTTCAATGTTCGGACAAGGCGCGGGCGCGGTCGACTCCGCTCCCCCGCCCTCCCCGACCATGGGCGCGGCGTCGCGCGGCGGATTGGCGCTCGATTCGCGCTCCGTCCCCGATTCGGGCCCGGGTGCGGACGGAGGTTTGGGCGATCTCCTCGGAGGAGTTCTGGGATCCGGCGCGCTGACCGGCATCCTGGGTTCGCTCTTTTCGGGCAAAGGCGCCGCCGGCGGCATCGGCGCCGGCTTGGGGGCGCTCCTGAACGGCGGCGCGGAACGGCTTACCGAATACCGGGACCGCATCGACGAAAACAACGCTGCGAACGATCCGGATTACGGCAAGTCATCCGCCCATCCGTCGGCGCAGGCGGAACAAATTCTCCGCGCGCTCATTTACGCCGCCAAAGCGGACGGTCATATCGACGCCCGGGAGCAGCAGGCGCTGCAGAAGAGGTTCTCCGCCATGAACCTTGGCCCGGACGGCCAGGCGCTGGTCAACAAAATCATGGCCGAGCCGCTCGATCCAACCCGCATCGCCCAAGGCGTCCGCGACGCCGACCAGGCGCTGCGGATTTTCACCATCAGTTGCGCGGCCATCAACATCGACCAGTTTATGGAGAAAAACTACCTCGAGGCGCTGGCCAAGGCGCTAGGCGTGCCAAACGCCGTCCGGGATTCGATTATGGCCGGGACGCATCCGGGCGGCTTTTAACTGAAGTTTTGCAAAGTGGCGATTAAACCGCCAATCGCCACTTTGCAAAAAACGAAAACGCCTGTGCCGCAAGGGTTGTGATTTTTACCAATTGGGCATTCGGCGGTTTGAATGCCCAATTTGCAAAAGTTCAGTTCCTTCAAAATTCCGCATCCGGCAAGTGATCCCAAAATTGAAACGAATGCGCCGGCGGTTATTCGAAGAAATTCCCGGATTTTACTTCCCATCCGAGGCGGTTTTCAAGTATACTGAATAAAGTTTTGCAGCAATGAAAACGCTTGTGCCGCAAGGATAGCGATTTTTACCAATTGGGCGTTCGGCGGTTTGAACGCCCAATTTGCGAAAATCCGGATACCGAATATGTATTTGGCGTCGCCATCGGAATGGCGGCGCGTTTTTCTGGTTGGCGGGATGGCCGGCGGAATGGTTCGTTCGGCGGTGTCGTCTTTTGATCGGGCGCCCGGAGGCTTTGTGGGTCGCGGGCGCGGGGAGAAGTGCAATGGTCAGGCCAGGTAGATACGAGTTGGTGAAAAACGCCATTTCGGACGAGGACCTCCAGAAGGAATTGGGCGAAGCCATGGCCGGCATGTCGCAGGCCGACGAGGGTTTCAGCGTAAGAAGCCTGGAACCGGGCGGGATCGTCAAGGGCAGGGTGACCCGGGTGACCCGCGACGATGTGGTCGTCGACATCAATTACAAAGCCGAGGGCATCGTGCCCCTGCTCGAATTCGGCCCGGACGATATTCCGGAGGCGGGGCAGGAAATCGAGGTGCTGCTCGAGGAAATCGACGAGGAAAACGGCGAGATCGTCCTTTCAAAGCGGAAAGCCGACCGCATCCGCAATTGGGAACGGATCATGAATAAGCACGACGTCGGCGACGTCGTCACGGGCAAGGTCATTCGCAAGATCAAGGGCGGCCTGCTGGTGGACATCGGCGTCCCGGTGTTCCTGCCCGCTTCCCAGGTCGATATCCGCCGTTCAACGGACGTCAGCGAATATATCGGCCGCGAGCTCGAATGCAAGATCATCAAGATCGACCGCGACCGCCGCAACATCGTCCTCTCCCGCCGCAAACTGATGGAAGAGGAGCGCGAACGCCGCAAGTCGGAAGTCCTCAAATCCCTGGTCAAGGGCGAGATCCGCAGGGGCGCGGTCAAGAACATCACCGATTTCGGCGCATTCGTCGATCTCGGCGGCATCGACGGCCTGTTGCACATCACCGACATGAGCTGGGGCCGCGTCTCGCACCCGACCGAAGTGGTTAAACTCGACCAGCAGATCGAGGTCAAGGTCCTGGACTTCGACCTCCAGCGCGAACGCATCTCCCTCGGCCTCAAGCAGGCCCAGGAATCGCCGTGGGAACGCATCGAGGAACGCTTCCCCATCGGCAGCCGGCATACCGGCCCGGTCGTCAATATCATGCCTTACGGCTGCTTCGTGAAGCTGGCCGACGGAATAGAAGGCCTGGTTCACATCAGCGAGATGAGCTGGACCCGCCAGGTAAGCCATCCGTCGGAGCTGGTCAACGTCGGCGACAATGTCGAGGTAGTGGTTCTGGACATCAACAAGGACAAACATGAACTTTCGCTCGGCATGAAGCAGACCGAGGAAAATCCCTGGACCCAGGTCGAGGCCAAGTACCCGATCGGCACCATCATCGAGGGCAAGGTCCGCAACATGACCAACTACGGCGCGTTCATCGAGCTCGAAGAAGGCATCGACGGTTTGCTGCACGTCAACGACATGAGCTGGACCAAGAAGTTCGCGCACCCCTCCGCCCTGCTGAAGAAAGGCGACGCCGTCCGCGCCGTCGTTCTGGCCGTGGACCAGGAGAGGAAGCGCGTCACCCTCGGCATAAAGCAGCTCGAGGACGACCCGTGGGCGAAGCGGATTCCGGAGAAGTACCATACCTCCGACATCGTCACCGGCACCGTCACCAAGCTTACCAACTTCGGCGCGTTCGTCGAGATCGAACCCGACCTCGAAGGTCTGCTCCATATCTCCGAGATGGCGGACCGCAAGATCGAAAAGCCCGAAGAGGTGGTGAAGGTCGGCGACCAAGTGACGATCATGATCATCAACGTCGACCTCAACGACCGCAAGATCGGCTTGTCGCTCCGCGCGGCCGAGGGCGTGGCCGCGGGTGGAAGCGCGGCGGGGGAACTCGCCAAACGCCACAGCGCCAACCCCGAATCGAATGAAGCGACCCGCGAGGATATTGATCGATACATAAAGCGCGATTAATCCTTGACTGAAGTTTTGTCGACTTTTGAAGGAACTGAAGTTTTGCAAAATAGCGATTAAACCGCCAATCGCCACTTTGCAAAAAACGAAAACGCCTGTGCCGCAAGGGTTGTGATTTTTACAAATTGGGCATTCGGCGGTTTGGATGCCCAATTTGCAAAACTCCAGTTGACAAATCACAATTATAGGGTATGCTGTAAGTG
>JAISXA010000154.1 GCA_031270685.1 Planctomycetota bacterium
AATCAGCATCCCGTCAGCCGCGATCAGGGCCTCCAGGTGGCGGTTGACGCAATCGTCATCGAAGGCGCAGCGTCGGTTCTTCCGTATTCCGCACACCCCGCAGCCGCTGCAGCCGCGAATCGACTCGCCGGCGGCTTCAATCCACTCCGTCCCGATTCCCCGCGCGCGCAATGCCTCCTCCGCGGCGCTGAGCGCCGTAAAGGTGTTGCCGTTCTTGCGCGGACTGCCGTTGATGATCGCCACCTTCATGATCGCCTCCCATCTCAATATTCGACCTCGACCGGCATTCTGGTTTTGGCCGACTCCATGACGGCCAGGATCGCGAGGCTGGTTTTCGCGGCGTCGTAAATGCCGACCGGGAACTCATCGCCGCTCAGCACGCAGTCCACGAAGGCGCGGATGCTTTCGAAGGCGAATCCCTTGGGGAAGCCGAAAATGGAATGTTGCACCACGATGTCCGGGACCTCGACCTTGTGGTCGGTGTATTTCTGGATCAGGTTGTGATTGCTGGCGTCGATGCTGATCATGCCCTTGTCGCCGAGAATAGTGAACTTGATATCGTTGAGGCAGGGGTTGGCGTTGGGGGTGATCCACCCGTTCTCCATCTGCGCGATGCCGCCGTTCCTGAACTCCAGCGTCGTCAGATAGGCGTCGACGGCGTCCACGCCCAGGCCCTTGAGCGTACCCGCGCTGCTCACCGCATAGACCCGCGCCACCTCGTCGTTGAAAAACCAACGCAGCGTGTCCAGGCTGTGGCTGCCGAGGAACCACAGGATCGACGATTGTGCCGCCCACGGCAACATGTCGGTCGCCACCCATTTGACGTCGTTCAGGCGCATGTAGGCGGTACGGGGGACGCCGAGCTCGCCCTTTTCCAGGCTTTGATGGGCGACGTTGAAGGGGGGGCTCCAGCGGTTGTGCAGATCCACCATCGCGCGCACCCCGTTCCGCTCGACCGCCGCGACGATCGCGTGAACCTCGTCGCGCTTCGTCGCCAACGGCTTTTCAATAAGGATGTGTTTTTTGTGTTCCGCCGCCGCGATCGCCGCGGCGGCGTGGGCGAAGTCCGGAGTCACGATGGCGACCGCGTCGCACCCGCTTTGCGCGAACATCTCCCGGTAGTCGTCGTAGCAGCGGGGAATCCCCAGCCTTTCCGCCAGGTCCCCGGCTTTGGCGCGGTTTTGGTCGCACACGGCGACCGTCTCGCAGAAGGGATGGGCCTGGTATATTTTCGCGTGGTTCTCCCCCCAGATGCCGGCGCCGACGATGGCCATTTTCAGTTTTCCGCTCACGATGTCCTCCTTGCGCTAAACGCCTCAGCCTTTCACGGCTCCGAAGGTCAGACCGCGAATCATGTATTTTTGGACCCCGATGGCGAAGGCGAAGACCGGCAACACCGCGAGAACGCCGGTGGCGGCCATCTCCCCCCATTTCACCCCGGAGATCGACAGATACATCATGACCGAGGTCGGGACGGTTTTGGCGTGGATGCTGGTAAGGAAATTGGCGAAGACGAATTCGTTCCAGGAATTGATGACGCAGAATATGGCGGTGGCGGTCATTCCCGGCAGGACCAGCGGCAGGACGATGCGGCGGATGGTTTGCAGCCGGGTGCAGCCGTCCATGAAGGCGGCCTCCTCGAGCTCCGCCGGGAGGTCCTCGATAAAGCCCCGCATCATCCAGATGGTGAAGGGGATGTTGAAGGCGGTGTAGCAAATGACCAGAAGGACCCGGGTATCCAGCAGGTTGAACAGGGACGCCATCAGGAAATAGGGGATCACCACCGCCATGGCGGGAAGGAACTTCTGGCTCAGGATCCAGAACGCCCGGTCCTCCCGCTTTTCCCATTGGTACCGCGCGAAGCCGTAGGCGGCGAGGGAGCCCAGGATCAGCGACGCCAGCGTCGTGAACAAGGCGACGGCAACGCTGTTGACGAAATAGGAGCCAAGGTCGCCGCCGATCGCTAGCCGGTAGTTGTCGAGGGTGAGCGGCGCGGTGAAAATCCTTTCCGGCTGGATGGCGTCGACCCGGCTGCGGAGGCTGACCAGCAGCATGCACAGAAAGGGGAAGAGAAAGGCGAGGCTGATGAGCGCGATCAGGATTCCCCGCGCCCAGGAGACGATCTTGCCGCAGCCGTCTTCGCGCGACATGTCAGCACTCCCCTTTCCGCTGCTGTTTGATCAGGATCTGGCTGATGACCCCGACGATGACCAGCAGCACCAGCGCCACGGCGGCGGCCCTGCCGATAAGCCCGTTCTGGGCGTTGGCCAGGCGGAACACGTGGAGGCTCAGGAACTCGGTGGCGTTGCCGGGGCCGCCCTGGGTCAGGACGAACGCGGTGTCGAACAGCTTAAGCGAGTCGATGGCGCGCATGAGAAGGCATAGATAGACCAGCTTCCGGAGCATGGGCAGGGTGACGTAGCGCAACAGTTGCAGGCGGGAGGCGCCGTCGATCGCCGCCGATTCGTAGGGCTCCGACGGCAGCGAGCGCAGGCCCGCGTAGATGATGAGCGCCACGAAGGGCGTGAATTGCCAGACATCGACCAGCAGCACCGACCAGAAAGCCAGGTCCTTGGACAGCCAGATGATCTTCAGATCGAACAGGCTCTGGAGAAGGTAATTGACGATCCCGTACTCCGCGTTCAGCATCAGCTTCCACATCTGCGCCGCGATCGACGGGGTCATGGCGAGCGGGATGATCAGGATGCCGATGACGACCGGCTTGAGCGGGAACTCGGTCGAATTGAGCAGCGAGGCGATGAAGAATCCGAGCGCCAGCTCGATCGCCGTGGCCAGGACCATGAACAGGACGCTGATCCAGACCGAGTGCCAAAAATCGGGATCACCGCCGGAAAAGAGCCGGTGAAAATTACCGAACCAGACGATCCGCGCCCGGTCGAATTCCCAACCCAGCCGGTAGTTGGTGAAAGCAATGATTATGGTGAACAGCGTGGGCACGACCGACAGCAGCACCATGACCGCCATGGCTGGGGCGATGTATTTGAGATGTTGGTTTTGCTGAAAGAAGCCGGGCTTTTCCCCGCGGAAGAAGCCGCGCATGCTTTCCCGCAATTCGACTTCATCCGCCATATTCCCCCCTCCCTGGATCCCCCGATTCATCCGGAGCGGTCATTCGTCCCCTCGACCCGGTCAATAACCGAAGTTTCGCGAAATGGCGATCAAACCGCCGATCGCCATTTCGCGAAAAATAAAACGCCTGTGCCGCAAGGGTTGTGATGGTTCAAAATCGGGCATTCGACGGTTTGAAAGCCCAATTTGATAAACTTCAGTCAACAAGATCCTCGGAGTCCCGCTGGATGCGGTCGCATGCTGCATCGGTGTCGATATCGCCTGCGAGCGCGGCCGAACCGTACCTTCCGGCGATGTCCAGGACCTGGTTGATCTGGTCGTACTGCGGAATCCAGGACAAGCCCTTCTTCACCAGCCCGTTCGCGCTGATCAACGCCTTCTCCTGGGCGGGATAGGAGGGATTGGCCGCCAGAAGCTTGGGATTGTTGAACACGGAAGTCCGGGTGGCGACGCCGCCCGCCAGCACGTAGTCCTCGGACTTCGCGCGGCTGGCCATGAACGCGATGAACGCCCATGCCGCGTCCTTTTTCGCGGATTTCGCCGAAATGGCCAGGTTCCAGCCGGCCAACGCCGCGCCGTCGCCGGCGGGGCCGGTGGGGGTGGGGACGAAGGCGACCTTGCCGGAGACGGTGGAGCTGGCGGGGTTGGTGATCTGGTTGGCGAGGGCGGTCGCGTCCAACCACATCGCGGTCTTGCCGGTCAAAAACGCGCCAAGCGCCTCTTCATGCGTATAGCTGCCGACATCCGGCGGGGCGTTACGCAGCAGGTCCACGTAAAACTTGAGCGAGGCCTTGGTCTCGGGGGTGTTGCAGGTCATGACCGTTTCTCCGTCGGCGAGGGCCGCCTGGTCCATGAATCCGCCGCCGAAATTGTACATGAGGCTCATCCAGCCGGACGCGAAGTGAATGCCGCGCTGCGCGCGCATGGAGACGCCGTACAGCCCCGGTTCCTTCCCGTTGAAAAAGCGCGCCAGTTCGAGGTATTGGTCCATCGTCTTGGGCGGTTGCTTGCCGTACTTCTCGAACAAGTCGGTGCGGTAGGCGATGAACCTGGTCTCGCCGGCGGTGGGAATGCCGTAATTGACCCCGTTCGCCCCGGCGATGCCGTTGCGGTAGGCGGGCATGATGTCAGCGTAATCGAACCAGGCCGGGGTCTTCGCCGGATCGTCGGCGTAAGCCTGGATCGGGGCGAGGACCTTCTTCGAGGCGTATTCGCTCATCCAGAAGGCGTCGACCATCATGACGTCGTAGCTGCCCGCGCCCTGGGCGTCCAGCAATTGCTTGTTTTTCAGGTTCGTCTCCTCGACGATGTCCCAGGTCACCTTGATGCCGGTGAGAGCGGTGAACTCGCGCTCCATGGTCTTGAACGCGTCCGTGGAGGGGTGGGAGGCCATCGCCGCCGTGATGGTTTCACCGCCGAACCGGGCCTTGACCTCCGCGCCCCAACCCGCGAGCGTGGAGTTGTCGGCGGCCGACGCGGCCGACGCGGCGGAGAACGCCGCGACAAACGCCAACACCAGAACTTTTCTCATGATCGCTCTCCTCTTTGCAAAAAACAAAAAACAGTGAAACCGCCAAACGACTCACCGGATGCGCAACTCCGTGTCCTTGTCGAAGAAATAGGTGGCTCCGCCGGCAAAGGACAGGGAAACGGCGTCCCCGGCGCGGACCGGCATCCGGTCCCTGAACACGCACACGAAATCCCGCCCCGACAGATCGGCGAGCACGCAGGTTTCCGAACCTGTCGGCTCGACCACCTTCACCCGCGCCGGAACTCCGCCCCCGCCGAGGCGCACGTGCTCGGGACGCTTGCCCACCAGCAACTCCGCGCCGTCGGGCAGCGCCGGCGGCGCCGCGTCCAGGACCGCCCCGCCCGGCAAAACCAGTTTGCCGTCCCGGCAGGACGCCGGCAACACATTCATCGCGGGCGACCCGATGAATTGGGCGACGAAACGGTTGCACGGGTCGTCGTACAATTCGAGCGGCCCCCCGATCTGTTCCACCCGCCCCGAGCGCAGCACGACGATCTTGTCCGCCATGGTCATCGCTTCGACCTGGTCGTGGGTGACGTAGACGACGGTGGTGTTGAGCCGTTGGTGAAGGCTTTTGATCTCGGCCCGCATGGCGACGCGAAGCTTGGCGTCCAGGTTGGACAGGGGCTCGTCGAACAGAAACACCTGGGGATCGCGCACGATGGAGCGGCCCATGGCGACGCGCTGCCGCTGCCCGCCGGAAAGCTGGCGGGGAAACCGGTCGAGCAGCGGTCCGAGGCCGAGGATTTCCGCCGCCGCCGCGACCCGGGATTTCTTCTCCCCCTCCGGCGTTCCGGCGATGGTGAGGGAGAAGGACATGTTCTCGGCGACCGTCATATGCGGGTACAGGGCGTAATTCTGAAACACCATGGAGATGTCGCGATCCTTGGGGGGAAGGTTGTTCACCACCCGCCCGCCGATGCTGACGGTTCCGGCGGTGATCTTTTCCAGCCCGGCGATCATCCGCAGCAGCGTGGACTTGCCGCATCCCGACGGGCCGACGAGAACAACGAACTCCCCGTCCGCGATATCGATGGATACCCCGTGCATGACGGTCAGGTCGCCGAACTTTTTTACGACCTCCCGGATTGAAACCGTCGCCATGTCGCGCCCTCCATCCTTCGCCGGCCGGAAAGACCCGGTGCCGGAACATCGCATCGGCGCCTCCGCCGCCGCGGTCGCGGAACCTTTGCGGCGGGCGGATCAGATTTTCAACGCGCACTCGCCGATGCTCGAGCGAAGATAGCTGAACCTGACGTCGTGATGGTCGGCCAACAGTGACATGGGGACCGCCGCGTCCGGAATGCGCTTGGAGATCATGTAGGCGGTCAGCCTGATGCCGAGCGGGTTGTCATCGATCCGGCGCTGCCAGATGGATACGCACTCCGCCTTCCACGTCTCCGCCGGTCCGACGGTCATCGCCTGCGACGGCACGTCCTGAACCCGTCCGCCGCCCGAGCTGCGGGCGTTTTGAATCATGGTCAGGGGATGCAGCGTCACCAGCCGCGTCCCCTGCTTCCGGTATTCGGCCGGGGACGGGGGCTGGTCGGCGTACTTCCCCTCGCGGCGCGGGGGGTCGTTGAAGGCCCAGTGCTTCACCTCGCCCTGCCCGCCCTGCATAATGACGCAGCGCGCCCGATCCCAACTGTTGACATAGGGTTTTACGTCGACGCCGGGGAAGTGCAGGTTCTCCTTCGGCATTCGCAATTCGGGCCTGATGCGGTTGAAGCACAACTCCAGGTCCGCCCGCTGGAAGCTGAGGGGATGGTCGACGGGAACCGTTTCGCCGTCGACGACCCACTCGTCCATCCCCCAGAAATGGGCATGCTTCAGGTCGAGCCCGATGGCGTTCACGATCTGCGCGACCAGTGGAAGCTGCTCGACCGGGCCGATGGGGCCGCAAATGCCGGCCGGGCGGCCGGGAGCTGCCTGCAGCCAGGCCTCGACGTATTCAAGCGCCTGGGCGTTGTAAAATTCCTCCCGGGATTCGTAGATCCGCACCTTGAATCCGTCCCGCGACAGCCCTTCCAGGTCGTCCGCCGAAAGCGCGGCGGCGGCGTCGAGCGTCTCCGCATCCAGGGTCGTGAAGTCCCACCAGCCGGGAGCGACCTTGCTTTCCCTTCTTTTCGTCGCCATCGCATTTCCTTTCGAAAGGGCCGGGATGCGCCGTTACGGGACCCGGCGCGCAAGCGGCTTATTTGCCCATGATTCTAGCGAGCCGGGGCGCATTGTCGCGGGCCAGCGCCAAATCCGGGAGCGTCAGGTCGGGAAGACGGCAGAAGGGAATGAGTTCGGCGGTGACCGGACCCGCGTATCCGATCCGCTCCAGGGCCTGGACGACCGTCGCCCAGTCGACGTCGCCCCGCAGCAAGTCCTCGCCGAATCCGTGCAAGCCCCCGCCGCAATCGTCGTTGCGGGAATAGTTCTTGAAATGCACCGCCTTGATGCGGTGGCCGAGGAGATCGATCCAATGCTCGGGACAGCCGTTGATGACGCAATTCGCGACGTCGAAATATGAACCGACGCGATAATGGTTGAACTGGTCGATGAAGGTCTTCATCGCCACCGGATCGGAAAGGAACCAGTTCCATACGTTTTCCAGGCCGATGTCGACTCCGTATCGGTCCGCCGTCGGCAGAAGCTTCCATACCGATTGCGACGCCCATTTGCACGCTTCGGCATAGGGCGTGACCGGTCTGGACGGCTCCCAGGGAACGGCGACTACCCCGGGAATGACGAGGACGGTCTCCGCCCCGACAAAAGAGGCGGCGCGCAGATGACTGCGCGCGAACGCCACCGCCCGCTCCCTGACCCCGGCGTCGGGGCTGGACAGCGGCAGGTCCCAGTACGTCCCGGAAGCGACGCTGGCGATGCGCATTCCCAGCTTTTCGGCCGCGTCGCGGTAGCCCCGGCAGGTCTTTTCGTCGGTGTCGGGGCCGAACACCCCTCCGCCGAAGGCGAGTTCCATTCCCTCGTAGCCCATGTCCCTGGCTTCCCGCAGGGCGTCGGCCACCGGTTTGGCGTTGTCGAATCCACCGATGGTCCAATAATTTATCTGCATGACGTTTTTCATGGCTATGCTTTCCACCGCCTTTACGGGAAACCGGGCCAACCGCCGCCCGAATCTGCTACAGCTTCACGGCGCCGCCCGAACGGATTGATTCCATTTCCGACTCCACCAGGCGCACGCTCCGCAGCGCCGAGTCGGCGGTCAGCACTTCCGACTTCTTTCCGGTTTGTATGCAGTCCAGGAAATGCGTCAACTCGTGCCAATAGCCGCTCTCCGCGTCCAGGACGATCCCGGACGGCTCCGCGCCGGAAATGGGATAGAGGGTCAGTTTGCCGTCCGCAGCGAGGTTGAGGCTGGCCTTTTCCAGATGGATGGCGAAGGTCATGGAGAAGGGAAATCCCGGCGCATACTCCCACGCGCCCTCGGCGGTGACCAGCAGGTCGCCGGGGTACTGGTAGCGGGTGAGGATATGATCCCAGCCGCCGGGGTTGACGCCGCCGCCAAAACTGCGGACGCTTTCCGGCTGGCCGAAAAGGTGGGCGACGAAGTCGGCGTCGTGAATGTGCAGGTCCAGAGCGGCCAGGCCGCTCTTTCCCGCATCGAGAATCCAGTTTTGCCAGCTCCAGGTCGGCAGGGTGGAATAGCGTTGGAAGCGGGCGGTCCTGACCGCGCCGTATTCGCCGCCCCGGACGATTTCGCGCGCCTTGGCGTAGGCGGGCCAGAAGCGGATGCACTGGCCGATCAGCAGGGTCCGTCCCGCCTGGTCCGCCGCCTCGGCCATTTTCGCCGCCTCGCCGGAATTGACGGCCATGGGTTTTTCGCACAGCGTATCCTTGCCGGCGGCCAGGGCCTTGAGCGCGTATTCGCAATGGAGGTAAGTCGGCAGGGTTATGTCGACGACATCGACCTCGGGATCCCGGATCAGGTCGTCGGCGTTCTCATACATGGTCACACCGGTCAGATCGACCGCCGCGCCGGCCAGGGCGATGTTTCCCCCGATTCCCGACCAGTCGCCGGCCCTCTTTTTCGGATCGACGTCGGCGATGGCGGTCACCGCCGCCCGGTCCGGGAGGGCCCGATAGGTGTCGAAATGCATCTTGCCCATGAACCCGAGGCCGATGATGCCGATGCGCAACATGTTTCTCTCCTCTTTTTTGATTAACGCGGGGCGGCAGGCCAGTAAGATTTTTCTTGACAATCCGGATTTGAAATTATAGTTAATTAGTGGAAGTTTTCAACAAAAAAATCCAAAAAATCCCGCTCCGCCCGCCAGCGGATCCGGAATGATTCCGCGGCGCGCGAAGCGCTTCACCCCCCAAGGATTAGCGTTCAGGAAAGGATCCCGAAATGGCTGGGGAAAAAAAGGCCAAGGTCGAAGCGCAAGCCAATCCGCAATGCGTCATGGCCATCGCCGCGCATCCCGACGACATCGAGTTCGCCATGGCCGGAACCCTTCTCGCCCTCCGGGAGATGGGGTGGGAAGTGCATTATTTCAACATATCGAACGGCGATGTGGGCTCCATGACCCTGTCCCGCGCCGGGACGGCCAAGGTTCGCCTGAGCGAGGCCAGGGCGTCCTGCGAACGCGCGGGATTCATCCACCACCGGCCGATCGTCGGCGACCTCGGCATCGCCTATGAAAACCGGCAACTCGCCCGGGTCACGGCCGCGATCCGCAAGGCGCGCCCCGGCGTCATCCTCACCCAGAGCCTGGACGACTACGCCGAAGACCACGAAAGCGCCGCCCGTCTCGCCTGCGGCGCGGCGTTTTGCAAAAGCATGAAAAATTCCCCCTGCGTTCCCGCCGTCAAGCCCTATTTCGCCGACGTCGCGGTGTATCACGCCATGCCGCACGGCCTGCGCGACGGGATGGGGAAACGCATCCGTTCCGGGCTGTGGGTGGACATCGGGGATCACATCGACGCGAAAAAAGAGCTGCTGGCCTGCCACCACAGCCAAAAGCAGTGGCTCGACGCGACGCAGGGCATGGATTCCTACCTCCAGACCATGGTGGACCTGTGCCGGGCGATGGGAGAAATGTCGGGCAAATTCGCCTTCGCCGAGGGCTGGCGAAAACACAATCTCCTCGGCTATGCCGCGGATCCGTCCTGGGATCCTCTCCGCGACGCCCTGGGCGACCGCGCGCTGACGGACAGAAAGTACGCGGCCTGGCTGGAGAGGTAGCCGCGCCGGCGGAACAACACGCCGCAATGTGGAGCGCCGCATGCTTCCCGAAGCGATTCCCGTTCCATCCGTCGCCAACCATGGAACGATGAAAAATCACAATCTGGCCAGTTTCATGCAGACCCTGCGCCGCCATGCGCCGATCAGCAGGGCGAACCTTTCGCGCCTGACCGGGATAGACAAAAAATGCGTTTCCATGTTTTCCGCCGAGCTGATGAAGGCCGGGTTCATCCGGGAAGCGGGAGTCGGGGCCTCCTCGCGCGGCAGGCCGGCCCAGTTACTGGATTTCATTCCCAGGCGCAACTATTCGCTGGGGCTGGCGGTTCAGGCGCGACGGATAAATTGCGCGCTCTTCGAATTTCCCGCAAAACCAGTCCGGACGGAGGTGCGCCCGTTGCCGGCCGGAATTTCCGTTGACGCTCTGGTGGACATGATCCGCCGACTGGCCGGACGCATGGCGCGGCAGGTCGGGAAGCTCGCGGGAATCGGCATAAGTTTTCCGGGACTGATGGATTTGCGCCGGGGCGTCATCCACTCGGCCGCGAATCTCGACTGTCTCGACAAGTTCCGTTTCCGCGAACCGTTCCGGAAACTCGGCCTCGGGCCGGTGTGGTTCGAGCACTCTTCCCGGGCGGCGGCGCTGGCCGAGAACTGGTTCGGCCTGGGGGCGACCGCCGGCAGTTTCGCGAATCTGGAAATCAATGTCGGCATCTCGGTGGTCATGGTCGACCGTAGCCGTCTCTATCACGGGCCGGAAAGCTTCGTCGGCGAGCTCGGCCACGTGGTCGTGCAGCCCCGCGGCAAGAAATGCCGTTGCGGCAACCGGGGCTGCCTCGAGGCCTACTTGGGGGAGACCGCGCTCAAGGAGGACATGCGGGCGGCGGGCGTGGACCCGGAGCGCCTGTTCCCGGGAGGCCACCCCGCCCCGCTTGCCGGGAACGATCTCCGCCCCCCCGAAATCGGGATCTTGCGCAAGGCGGGCGCCTGGCTTGGCCGAGGCTTGGGCACTATCATCAATCTCTTCAGCCCTGACAGCGTCATCATGCACGGCGGCCTCATGCGTTACGCCGGGGTCGTCCTGCCCGCCGCCCGAAAGGAACTGGCCAAAAGCTGCTTCGCCGTGAAGGTGAAGAACACGGCCCTCCTCTCCTCTTCCCTGGAAATGCCGGATGCCGTGGGAGCGGCGGCGCTCGCCTTCCCGGGCTGGTTCGATGCCGGATTCGACGCGTTGCGCTCCATTGATGCGGATTGGATTTGACTTCGCCCCATGCCGCGCTATGGTTGACTTTTTACCTAGGTTTTAAAGGAAATCAAAAAAGGATAACGGTTATGAGTCGACGCCGATGGCTGACAGGCGGGATCTTGGGCGTAGCGCTTTTGGCAGGGGGTGCGGGTCTGTATATGCTCTTTCGTCTGCGCGCCTATGAGCAAAAGATTGCGGACACCCGGTTTTCTGGAATTGATCCGGGGGCGGTGAGAGATGGCGTCTATCAGGGGGAATATGACGCGGATTTTATCGCCGCCAAAGCGGAAGTGACGGTGCGTGAAGGCAAGTTGGCGGCGATTCGGTTGCTGGAATATCGTCACGGGAGGGGTGAGGCGGCGCTTCCCCTTCCCGAAGAGATGGTGCGCCGGCAAAGACTGGACGTGGATGCCATAACCGGCGCCACCAATTCCAGCATTGTCATTCGGAAAGCCGTTGAGCTTGCCCTGGAATCGGCGCCGCCGCGCGACCCATAATTCGCGGGAAGAACCTGCGCCGCAAGGGCGTTCTTGTCGGTCTGGCGGCGCGGAAATCGCGTTCCGAACCGGATACGGATCCGGTCGATTCTTTTTAACGGGAGGACAAGCATGAGGATGCGTATGGTGGGCGGCGGCTTGCGGGCGATTTTCGCGGTGTGGGCGGCGGCGGCGTTCCTCGCGCCCGGGTTCGCCGGCGCGGGGGAAATCAAGATCGGCTACATCATTCCCGACGCCACGGACAACTGGTGGCAGCGCGAATGGGACGGGGCGCAAGAGGCGGCCGACAAGTTCGGATTCGCCCTGATCAAAACCGAGGCCACCGACGCCGACCGGATTCTCGCCGCCCTCGACAACCACGCGGCGCAGGGCGTGCAGGGCATACTGTTCGCGACGCCGGAAACCAAACTCGGCCCGGCGGTGAAAAACCGCTGCGCGGCGCTCGGCGTCAAGCTCTATTCGATAGCGAACCAGTTCGAGGATGCCGAGGGCAAGGTCATGACCGAAGTCCATTATTCCGGCGTCGCCGCCTACGACATCGGCGTTCAGGTCGGCGAGGCGATGTTCGCCGAGGCGACGCGACGGGGCTGGAAATGGGAGGACACCGCCCTGATGGCCATGACCATCGAGGAACTGGCGACCGCGATGGAAAGGATCGGCGGCTGCCGCGACACCCTGGTCAAGCGCGGCTTCCCCCGCGCGTCGATGTACGACGCGCCGATCCGGTCCTGGGATTCCATCGGCTCCTTCAACGCAGCCGACGTCACCATCACCCAGCACCCGGAGGCGAAGAACTGGTTCGTCACCGCATCGAACGACCCCATAGTCGTCGGCGCCGTCCGCGCCCTCGAGGGCCGCGGCTACAAGACGGAAAACATCATCGGCGTTGGCATCAACGGCGGACAGGAGGCCAGGATCGAATTCGAGAAGACGACTCCCAGCGGCTTTTTCGCCTCGGTCTTCATGTCCGGACACCAGCACGGCTATCGCGCGGCGGAAAGCATGTACCGCTGGATCAGGGACGGCGAGGAGCCGCCGCTCGACTACCGCCTGCCCGGAACGCTGGTCGATCGCAGCAATTTCAGGGAAATCATGAAGTGAAGTTTTGCAAATTGGGCATTCAAACCGCCGAATGCACAATTTGTAAAAATCATAACCCTTGCGGTCGCTATAGGGATGGGGCTTTCGCCCCATCCCCCGCATAGATCCGGACGTGCAGAATTACCGTATCCGTCTCCTGACTCTAGTACACAGTCAATCTTGTAATTACGGATAAGAATCTATATCCTTCGGGTAGGCGTTCCACTTTAACCGGAGGAGATTATGCGAAAACTTTACCGGGTTACACTGGATCCAGATGAAGTATCTCATCTTACGGAGCTCTTGGGTAAGGGTAAACGTTCGGCGCAAATACGGAATCGTGCGCAAGCGCTACTTCATGCGCACAATGGTTTAACTGACGCAGCCATTGCCGAAGCCACAGGCATGACTTCAAGGGCACTGGAAAAGTTACGGCAGCGCTTTGTCGAGGAGGGTTTCGAGAGCACCCTCAACGGCAAGCCCAAGGCCCCTCGCCATACGGTGCTTGATGGAAGAGCCGAAGCCCAACTTGTCGCTTTGGTCTGTTCGGCCAAACCAGAAGGGTGCAAGCGTTGGACCATTCGCTTATTACGCGACCACTTGGTGGCAAAGTTGGAACTGGGCGATGTATCGCATGAGACGGTGCGACAGACGCTAAAAAAAACGAACTTAAACCTTGGCAGCGGATAGAGTATTGCATTCCTCCACAAGGCAACGCCGAGTTTGTGGCCAACATGGAGGATGTACTCGATGTCTATGAGCGACCCATAGACGAGGCGCATCCGCTGGTGTGCATGGACGAGTGTCCGAAGCAGCTTATTGGCGAAACGCGCATTCCTATTCCAGCGCGTCCCGGCGAACCAGAACGCTATGACCATGAGTACGTGAGGAATGGCACCTGTAACTTGTTCATGTTTTCCGCTCCATTGCTGGGTTGGCGTCGGGTGGAGGTCACAGAGCGGCGAACCCGCAAGGACTGGGCGGAACAAATCCGCCGTCTTGTGGACGAAGATTTTCCCGACGCCGAGAAAGTGGTGCTGGTGATGGACAACCTCAATACGCATAGTCCCGCCTCGTTGTACGAGGCCTTTGCGCCGGAAGAGGCGAAGAGGATTTGGGACCGTTTGGAAATCCATTACACCCCCAAGCATGGCAGTTGGCTGAATATGGCCGAGATAGAGCTCAGTGTAATAAACAATCACGGACTTGCCGACCGAGTCGAAACCCTATCGTCAATGCGCAAACAGGTGGCGGTATGGACGCAGAAGAGAAATAACGGCAAAAGTACCATCGACTGGCGCTTCACAAACAAGAATGCACGAATAAAACTGAAACGCCTTTATCCGAAAATAAAAGATTGACTGTGTACTAGGCGAACTCGCCAACTGGCTGCCCGACCATGACTTCTGCCTCGTCGCCGACGGGGCTTATGCGCCCCTGGCGGGAAGACTGCCACACCGGGTCACCCTTGTTTCACGATTGCGGGCGGATGCCGCCCTGTACGAACTCCCGCCGCCGCGAAAGTCCGGCAG